>DASTIY010000359.1:0-3856 GCA_035717085.1 Casimicrobiaceae bacterium | reverse complement strand
GTTGTCGATCAGGCGCGTCGCGCCGAGCGTCGCGGCGCCGAGCACGATCAGCAGGTTGGGGTGATCGAAACCCTCGGGGTGCGGGATGCGCAATCCGATGCCGTTGCGGACGGCAATGTAGTCGACCTTCCAGACGTGCTTCGCGAGCTCCGAGCGGCCCGCCGCCTCGAGGTTCGCGTAGTCGGTGCGCCCGCCGGCGATCTCGTCGGCGATCCCGCGTAGCGTGCGATAAAGGCGCGGCGCTTCCGTGCGCTCGACCGGCGTCAGGTAGTTGTTGCGCGACGAGAGCGCGAGCCCGTCGTCGGCGCGGACCGTCTCGCCGGGCACGATCTGGATCGGCAGGTTGAATTGCTGCACCATGCCGCGCACGATTTTGAGCTGCTGCCGATCCTTCTTGCCGAACACCGCGGCGTCGGGCTGCACGATGTTGAAGAGCTTCAGCACCACCGTGCACACGCCGTGGAAGAAGCCCGGGCGAAACTGGCCGTCGAGCTCGTCGCCGACCGGCGGCGGTTGCACGCGGTAGACCTGCGGCGTCGCGTACATCTCCTGCTCGGTCGGCGCGAACAACACGTCGACGCCTTCGCGCTCGAGCTTCGCGCGGTCGGCGTCGAACGTGCGCGGATAGCGGTCGAAGTCCTCGTTCGGCCCGAATTGCAGGCGATTGACGAAGATGCTCGCCACCACGCAGTCGCCGTGCTTGCGCGCAAGCCGCATCAACGACAGATGTCCCTCGTGCAGATTGCCCATCGTCGGGACGAATGCGACGCGTCCCGCCTGCTCGAGGCGCTCGCGCAGCGCGTCCACCGATTGGATGACTTCCATGCGCCGCTCCCGGCGTGACGGGCGTGTCAGCCCGGCCGCCCCAGGTTGAAGAACTCGCGCTGCCCGCGCATGTGGCCGATGCGCTCGAGCAGGAGGTCGACGTGCTCGCGCTGGTCGACGAAGTTGAGCCGCTCGCTGTTGACGATCAGAAGCGGCGCGTCGGTGTATTGATAGAAATAGCGCGTGTACGCGTCGGCGAGGCGCGCGAGGTATTCCGCCGGGATCGACTGCTCGAACGCAACGCCGCGCCGGTGCACGCGCTCGACGAGCGTGTCGACGGGCGCCTGCAAATAGATCACGAGGTCGGGCGTCGGCGTCTGCGGTTTTAGATGGGCGTAGACCTTGTCGTAGAGCCGGTATTCCTCGTCGCTCAGGTTGATGCGCGCGAACAGCGGATCCTTGTCGAGCAGGAAATCGGCGACCGTCGGCCGGCGGAACAGATCGAGTTGCGCGAGCCCGCGCAACTGGTCGACGCGCTGGAACAGGAACGTGAGCTGCGTCGGCAGCGCGAAGCGCGGCATGTCGTCGTAGAAGCGCGCGAGGAACGGATTGTCTGCCGGCTGCTCGAGCAGCTCGTCGGCGGAGAGGCGCACCGCGAGCTCGCGCGCGAGACTCGTCTTGCCGGCGCCGATCGGCCCTTCGATGACGACGTAGCGGCAGGCAGCGAGATCCATGGGAGCTTGCTTCAGCGGTGATGCTTTCGCGTGCGGGCGATGCGTTGCGAGCGGACCGCGGGCAGGAAGCGGCGCGCGAGTCCCCGGCCCGGGATCGTCTGCGCGGGCGCGACATCCGCGAGGGGCCGCAGCACGAAGGCACGTTCGTGCATCCGCGGATGCGGAACGGTGAGATTGCGCGTGCGCATCCGGAGCGCGCCGTATAGTAGCAAATCGAGATCGAGCGTTCGCGGTGCGTTCCGGGACGCCGGATCACGCACGCGGCCCTGCCGGCGCTCGATACGCTGCATCTGCGCGAGCAGCGCGCCTGGCGATAGCGTCGTCTCGATTTCGGCGACGGCGTTCACGTAATCGGGCTGTTGCGGACCCCCGACCGGTGCGCTGACGTAATTCGGCGAAACGGCGAGCACGCGAATGCCGTGCGTGCGCCGTAGCGCGTCGAGTGCAGCGGCGATCTGGCGGCGCGGATGCGCGAGGTTGCTGCCGAGCGCGATGAACGCGCGCGTGGCCACGGAATTATTCTTCGGACGTCGGTTGCGTTTCCGCGCTCGCCTTGTCGCTGCGCTTGCGGCTGTGCCGCGGTCGGCGGCGCTTCTTCGGCGCTTCCTCGGGACGCAGCATTGCCGCGCGTGCGTCGTCGTCCGCGGTCTGGAACGTCGTCCACCAATCGACGAGCGATTGCGGCACTTCGCCGCTCGCGCCGCGCAGCACGAGGAAATCGTAGGCGGCACGAAAGCGCGGATGCTCGAGCAGGCGCGCCGGGCGAACGCCGGCTCGCTGCTCGAAGCGTGGCTGTAGCGCCCAGATTTCCTTGATCGTCGCTTCGAAGCGGCGCGGGATCGCGATGCGCTCCGCCTGCGCCGAGAGCACCTGGTCCATCGCGTCGAAGAGCGCGGGCAGCGGACGCTCGCCGCGCTCCTTCGCGGCCTTCCACGACACGAGCACCTCGTGCCAGAGCAGCGCCGCGAACAGGAATGCCGGCGACACGCCCTTGTCTTCGCGCACGCGCGCATCGGTCTGTGCGAGCGCGGTCTCGATGAATTTCTGCCCGAGCGGCTGCCCGAGGATGACGTCGAGGAGCGGCAGCAGCCCGGTCGACAAACCGTGCGCGCGGAGGCTTCGCACTGTCTCGACCGCGTGGCCGGACAGGAGCAGCTTCTGCATTTCATCGAAAAGCCGCGCCGGCGGCACGTTCTGCATGAGCGGCGCGAGCCGCACGATCGGCTCCTCCGTGCGCTTTTCGATCGTGAAGCCCAATTTCGCAGCGAGGCGCACCGCGCGCAGCATGCGCACCGGATCTTCGCGGTAGCGCGTCACCGGCGGTCCGATGAGCTTCATGCGCCGCGCTTGCACGTCGTTGAAGCCGCCGACGTAATCCCAGATCGACTCGGTCACCGGGTCGAAGTACAGCGCGTTGACGGTGAAGTCGCGCCTTGCCGCGTCCTCGGCCTGACTGCCGTAGACGTTGTCGGAGATGAGGCGTCCGTGCTCGTCGGTCGCGTCGTCGCCGGTCTGCGCGGCGCGAAACGTCGACACTTCGAGGACGTCGTTGCCGAGGTGCACGTGAACGAGGCGAAAGCGCCGCCCGACGATGAACGCGCGGCGGAAGAGCGGCTTCACCTGCTCCGGCGTCGCGTCGGTCGCGATGTCGAAGTCCTTCGGCGCGCGGCCGAGGAGGAGGTCGCGCACCGCGCCGCCGACGATGAACGCCTTGAAGCCTCCGTCCTGCAGCTTGCGCACGACGCTGCGCGCGGCGCTCGTCAGCTGGTCGCTGCGGACCCCGTGTTGCTCGGGGCCATAGATGCGCGGCTCGCGCGCGACCCGGCCGGGCAGCAGGCGGGCGAGCAGGCGGGCGATCATGGGCGGGCCGAGCTCGACTCCGGACGAGGCATGGGGCAAAAGGCGCGGATTCTAGCAGCCTGCGTTACCCGCCGCCCGAATGGCGGCAGGCGCTGCCGCATAATGACGGCTTTCGCCGCGCGTTCCGGGTGCCGGCCGCGCGTCTGCCAGGAGATTCCATGTACCAGCACGTCACCGTCCCCGCGGGCGGCGCGAAGATCGAGGTGAACCGCGACTTCAGCCTGCGCGTTCCCGACAATCCCATCATCCCCTATATCGAGGGCGATGGCACCGGTGTCGATATCACGCCGGTGATGATTCGCGTGGTCGATGCGGCGGTGGCGAAGGCGTACGGCGGCAAGCGGAAGATCCACTGGATGGAGATTTACGCCGGCGAGAAGTCGACGCGCGTCTACGGACCTGACGTCTGGCTGCCCGAGGAGACGCTCGCAATCCTTCGCGACTACGTCGTGTCGATCAAGGGCCCGCTGACGACGCCGGTCGGCGGCGGGATCCGC
>DASTIY010000358.1:0-16052 GCA_035717085.1 Casimicrobiaceae bacterium | reverse complement strand
ACATCGTCCGGCGGATAGGGATTGCCGGCGCGCGCCGCCGCGCGTCGCGCGATCGACGTCGGATCGGTGCTGCCCTGCTCGAGACGTGTCAGTACGCCGCGCTTCAGTTGCTCGAACTCCGCCGCGGGGAACGTCGGCTCGCGCAGCGCTTCGGCGGCGAGCCGCAGCACGGCGGGAACGTTCGCGCGGATCGTCATGCCACTCACCGACACGAGTGCGCCGCCGCCGCCGGTGTCGAGCCTCGCCTTCAGCTTGTCGAGCGCATCCTCGAACGCCTGGCGATCGTGCTTCGTCGTGCCGTGCTCGAGCATTTCAGCGGTGAATCCGGAAACCGGCATGCTGTTCTTCAGCGTCGCCTCGTTGCCGAGGTCGAGACGGATCTCGAATTGCGCGGTCTCCCCGCGCGTCTTCTTGGGCAGAAGCGCGACGCGCACGCCGTTTTGCAGCGTGTAGCGCTGCGTGCGGGCCTCGAGATTCGCCGGCGTCGGATTGAACGCTTCCCCGGCGGCGATCGGCGGCTCGCCCTTGTAGTTCGTCACGAGCGCGGGGACGTCGACGGCGGCAGCGAGCGGCGCCCGGTCAGGCTTGGCCTCCGGAATGAACATGCCGACGGTGAGATTCGATGCCTTCAGGTATTCGCTGCCGACGCGCGTGACGTCGGCGGGCGTCAGCTTCTTCCACTGATCGCGATGAATGAAGAACAGGCGCCAGTCGCCTTCGCCGATCGCCTCGGCGAGCGCGATCACCATCTGCTGCGGGTCGTTGATCGTGTCGTCGAAGTCTTTTTGCGCCTTCGTCTTCACGCGCGCGAGCTCCTCGCGCGTGACCGGCTGCTTCGCCACGTCGTACAGGGTCGCGAGCATCGCGTCGCGCGTGGTATCGATCGTCTGCCCCGGCGCGGCGTGCGCCCAGAAGATCACGAACCCCGCGTCGTGCAGGCCGAACGTCCAGTTCTCGACCGACGATGCCTTGCCCGTCTCGACGAGCGCCTTGTACAGCCGGCCCGCGGGTTGCACGGTCATGATTTCGGCCAGCGCTTCCATCGCGATCGCGTCCGGGTTCGCCCCTTGCGGGATGTGAAAGAGCGCGCCCACCCACTGCGTGCTCGCGACGCGGCGCACGATCACGGTCCGCTCGCCATCCTGCACCGGCTCGACCGTGTATTGCTTAGGAAGCTCCCGCGCGGGTTTCGGGATCGGCCCGAAGTGCTTCGCGATGGCGGCAAGCGCGGCATCGGGGTCGAACTTGCCCGCGACGATGAGCACCGCGTTGTCGGGCTGGTAGTACTTCTCGTAGAACGCGTGGAGCTTTTCGAACGGGACGTTCTCGATGTCGGAGCGCGCACCGATCGTCGGATGGCCATAGTTGTGCCAATCGAACGCGACGCCGGCCATTCGCTTCCACAGCACGTCCTGCGGCCGGTTCTCGCCGTTCTCGAATTCGTTGCGAACGACGGTCATCTCGGAATCGAGCTCCGCCTTGCTGAACGTCGAGCGCGTCATGCGCTCGGACTCCATCATCAGTACCCAGTCGAGCGATTCCGGCGATGCCGTGAAGGTCTCGAAGTACGTCGTCCGGTCGTACGACGTCGTTCCGTTGAATTGCATGCCGCGCCGGCCGAGCTCGGCGAACACGCTCGGCACCGACGGGGTGCCCTTGAACAGCATGTGCTCGAGGAGATGCGCCATGCCGGTTTCGCCGTAGCCTTCCATGCGCGAGCCGACCTTGTACGTCACGTCGACCGTCGTCGTCGGCTTCGTGGGATCGGGGAAGAGCAGAATCTCGAGCCCGTTCGCGAGGGTGTACTCGTCGACGCCTTCGACGCTCGGTCCCTTCGTGACGCCGGGAGGCAGCGCCGCGAGAACCGTGAGCGGGACGAGCAGAATGAGGAGAGCGACGAAACGACGAAGCGACTGAAGGCGCATGTGGGGTGACGTGGAGAAGGGCGACGGTGGGACAACGAAGCGGCGCCGAAAGTGCCGGCGGGCGCGTGGCACGTCGTGCGCGATCGCAGCCGGGTTGATAGCGGGCGCTTACTTTGGTCATTGATTGACGTTTACGTAAACGTCATGTAGCGTGCGACCGTCCCGACCCCCGACACGCGCGACGCGCGTAAGCTTTCGGCAGGACGCCTCACGATTCCCCGTTTCGCGATGAACGACGCCCCGCGCCAACCCATGGTCTATCGTCCGCTCACGAAGGTGCGCTTCGTGACGGCAGCGAGCCTCTTCGACGGCCACGACGCCTCGATCAACATCATGCGTCGCATCCTGCAATCGACCGGTTGCGAGGTGATCCACCTCGGGCACAACCGATCGGTCGAGGAGATCGTGCAATGCGCGATCGAGGAGGACGCCAACGGCATCGCGGTGTCGTCGTATCAGGGCGGGCACGTCGAGTACTTCACGTACATGATCGATCTGCTGCGCGAGCGCGGCGCCGGTCACGTCAAGGTGTTCGGCGGTGGCGGGGGCGTGATCGTGCCGGCCGAGATCGACGCGCTGCACGCCTACGGCGTTGCGCGAATATTCTCGCCCGAGGACGGCCAGCGGCTCGGCCTGCAGGGGATGATCAACGAGATCGTCGCCGCAGCCGACGTCGACGTGACGCAACAGATTCCGCAATCCGCCAGTGCGCTGCGCGAGGGAGACCGGTACGCACGTACGCGCGCCCTTGCGCGCACGATCACGGCGCTCGAAGCCGGCGTCGCCCCGGAAGGATTGCGTCGCGAGATCGACGAGGAGGCGAAGCAGGCGCACGGACCCGTCCTCGGCATTACGGGCACCGGCGGCGCCGGCAAGAGCTCGCTCACCGACGAGCTGGTGCGACGGTTCCGCCTCGATCAAGGCGATCGGTTGCGCATCGCGATCCTGTCGATCGATCCGTCGCGACGCAAGTCCGGCGGCGCCCTGCTCGGCGATCGCATCCGGATGAATGCGATCGCGTCGCCGAGCGTCTACATGCGCTCGCTCGCGACGCGCGATGCGGGCAGCGAGATCTCGAAGGCGTTGCCCGGTGCGATCGCCGCATGCAAGGCCGCGGGCTACGACCTCGTGATCGTCGAGACGTCGGGCATCGGGCAAGGGGATGCTGCGGTCGTGCCGCACGTCGACGTGTCGCTCTACGTGATGACGCCGGAGTTCGGCGCGGCGTCGCAGCTCGAGAAGATCGACATGCTCGACTTCGCGGACTTCGTCGCGATCAACAAGTTCGATCGCAAGGGCGCGCAGGACGCGCTGCGCGACGTGCGCAAGCAGTATCAGCGCAACCACCAGGCGTTCGGCAAGGCGCCGGATGAAATGCCGGTGTACGGAACGATCGCGTCGCGCTTCAACGACGATGGGGTGACCGCGCTCTACCAGGCGCTTGCCGAGCGCCTGCGCACACAGGGTCTCGGGCTCGCGCCCGGCACGTTGCCGAAACCTGCGACGCGGAGCTCGACCGCGCAGCGCGCGATCGTCCCGCCCGCGCGTTCGCGCTACCTGGCGGAGATCGCCGAATCGGTGCGCGGCTATCACGCGCGCGCCGACGCGCAGGCGCGGATCGCTCGCGAACGGCAACAGCTGCGCGCGACGCAATCGATGCTGCGAAAAGCAGGAAATGTGGCGTTGGGGGTCGGAGCTTTCAGTCATGAACAGCCGGCAGCGAATCGCGACGATTCAGCCGGACTTGTGGCTCCGACCCCAAAGTCCGACCCTGGATTTACCGAGCCTGCCTCTCTCGATGCGCTGATCGCCGAGCGCGATCGCAAGCTCGACGCGCGCTCGAGGAAGCTGCTCGACATGTGGCCGCGGACCAAGGCGGCGTACGCGGGCGACGAGTACGTCGTCAAGATCCGCGACAAGGAGATTCGCACGGCGTTGACGTCGACGTCGCTTTCGGGGACCAAGCTGCGCAAGGTCGTGCTGCCGAAGTACGAGGACGACGGCGAGATCCTGCGCTGGCAGCTGCGCGAGAACGTCCCGGGAAGCTTTCCGTTCACCGCCGGCGTGTTCGCGTTCAAGCGCGAGAACGAGGACCCGACGCGGATGTTCGCTGGCGAAGGCGACCCGTTTCGTACGAACAAGCGCTTTCACCTGCTCGCCGACGGCATGCCCGCGAAGCGGCTGTCGACGGCCTTCGACTCGGTGACGCTCTACGGGAACGACCCCGACCGGCGCCCGGACATCTACGGAAAGGTCGGCAACTCGGGCGTGTCGATCGCGACGCTCGAGGACATGAAGGTGCTCTACGGCGGATTCGACCTTTGCGCACCGAACAATTCGGTGTCGATGACGATCAACGGCCCGGCGCCGACGATCCTCGCGATGTTCCTGAACACCGCGATCGACCAGCAGCTCGGGAAGTTCGCGGAGGAGAACGACCGCGAGCCGACCGACGACGAGGCGGCGAAGATTCGCGCGTGGACGCTCGCGACGGTCCGCGGCACCGTGCAGGCCGACATCCTCAAGGAGGACCAGGGCCAGAACACGTGCATCTTCTCGACCGAATTCAGCCTGAAGGTGATGGGCGACATCCAGGAGTACTTCGTCCACCACGACGTCAGGAACTTCTACTCGGTGTCGATCTCGGGTTATCACATCGCGGAAGCGGGCGCCAATCCGATCTCCCAGCTCGCGTTCACGCTCGCCAACGGCTTCACGTTCGTCGAGGCGTACCTCGCGCGCGGGATGCACGTCGACGACTTCGCGCCGAACCTGTCGTTCTTCTTCAGCTACGGCATGGACCCCGAGTACGCGGTGATCGGCCGCGTCGCGCGTCGCATCTGGGCGGTGGCGATGCGCGATCGTTACGGCGCGAACGAGCGCAGCCAGAAGCTCAAGTTTCACTCGCAGACGAGCGGACGCTCGCTGCACGCGCAGGAGATCGCGTTCAACGATATCCGCACGACGCTGCAGGCGTTGATCTCGACGTACGACAACACGAACTCGCTGCACACCAACGCGTACGACGAGGCGATCACCACGCCCACCGAGGAAAGCGTGCGCCGCGCCATGGCCATTCAGCTGATCATCAATCGCGAATGGGGACTCGCGAAGAACGAGAACCCTAACCAGGGCTCGTTCGTGATCGAGGAGCTGACCGACCTCGTCGAGGAGGCCGTGCTGAAGGAATTCGAGGCGATCTCCGAGCGTGGCGGCGTGCTGGGCGCGATGGAGACCGGCTACCAGCGCGGCAAGATCCAGGAGGAATCGCTCTATTACGAGCACCGCAAGCACGACGGCAGCTATCCGATCGTCGGCGTGAACACGTTCCGCAACCCGCATGGCGATGCGGTGCCGCAGAAGCTCGAGTTGGCTCGCTCCACCGAGGAGGAGAAGGAATCGCAGCTTCGCCGCCTTTCGGATTTCCACGCGCAACATGCCGCGGAGGCACCCGCCGCGCTCGAGCGTCTGAAGCGGACCGTGATCGACGACGGCAACGTGTTCGAGGAATTGATGAACACCGTGCGCGTGTGCTCGCTCGGGCAGATCACGAACGCGCTGTTCGACGTTGGTGGCCAGTACCGGCGAAGCATGTAGCAGCGCTGCCGGGTAGAGGCTCGGCCGAACGGACGATGGCGCTATACTCGTCGGGTCGATAGCCTGACTGGCATGTCGACGCTTGCCATCGATACTTATCGACTTCTCACCGCGCTCAAGGGTACGGGGAAGAGCGCGAACTTCACCGCGGAAGAGATCGCGGGCGCCGTCCACGTTGCGCAGCAAGGCGGCGACCTGCTGACCAAGGCAGAATTCGGCGTTCGGATGGACGCGTTCGAGAAGCGCATGGATGCGTTCGTAGCACGCCTAGTGGCAATGGAAGACAGGTTCGACGCGAAGCTCGAAGAGGTGCGTGCCGATCTCAGGGCCGACATCAAGGCGAGCCAGACACAAAACCTGCTGTGGTTGTCCGGCCTCGTCCTGGCGAGCAACGGCATGGTCATCGCACTGCTCGCGCGGCTCGCGCACGTGATTTGATGCCGGCGCCGGCGCGAGCCTCCGGCGCGCTCGAGGTTCACCCGCTCACCCCCGAGCGTTGGAACGACCTCGTCGCGCTCTTCACGAGCCGCGGCAGCGGCCAGGTCCGCTGGTGCTGGTGCATGTACTACCGCCGTTCGGGGCGCGCCGACGTGCGCGGCAACATGACCGTGGCCGAGCACAATCGCAACGCGCTGAAGGCGCTCGTCGACGCAGGAACGGTTCCCGGCTTGCTCGGCTACCGCGACGGCAAGCCGGTCGCGTGGGTCTCGCTCGGGCCGCGCGACGAGTACGCGAAGCTCGCGAAGTCGCCGGTGATGCGTGCGGTCGACGACAAGCCGGTGTGGTCGGTCATCTGCTTCTTCACGGCCGCCGAGGTCCGCGGCCAGCACGTCGCCGAAGCAATGCTCGCGCACGCCGCCGACTTCGCGCGAGCGAACGGCGCGACGTTGCTCGAAGCATATCCCGTGGACAAGCACGAGCGATCGCGCGCCGAGAACATCTGGTTCGGCGGCAAGGCGATGTACGACCGCGCCGGCTTTGTCGAGGTCGCGCGGCCAAAGCCGACGCGGCTCGTCATGCGGAAGGCGCTACGACCGGCACGCGCCCGTACGCGCTGACAAAAACGCGTCAACGCGCCGGCGCCTTGCGCAGGATGTCGGCCATCCGCTCGTAGCCGCGCGAACGCGCGAGCGCGAGCGGCGTTTGACCGTTACGGTCGGGCAGATCGACGTTCGCGCCCGCATCGACCAGCGCGTGCAGCGTCGCCTGGTGTCGGGGGCCGCCGTCACCGAGCACGATCGACTCGATCACCGCGGTCCAGCCCAGATTGTTGACGTGATCGAGCGGGGCGCCGGCGCGAATCAGCGTGCGCACGACGGCGTCGTGACCGAGATGCGCGGCGGCGATCAACGCGGTGCCGTCGTAGGGGCTCGTGACATTTTTCGCGCTGCCGCCGAGATCGAGCGCGGTCTCGAGCGTCGGCACGTCGTCGGCCACGGCGGCGATCGTCACGATGTCGTAACGATCGTGGTCGAGCGCGTTGGGATTCGCCCCCGACTGCACCAGCGCGCGCATCGCGTCGTGCCGGCGCGCATACGCGGCGACGTGGAGTGGCGTGCGGCCGTGCGCATCCCGTGCATCGACCGGCTGGCCGGATTTCACGACCCGCTCGATCTCGTCGACGTCGCCGGCGAGCGCGGCGGCGAACAGGCCGGCGTAGTGCGAGCGCTCGGCCGCGCTCGGCGCGACCTGAGCGCCACCGAGGGCGGCGAAGGCGAGAAATGGCAGCGTCATGAAGATGCGGACAAGTGGGGGCGGCGGCATGAATTCTCCGGTTTGCATACAGGAACGATCGACGTCAAGGCCGCGCGATGTCGCGGCGCTTGACCGCGTAATATGCCTCGAAGCAGAACGGACCCGAAGAACGACGCGCGTGGCCGACCAACCGCAATGGGCTTTCCCGCCGGAAATGCAACCGAAGGGCGATGAGGTGCCGTTCGATCTCGCACGCGCGCTCGACGCCGTCGTCGCGCTACGCGTCGAGGTTCCCGAGGACGCTTTTACGGCGTCGATCCTCGGCACCGAGCGCAGCGGCAGCGGCGTCGTCATCGATGCGCAAGGCGTCGTCCTCACGATCGGCTACGTCATCACCGAAGCCGAGTCGATCTGGCTCACGACGCATTCCGGTGTCGTGGTGCCCGGACACGCGCTCGCCTACGATCACGTCACCGGCCTCGGCCTCGTCATGCCGCTCGGGCAACTCGGCGTTCAGCCGCTGGAGCGTGTCGCACTCGACGATGCCGATCTCGACGACGGCGTGTACGTGATCTCGCACGGCGGTCGGGCGCACGCGCTGCGCGCCGAGGTCTTCGCGCGACGCGAGTTCGCCGGCTATTGGGAATACCTGCTCGACGAAGCGCTGTTCACGATGCCCGCGCATCCGGAATGGAGCGGCGCCGCGCTGCTGGACGGCAAAGGCCGGCTGGTGGGCATCGGCTCGCTCTTCGTGCAGGAGGCCGACGGCGACGACACGGTGAAGGGCAACATGTTCGTGCCGAGCGAGCTCATCGATCCGATCCTCGACGACGTGCTGCGCATCGGCCACGCCGAGCGCGCCGCACGTCCCTGGCTCGGCATCTACAGCGCCGAGACGAAGGAAGGGATTACCGTGCAGGGCATCTCGGACGGCGGCCCGGCTGCGCAGGCGGGCGTCGAGCCCGGCGACGTCATTCGCGGCATCGCGGGCGAGGCGATCGAGGATCTCGGCGAGTTCTATCGCACGTTGTGGCAGCGCGGCGGCGCGGGCATCGAGGTGCCGCTGACGCTGCTTCGCAACGGGCAGTTGCGCGAGGTCGTCGTACGCTCGGTCGATCGCAACGCGCTATTGAAGAAGCCGCGCTTGCAGTAGGCAATCGCCTGACGCCCGGCGCGGTCAGTGCCGCGCGTCGACCGCGCGCCGCAATTCGAGGAGGCTCGCCTCGAGCGCATCGAGACGCCGATGCTGCGCATCGATCACCGCGTCGCGTTCGCGCACGAGCTCGTGCAGTCCCTTGATCGCGGCGAGCGCGACGCCCGAGACATTGAGCTGCGCGATCGTCGTCTCGCTGTTGCCGAGCGCGAACGCGGCGCGAAAGTCCTGCGCGGTGGGACCGAGCGAACGGACGCCGGGGTCGCCGCCCTTGAACGTCCACGAATAGAGCGGCATCGCGACGAGGCGGCGCAGGATGTCGCGCCCGTCGGCCTCGACGAAATTCTCCTTCGCGTTGCGATCGCTCGTGCACTGCCAGCTCGGCACGCCGGGCAGCAGATTGCAATACTGCGTGGGGCCTCCGGTCGTCGGGTTCACCGCAACGGTCAAGCCGACGCCACCGGTCGCCCGCACGCCGAAGAAGTTGTCCACCGATGGCACGAAGTCGAACTCTCTCGCGTCGGCCCACATGAACGTTCCGAGCCGCGTCGCCTTCGCGCGATGCCCCGCCGCGAAGCTGTAATCGCCGCTCGCCATGTTCGTGCGGCCGCCGGCGACGGTGCTGAACAACCCCGACGCCGTATTCGAGTACCCGGCCACCACCGTGCTGTAGTCCGCTCCCGCCGTGTTCGACACCCCGCCGGCGACCGCACTGCCGTAGCCCGCGGCGACGTTCGCACCGCCGCCGCTCACCGTCGAGAAGGATTGACCCGACTGATTCGCGCAAAGCCGCGTAAAGGTGCTGCTGAAAGGATCGAAGCAATTGCTGTCGGGCTTGCCGCCGCCCGCGATCGTTTGCGCATAGCCGGCGCCCACCGTGGCGTTGCCGGCGAAGCCGCCCATGATGTTCGGCGACTGGCCGAAGTATTCATAGCGGATCACCCGGTTGCCGCGGATCTGCAGCGTCAGCGACGTCGGGTCGGACGCGGCCCTGAAGTAGCCGACGACGTCGATCGCGACGTGCGCGCCGCCGCCGCGCACCTGCACGCTGATCTCGTTGTTCTCGACATTGACTCCAACCGCGGTCGACACCGTGTTGAACGGGATCGACGCGATGTAAACCATCGTCGCCGTGCTTCCGAACGTCGCGCCGAAGGGCAGGATCTCGATGTCGCCCGAGTTCGACGTCGTCGGCATGCCGAACACCTGGAGCTGCACGGCGCTGGGATGCAATGCGGCGGGTAACTGCGACAGGCACGTGTTGTTGCCGCCTTTCAGGACGTAGCTCCGGATTTCGTTGCCCGCGAAGGGCATCGGGAAATAGCTCGGGGCGCCGTTACCCTGATAAACGGCTGCGAACACGCCGCGTGTATCGACCAGGCGGCAGGGTGTCACCGGCGTGTACACGGTGTCGATCGTGTTGTCGCCAAGGGCTTTCGTCGCGGCATCGGTCGGCTTCGCGACGACGTCGCCATCGACAACCGCGCGGAGGGCGCCAGGGGAATCCGCGACGCTCGCATCGAGCAGCCGGTCGGCGCGCAGGCGTTGCAGACGTGCGCGCAGTTCGTCGATCGAAAGCGGTGAAGCGGATTGCGCGAGCCGCGCGCCCCACGCGTCGACGATGCGCTCGATCACCTGCGGCCGGTGCTGGTCGATCGTAAGCAGCGTATCGGCAGCGCCGGCCGATGCGGCGACGGGCAGCGACGCGAGCGCGACGACGAGCGCGGCAACGCACGCGCGCGAAAGCAGCCGATTGGCAGGCATGGCGAACCTCTACGGGCGAGGCCGCCATGGCACGGCGGCGGGGCGACTACGCTACGTCGCGCGCTTCGCGCCGGTCAAGCACGCACGTCGCCCCGATCCACGCTACCGCGCCGCCGACTTCGCCGGCTCGACGGCTTCCTTGTAGTCCCAGCCGCCACCCAGCGCCTTCGCGAGATCGACGAGCGCGAGGCGCACGTCGCGCGCGGCGAGGATCGACAACGTCTGCGCCTGCAGCAACTGGCGCTGCGCGTCGAGCACTTCGAGGTACGGCGAATAGCCCGCCTTGTAGCGCAAGTCGGACAGCTCGTACGCCTGCTGCAACTCCTCGCGGCGCGTCGTCTGCGCGGCGAGCGCGGCGCGCGTCGTTTCGTTCGCCGCAAGCGCGTCGTGCACGTCCTTGAACGCTGCTTGCACTGTCTGCTGATACGTGGCGACCAGTTCCTCGCGCCGCGCGATCTGCGTGTCGACGTTCGCGCCGATGCGGTCGAGATTGAAGAGCGGCTGGGCGAGGCCGGCGCCGAGCGACCAGATGAGCGCCGGTCCGCTCAGCAGATGACGCAAAGCCTCCGATTCGCTGCCGAGCGTGCCGGTCAGGTTCAGTGACGGCAAGTAATCGGCGCGGGCGCGATCGATGCGCAGGCTTGCGGCGGCGAGTTGCCGGCCGAGCTGACGCAGATCGGGACGCCGCTCGAGAACATCCGACGGCAGGCCCGCGGGAACGGTCGGCACGGCAAGCAGCTTCGCCACCGACGGCTCGCGCGCGACCGTGGGCTGGAAGATCTCGCGCGGCGAGCGACCGACGACGACGGCGAGCGCCGACTCGAACTGGCTCACCGCGCGCTGCGCGGTGGCGATGTCGGCTCGCACCGCGTCGCGCTCGGCTTTCGCCTGCGCGAGGTCGTATTGCCCGATCACGCCGGCCTGCGCGCGGTCGGTCTGCAACGAGACCGTCTGTTCGCGCAGCGCGAGCGTGTCCTTCAGCAACTGCAGTTGCGCATCGGCCGCGATCAGTCCGAAGTACGTTTGCGCGACCTGCGCCGCGACCGCGGTGCGCACCGTCTCGCGTGCGTATTGCGTCGCGAGCAGATCATTCTGCGCGGCGCGCGTCGCGGTGCGGTACTTGCCCCAGAGGTCGATCTCGTATGCGGCGGAGAGGCCGACACGAAAATCGTTCCCGGTCGATGGTACGCCGCGCGGAATCGGCACGGTGCCGACTTCGGTCACCTTGCTGCGGCTCACACCGACCGCCAGATCGAGGCTCGGGTAGAGGTCGGCGCGCGCAAGCCGCACTTGCGCACGTGCCGCATCGATGCGCGCCATCGCGACCTGCAGGTCGAGATTGTGCGTCAGCGCTTCGTCGACGAGCGAGGTCAGCGCGGGATCGTCGAAGCTCGTCCACCAGTGCGAAAGGTCGAGCTGCTCGACGGTCGGTGCCGGCAACTCCACTTTCGGCGGCTCGGTGGGCGTCGTGGTCGCGCAGCCGGCGAGCGCTGCTGTGATCGCGACCGCGACGAGTGAACGGCGAAGCATCGTGCGTGTGATCATCCTAGTCGTCTCCCGGCGCGGGCACGGGGGGATGACCGGGCGTCTGCGGCACGTGGTGCGTTTGCCGCGCGTGGCGCACCTCGCCGATCAGCTCGCTGCGACTGCGGCGCTCGATCAGGCGTCGCTCGGTGATCACGCGATAGAAGAGCGGCACGAAGAACACGGCGAGGAACGTCGCGGCGAGCATCCCGCCCATTACGCCGGTGCCCGTCGAATGGCGGGCGCCCGCGCCGGCACCTGTCGAAAGGGCGAGCGGCGTCACGCCGAGAATGAACGCAAGCGACGTCATCAGGATCGGCCGGAAGCGCAGGCGGGCCGCCTCGACCGCTGCCGCGGACGGCGTCAGACCCTCCTCGTGTTTCAGCACCGCGAACTCGACGATCAGGATGGCGTTCTTCGCCGCGAGCCCGAGCAGCGTCACGAGGCCGATCTGGAAGTACACGTCGTTGGTGAGGCCACGCAGCCAGATCGCCGCGAGCGCGCCGAACGTGCCGAACGGCAACGCGAGCAGCACCGAGAGTGGAAGCGAAAGGCGCTCGTACTGTGCGGCGAGGATCAGGAACACCATGACGACCGCGAGCGCGAGCGAGAACGTCGCAGCACCCGACGATTTCTTCTCCTGGTACGACGTCCCGCCCCAGTCGTAACTGAAATCCGGCGGCAACACTTCGTTCGCGATCTTTTCGACTTCGGCGATCGCTTGGCCCGAGCTGTAGCCCGGCGCCGCCTGGCCGAGGATCTTCACCGCGGGCAGGTTGTTGAAGCGGTCGAGCACGTCGGGCCCCGACGAGTAGCGCACGGTCACCAGCGACGACAGCGGCACCATTTCGCCCTTGGCCGAGCGCACGTAGATCCCGCCGATGTCGTCGGGACGATTGCGATACGAGGGTTCCGCCGACATCAGCACCTGCCACGCGCGACCGTACTTGTTGAAGTCGTTGATGTAGAAGTTGCCGAGCGTCGCCGACAGCGCGGCGAAGATGTCGTTGATCGGGATCCCGAGCGTCTTCGCCTTCTCGCGATCGACGTCGACGTGAAGCTGCGGCACCGTCGCTCGCCACAGCGTCTGCGCGCCGGCGAGCACCGGATCGCTGTTGGCGCGTGCGAGGAACGCGTTCTTCACTTCGTCGAGGCGCTTCGCGCCGCCTTCGCCGTGGTTCTGCAGGTAGAGCTCGAAGCCGCCCGCGGTCCCGAGGCCGAAGATCGGCGGCGGGTTGAACGCGAGCACGACCGCTTCCTTGATGCCCGCCGTCTTCGCGAACAGCTCGCCGACGAGCTGCGGCGCGGTCACCTTGCGCTCGTCCCACGGCTTCTGCGTCACGAAGATCGTCGCCGCGTTGTTGCGGAAGCCGCCGCCGATGAAGTCGAAGCCGGTGAACGCGACGATGTCCTGGTTGTTCGGATTCGAGCGGATCGCCGCCGCGACTTCGGAGACGACCTTGTCGGTGCGCTCGAGCGTCGCGCCGTCGGGCAGGATCACCGCCGAGATGTAGAACCCCTGGTCCTCGTCGGGCACGAGGCTTCCGGGCGTCGTGCGCCACAGCTGCGCGGTGATCGCGACCATGCCGAGGAACAGGACGAGACCGAGCACGCCGTGCCGCAGCATGAAGATGACGCCGTCGTTGTAGCGTGCCGTCGCGCGTGCGAACCAGTCGTTGAACCAGCGGAAGAAGCGATTGGGCGTGCGGTGCGGCTTCAGGATCAGCGCGCACAACGCGGGCGAGAGCGTCAACGCGACGAGGCCCGAGATCACGACCGCCATCGCGATCGTCACCGCGAATTGCCGGTAGAGCTCGCCGGTGAGCCCGCCGAGGAACGCGATCGGCACGAACACCGCGGTAAGCGTGAGCACGATCGCGATGATCGGCCCCGTCACCTCGCGCATCGCGCGCAGCGCCGCGTCGCGTGCGGGCAGGCGATCCTCGCGCATGTGCCGCTCGACGTTCTCCAGCACGACGATCGCGTCGTCGACGACGATGCCGATCGCGAGCACCATCGCGAAGAGCGTCAGCGTGTTGATCGTGTAGCCGAGCGCGTAAATTCCGGCAAAGGCGCCGATCAGTGCGACCGGCACGGCCGCGAACGGGATGATCGCCGCGCGCCAGCTCTGCAGGAACAGGTAGATGACGAGGAACACGAGGATCATCGCCTCGCCGAGCGTCTTCAGCACTTCGCGGATCGACACCTCGACGAAGCGCGTCGTGTCGTACGGAATCGCGTAGGTGAAGCCTTCGGGGAAGCGCGTGGCGAGCCGCGCGACTTCCTCGCGCACGGTCTTCGCCACTTCGAGCGCGTTCGCGCCGGGCGACAGGAAGACGCCGACGAGCGTGGCGTCGTGGCCGTTGAAGCGGCCGATGAATTCGTAGTCCTTCGAGCCGAGCTCGACGCGCGCGACGTCGGCGAGGCGTACCGTCGAGCCGTCGGGATTCGCGCGCACGATGATCCGCTCGAATTCCTTCGCGTCGGTGAGTCGTCCCTGCGCGGTGATCGTGTAGACGAGCGCCTGGTTCGAGGGCGAGGGCGACTGCCCGACCTTGCCCGCGGCGAACTGCGCGTTCTGCTCGTTCACCGCGCGAATCACGTCGGCCGGCGTCAGGCCGAGCTGCGCCATGCGATCGGGCTTGAGCCAGATGCGCATCGCGTAGTCGTGCGCGCCGAAGATCTGCACGTTGGTCGTGCCCGGCAGCCGCTTGAGATCGTCGAGCACGTTCAGCAGCACGTAGTTCGACGTGTAGAGGTCGTTGTAGCGGCCGTCGGGCGAATAAAAGGCGATGACCTGCAGGAACGACGAGCTGCCGCGCTCGACCGACACGCCCTGCCGCCGCACTTCCTCGGGCAGCCGCGGCACCACCTCGTTGACGCGGTTGTTGACGTTGACCGACGCGATGTCGACGTTGGTGCCGATGTCGAACGTCACCTGGATCGACACGATGCCGTTCGACGCCGACGACGAGCTCATGTAGATCATGCCGGGCACGCCGTTGATGGCGTTCTCCAGCGGCGATGCGACCGTCTGCTCGAGCGTTTGCGCGGAGGCGCCCGGATAGATCGCGGTGACCGTGACGACGGGCGGCGCGATCTCCGGATATTGCGCGATCGGCAGCGCGCGCATCGCGGCGAGGCCCGCGAGCACGATGAACGTGGCGATGACCGCCGCGAAGATCGGTCGGTCGATAAAGAAGCGTGACAGCATGGACGAACCTCAGGACTTCGGCGTCGAAGCGCGCTCGCGAGGCGCGGCCGCCTCCTTCGCGCCCGGCGGGGTGGCCACGGCGTCGGCGGCTGGATTGCCGCCCGCCCCCTTGCCGTCGCCGCTGCCCTTGCCGTCGCCCGGCCCCTTGCCTGCGTCGCTCGCCGGTGCGCCGCCGGCCGGTGCGTTGCCGTTCGGTGCCTTCGCGGCGGCGCCGCCGCTCAAGTCGATCGCGCCGCCGGGCATCAGCTTCGCGATGCCGTTGACGATCACCTGATCGCCGGGCTTCAACCCCGACTCGATCACCCACTCGTTGGTACCGTTCGCGCCGACCCAGTCGCCGACGGCGACCGGTCGTACGACGGCGACGTCCTTGCCGTCCTTCTTGCCGACGACGTAGACGAACTTGCCCTGCGGCCCGTCGAGGACGGCGACCTGCGGCACGACCAGCACGTCGACGCGCGTCGCGCCGCGCAGCACGACGCGCACGAATTGCCCGGGCTTCAGCGCGCCGTCGGCGTTCGGAATCTCCGCGCGCATTTCATACGTCCCCGTGCTCGGGTTCACGCGCGTATCGGCGAAATTGATCTTGCCTTGCCGCGGAAACGTCGAGCCGTCGGAAAGCACGACGGTGACGTCGTACGCGTTGTCCTTCGGCAGCCGCAGATTACCGTTGGCGACGCCGCGATTGAGCCGCAGCTGCTCGTTCTCCGAGACGTTGAACACGATCCAGATCGGGTCGATCTGCGTGATCGTCGTCAGCAGCGACTCGTTGGCGGTGACGAGGCTGCCTTCCGATTTCTGTGCACGGCTCGAAAGTCCCGCGATCGGCGCGACGACCTTCGTGTAGCCGACGTTCAGCGACAACTCGGCGAGCTTCGCCTGCGCGGCCTGCACGGCGGCGGCGGCGAAATCGGCGTTCGACGCGGCGTCGTCCGCTTCCTTCTGGCCGATCGCCTTGCGCTCGGCGAGGGGGCGCAGGCGCGCAAGTTCGCGATCGGCCTGCGCTTTCTGCGCCTGCGCGCGCGAAACGTCGGCCTTCGCCGCGTTGACTTGCGCCTGGTACTGGCGCGCGTCGATGACGAAGAGCGGCTGTCCCGCCTTCACGTACGAGCCTTCCGGATAGAGTCGCTTCTCGATGATGCCGGTGACGCGCGCCCGCACCTCGACGTCCTTCGACCCC
>DASTIY010000357.1:0-2630 GCA_035717085.1 Casimicrobiaceae bacterium | reverse complement strand
TCTACACGAAGCTTGACATTCACGACAAGGCGCAGCTTGCCGTTGCAATGCGGCAGTGGCGATAGTATGGACGCCCCGCGCGATTTGTTGCTGACCGTCTATAGGGCAGCACGCGAACGTCCAATTGAGGAATTTCAGGATTTCACGCTTCGGCTCCTCAAGCCGCTATTGCAGTTCGGTTCAGCCGCCTGGGGAGCAGGAACGCTGTTGGAGCCGGGACTTGCGGTGCACATCGCGCACTTGGACGGAATCCCGCCGGAGGACTTCAATCCGCGACCGTTCGGCGTCGCTCGCGGCGCTCGTTGATGAACGTCGATATCGCGGGCAGCAGCGACACGACGACGATCGCGATCACGATCAGCGACAAATTGTCCTTGACCCACGGGATGTTGCCGAACAGGTAACCCGCGTAGACGAGCAGGCCGATCCAGAGACAACCGCCGGCGAGGTTGTACGACAGGAACCGCCGGTAGGACATGCCGGCGACGCCGGCGAGGAAAGGCGCGAACGTGCGCACGATCGGCACGAAGCGCCCGATGATGATCGTGACGCCGCCGTACCGGTCGTAGAACGACTGCGTGCGCCGCAGGTACTCCTGCCGAAAAAAGCGCGAGTCCGGTTTCTGGAATGCCTTCGGGCCGATGTAATGCCCGACCATGTAGTTGACCGAATCGCCGAGCACCGCCGCGGCGATCAGCACCACGACGAGCACGTGCACGTCGAGTCCCGCGGCGGCGACGACCGTTCCGGCAATGAACAGGATCGAGTCGCCGGGCAGGAACGGGCATACGACGAGTCCCGTCTCCGCGAAGATGATCACGAACAGGATCGCGTAGAGCCACGCCCCGTACTGCGCCGCGAGCGTCGCGAGCGTCTGGTCGAGCGCGAGCAGCGAATAGAGGAGCGTCGTCAGCATGGCGTCGCGCGCCTTACGCGCAAGCGCCCGCGCGGGAGTGCTACGGCGTCGTCCATCGCTCCGCCTGATGCCGCACGACGTCGGTGAGCGTTCCGGTTTCCGCGAAAGTGCGACGCAGCCAGGTCGCGTCGTTCCCGGCGTCGATCGACGCGCGCAGCGCCTCGAGCGCGGGTTCGGCTTCCAGCATCTGCGCGTGCGGCGCGATGACGTCGAGCGTTTCGCGCAGATCGTCGGCGAGCGGACGCGCGTCGCCGCGTACCGCGTCGATCACCGTGCCGGCGAACCCGTGGCGGCACGCCTGGAAGCGGTTGTAGCTGTGCGTGAGGTAGAGATCGGCGCCGACGTCGATCGGTCGTGCCTCCCAGATCCAGCGCGCGAGCGCCTGCGCGAATGCGGCGATCTGCGCGGCGCGATCGACGGTGAGCGGCGTGTCGCAGACGCGGATCTCGACGGTACCGTACTCGGGCTTCGGCCGCACGTCCCAATAGAAATCCTTCATGCTGCGCACGATGCCGAGATCGTACATGCGGTCGTAATAACGATTGAACTCGCGCCACGAGCGCACGAGCGGCATCGTCCCCGAAAGCGGGAACGCGTTGACGATCGAAAGCCGCGACGAATCGAACGCGGTGTCGACCCCTTGATAGAACGGGCTCGACGCGGCGAGCGCGATCAGGTGCGGCACGTAGCGGATCAGCGCATGCGTGAGGTAGATCGCGTCGTCGGCGCTCGCGCAGCCGATGTGCACGTGCTGGCCGAACACCGTGAACTGCTTCGCGAGAAAGCCGTACTTCTCGGAGACCGACAGAAAGCGCTCGTTCGGATAGATCTTGCGCTCGCTCCATTTCTGGAACGGGTGCGTGCCGCCGCCGGAGAGGGCGACGTTCATCTTCCGCGCATGACCGGCGAGCACGTCGCGTGTCGCGCGAAGCTCGGTGACGAGCGGCGCATACGCCCGATGCACCGACGTGTTGATCTCGATCATGCTCTGCGTGAGTTCGGGCTTGAGCTCGCCTTCGGGCGCGACGCGCGTCGTGCGGCGCAGCAGGTCGTCGGCGTCCGGCGCCAGATTGAAGTCGCGCGTGTTGACGAGCATGAGCTCGAGCTCGACGCCGAACGTCAGCGCCGCCGAGGACTTGAAAGTCAGTTTCGGCATCGTCAGTCGCGTGCGCCCGGCTCGCCTTCGCCGACGCGAATCAACGCGAACCGCGTCGCGACGGGCCCGAGAAAATGCAGGATCGCGATGCCCGAAACGACGATCGCCGTGAGCCGCGCACCGAACTCCGGCGCAACGTCGTAGATCGGCCGCGTCATGCCGATCGCGAGGCCCGCCATCGGTGTGAGTGCGAGCGCGAGCGTCCCCGCCTGGCGCAGCGAGATGTGCGCCGGCCACGCCAGCACGTGCAGCGCGATCGCCTTGCCGACGCCGCGTGCGACGACGAACGCGAGACCGACCCACGCGATCGCGCCGAATTGATGCGGCGCGAGCGTCGCGCCGGTCAGCACGAACAGCGCGACGAAGAAGAGCTGCGCCGCGCGGCCGAACTCGACGTCGACGAGACGGTGCCGCCTGTCGAGGTTGCGCGCGCACGCTCCGAGCACGAGCAGGGCGAGCAGCACCGAGAGGCGGCCGAGTTGCGCGGCGCCGACGGTTGCCACCACCATGCCGACCGCGAGCACGAACTGCGGCACCGGCGACTTTCCGAGCCAGCGC
>DASTIY010000356.1:0-3178 GCA_035717085.1 Casimicrobiaceae bacterium | reverse complement strand
ATGAGCGGCATCGTCAGCATCTCGCTGCTCGTCGGCGGCATCGGCATCATGAACATCATGCTCGTGTCCGTGACGGAGCGGACGCGCGAGATCGGCATCTGCAAAGCGATCGGCGCGAAGCGCCATCACATCCTCTTGCAGTTCCTGCTCGAGGCGCTCGTGCTCTGCCTGTTCGGCGGCCTGATCGGCCTCATGTTCGGCTACGGCATCGGCGCGCTCGCGGCGTCGTTCATTCCGGGCTTCCCGCCCGCGTTTACGCCGTGGTGGGCCGTCGCGCTCGCGCTCGGGTTCTCGGGCGTCGTCGGCGTCGTGTTCGGCATCCTGCCGGCCGCGAAAGCCGCGAACCTGGATCCGATCGCGTCGCTGCGCTACGAGTAATTTATCGTCGTCATTTCCGCGTTTTCGAACCGCGAATGATTGTGTTGTTTAACAATACGATCGTATGCTATACGCATACGAATGGACGAGTTAGCGACGTTGATCGGATCGAAGACGAGAGCCGAGATCTTCCGGCTGCTGTTTCAACGCGCAGGCACTGAGCTGTACTTGCGCGAGCTCCAGCGGCGATCGGGGTTGTCGATCCGGCCGGTTCAACAGGAACTCAGCAAGCTCGCCAGGATCGGCCTCGTAAAGCTGCGGAGCGATGGTAATCGGATCTACTACGGCGCGAACACCGAGCACCCGCTCTTTCCGGAGATCCGCGCCATCGTCGAGAAGACATCGGGCGTCGCGGGGTTACTCGAAACGGCGCTCGCGGGCCCGGGCGTGGAGATGGCGTTCATCTTCGGATCGGTAGGCGCGGGGACGGCTCGACCCGACAGCGATCTCGACCTCTTCGTAGTCGGTGGCATAGGCCTCAGAACACTCGTGAAGCGCCTGGGCGGCGTGTCGGAGCGAGTGGGCCGAATAGTGAACTCGCACGTGATGAGCACGGAAGAGTTTTCGCGCAAAGCACGGAGAAAAGATCATTTCATCTCGAGTGTTCTCGGATCACAAAAGTCTTTTGTGATCGGAACCGAGGATGAGCTTAGAAGACTGGCTAAGAAATGACTGGCTCAAGCGCCACACGACGACGAAGGCAGAGATCGAGAGCCTTCTCGCCATCGTCGATCGCGAGTTGCAAGACAGCCAGGTCGACGGCCTGTCTGCGGACGGCAGGTTCAGTCACGCTTATCGCGCGGCTCTCTCGTTGGCAACGGTGCTCCTCTACGCCTCCGGGTACTCGTCATCCCGAGGGCAATCTCATCATTATCGGACGATCGAAGCGATTCCACTGATCCTCGGCGCCCGTGCCAAGGACGATTCCGTCTATCTCCAGAGTTGTCGCGCGAAGCGAAATTCGGCCGAATACGATGCGGCCAACGAGGCGAGCGAGAGTGAATGCGCGGAGTTGATCGAGTTCGTGAAGGAGTTGCGAGCGACTGTGCGCCGCTGGCTGCGCAAGTCGAGCGTGGGGAGGCCGCGCTAGCCGAAGTACCAGACGCCGCGCGCCATCATCACGGCCATCAAGATGATGACGAAGATCAGCGTGAGCTCGACGTGGATCAGCAAGCGGACCTTGCGCCGCGTGCCGGCGTCGAAGTCGGGCACGCGCTGCTCGCGAAGAGCCTTGCGCCAGCCCATGAACTTGAGCGTCGGAAAGATCGACAGCAGACCGACGACGATGAACAGCGTGAGCTTCACGAGGAACGGCACGCTCGCGAAGTAGTACGGCGCGCCTTTCTCGGTGTGGAACACGCGCACGAAGCCCACGGCGAGCAGCACGAGCGCCGCGATGCCGTAGGCCATGTCCATGCGCAGCACGCTGCGCGCCGACGGGATGGTGAGGTCGTTGCGCAGCACGACGAGCTCGACCATCAGCGCGCCCACGACGATGAACGCCGCAATGTGATGGAGAAACGCCGCCGTGATCGTGGCCGTCATTGCGAGGGCGGCGTGTCGATGAGCACGATGAAGAACCCGTCGGGGTCGCGCACGACGCCGACCTTCAGCGACCGATTGCCGGCGGGCAGATCGAGCGGCTTGCCGCCCGTCGAGATGAACGTTCCGCCGGCTTTGACGAGCGCGGCGGCCGCGGCGTCGATGTTGGCGACGCGCAGCTGAATTCGCGTCGCGCCGGGATCGGCGAGATCGGGCGGCGGCTCCGGACGGCGAGCGCCTTTGAACTCGATGATCTCGAGCGGAATACCGGAAGTCGGCACGGCGAGCTGCGCCAGACGCCATTGCGTGTCCTGCGGGAGCCCCATCGAGTCGACGATCGGCTTCGAAGTCGCGTAACCCGCGGGAGCCGCCCGAGTCTCCTGAAGACCGAGCTCGTCGCGGTACAGCGCGACCGCGCGATCGAGATTTTCGACGGTGTGCCGCACTCGCACGGCGCGGATGTCGCCGGTCCCGGGCTGCGCCGCAGCAGCGTCAGGTTGCACCAAGCGGATGAAGTGCCCGTCCGGATCTTGGACCGTGACGGCGCGCAGCCCGGGGATGGTCACGGGGTTACCGCCGGGCGTGACGACCGGCGCTTTGATCGCCTTGAGGCGCGTGAGCGTCGCGTCGAGGTCGCGCACCACGACCTGCAGCATCACGGCGCCGGGGTCCTGGACCTCGAGGTCGAGGCGTTGCCCACCGGCCCCGGAGATTTCGATGATCTCGACGCCGCCCGGGATGCCCGGCGCGCGCCCGATCTGGTAACGCAGCTTCGCATCGGGCAAGCCGAACATCTGGCGGAGAGGCAGGTTCGCGTCGGCGTTGGCCGGCTCGCCTTGGAGCTCGAAGCCGACGCCGCGGTAAAACGCGACGGCCTGCTCGAGGTTCGCGACGATCGGGCTGTAGAAATTCCCCGAGCCGACGACGAGGCCGGTCGGAGCGGGTCCGCTCGGAGAAGGCGCCGAAGGTTGAGCGTGAACGGCGCCGGCCGCGACGACGAGCGCGGCGACGAGCGCGAGCTTGTTCATTGTGATGATCTCCGCCGGACGAGGCCGTCCGCAATCTAGCGCCGCGCGTCGATCGCAGCAAGCAAAACGCCAAGCGGAAGCGGCGGAGCGGCGCCGCCTGCTACTCGATCATCCCGCCGGGAATGGCGCGTCCTTGAGCGGGGAGAGTGGCGGACGTGGCGCTTCTTGATCATCCGTGAGACCGCGGTCGAATACGCTCCCGTTCGTGAGCAGATAGTTCAGCGCGTCCG
>DASTIY010000355.1:0-6907 GCA_035717085.1 Casimicrobiaceae bacterium | reverse complement strand
GATTCGATCGCCTGCTTCAGTAGCGCGAACGACAGCTTGCGCTTGGCGAGCGCCATGACGATCGCGCCGCTCGCGCCCATCGCGCCGCCTTCGGTCGGCGTCGCGACGCCGAGGAAGATCGTGCCGAGCACGAGGAAGATCAGCACGAGCGGCGGAATCATCGACGTGAAGACCTTCACGACGAGCTTCGTGCCGTAGAGCGTGCGCGCCTCCGCCGGGCAGCCCGGTGCCGCCGCGGGCTTGGCGATCGACACGATCATCACCCAGACGGCGTAGAGGCCGGCGAGCGCGAGTCCCGGAATCAGCGCGCCTTCGTAGAAGTCTCCGACGGACGCGCCCATCTGGTCGGCGAGCACGATCAGCACGAGGCTCGGCGGAATGATCTGCGCGAGCGTGCCGGACGCGGCGATGACGCCGGTCGACAGCCAGTTCGCGTAGCCGTAGCGCATCATGACCGGCAGCGAAATGAGGCCCATCGCGAGCACCGACGCGGCGACCACGCCGGTGGTGGCCGCGAGCAGTGCCCCGACGAAAACGACCGCGTAGGCGATGCCGCCGCGGATCGAGCCGAAGAGCTGGCCGATCGTGTCGAGCAGGTCCTCGGCCATGCCGCTGCGCTCGAGGATCAGCCCCATGAACGTGAAGAACGGGATCGCGAGAAGCGTCGAGTTCGCCATGATCCCGAGCACGCGCTCCGGCAGCGCCTGCAGCAGCGCCGGCTCGATGCTGCCGTGAACGATACCGATGAGGCCGAAGAGAAGGCCGTTCGCCGCGAGCGAGAAGGCGACCGGATAGCCGAGCAGCAGGAAGACGACGAGCCCGCCGAACATCAGCGGCGCCATCAGCTCAAACGGCATCGTGGGCCTTCTTCTCGAAATGACTGGCCGGAATCAGACCTCGGAGGAACGCGAAGCGCTTGATGATTTCGGAGACGGCCTGCAACCCGAGGAGGCTGAACGCAACCGGGATCAGCATGCGCACGGGCCAGCGGATCAAGCCGCCGGGATCGGACGAGTACTCGTTGATCGCGTACGAGTTGACGAGCGACGGCCACGAGTACCACGCGATGATGATGACCGTCGGCAGCAGGAAGAAGAGCCCGCCCACGATGTCGATCCACGCCTGCGCGCGCACCGGCAGCTTGCCGTTGATCACGTCGATGCGCACGTGCTCGTTCCGTTTGAGCGCGAAGGCGGCGATCAGCAGGAACACCGCCGAATTGAAATACCACTGCAATTCGAGCCATGCATTCGAGCCGATGTTGAATGCGTAGCGCGCCACCGCGTTGCCGGTGCACACGATCACGGCGGCGAGGCCGAGCCACGCGACGGCTTTGCCGATGCGTTCGTTCAGCTTGTCGATGCCGAAGGCGAGGCGAAGAAGCGCGTGCATCCCCGATTCACCGCGAGGGTTGTGGTTTTTCCGCGCCGTAGTTTCCACAATCGGATGACAAAACGCAATTGACGTTGCACATCGGCACGACGTCCCGGGTACACTCGGTGTGTCGTCAATGCAGGTTCCGAAGCGAATGTCAGGCGAGACCGCCGCGTGGGGCATGCGCGGAATGGCGGTCGCACCCCACGCGCTTGCAGCGCAATCGGCCGTCGCAGTCCTTCGCGACGGCGGCAACGCCGTCGACGCCATGATCGCGGCCGCGGCCACCATCGCCGTCGTGTACCCGCACATGAACTCGATCGGCGGCGACGCGTTCTGGCTGATCCACACGCCCGGAGAGACGCCGCGCGCGATCGACGCCGCCGGTTGCGCCGCGGCCGCCGCGTCGATCGACTACTACCGCGAACGCGGGTTCGCGGCGATTCCGTTCCGCGGCGGCGTCGCCGCGTGCACCGTTGCAGGCACCATCGCCGGCTGGTCGCTCGCGCTCGATTACAGCCGCGACGCACTCGGCGGTCGCTTGCCGCTGTCGCGCCTGCTCGCCGACGCGATCCATTACGCGCGGCACGGCATTCCGGTGACGCGGAGCCAGGCCGAAACGACGCTCGCGAAGCTCGACGGCTTGCGCGAGCAGCCGGGCTTCGCCGAAACCTTCCTCGACGCCGGCGCGGTCCCGCAGACGGCGAGCCGATTCGTGCAGCCACGGCTCGCGGCGACGCTCACGCAACTCGCGTCGGCCGGCCTCGACGATTTCTACCGCGGCGACCTCGCGCGCTCGTTCGCGCGCGACCTCGCGGCAGTCGGCAGCCCGCTGTCGCAGGAGGATCTGCGCCAGCACAAGGCGACGTGGCGCAAGCCGCTCGCGCTCGCGCATTCGCGCGGCAGCGTCTACAACGTGCCGCCGCCGACGCAGGGCATCGTGTCGCTGCTGATCCTCGGCATGCTCGACGCGCTGCACGTCGAGCGCGTGCAACCCGACAGCGCCGATTACGTGCATCTCGCGGTGGAGGCGGTGAAGCAGGCGTTCGGCGTGCGCGATCGCCACGTCACCGACCCCGCGTACATGACGGTGGACGCGCAGGACCTGCTCGCGCCCGACGCCATCGCCTCGCTCGCGTCGCGCATCGATCCGCTGCACGCCGCGCCGTGGGGCGCAGGACAGGGACCGGCCGACACGATCTGGATGGGCGTCATCGACGGCACCGGGCGCGCGGTCAGTTTCATCCAGAGCCTCTACCACGAGTTCGGTTCCGGGATCGTCTTGCGCGAGTCGGGCGTCAACTGGCAGAACCGCGGCTGCAGCTTTTCGCTCGCCGCCGACGCGCAAAATGCATTGCGTCCGGGCCGCAAGCCGTTTCACACGCTGAATCCCGCGCTCGCGCAACTCGAAGACGGCAGGACGATGGTGTACGGCACGATGGGCGGCGATGGCCAGCCGCAAACGCAGAGCGCGCTCTTCACGCGCACGGCGATGTTCGGCCTCGACCCGCAGGCAGCGGTGAGCGCGCCGCGATGGCTCCTCGGGCGTCGCTGGGGAGAGACGAGCGACACATTGAAACTCGAGGCCCGATTCGCGCCGGACGTCGTTGCCGAACTGCGCGCGCGCGGACACGAGGTCGAGATGCTCGATGCGTACGACGAGACCGTCGGCCATGCCGGCATGATCGTGCGCGACGCGAATGGCGTATTGCAGGGCGGGCGTGACCCGCGTTCCGACGGTGGCGTCGCAGCCTGGTGATCGTTGGTTTCACACGCGTGCGCGCGCGCGTACGCGGGCAGGCTGTGACGCTTTACGACGCATCGCATGCTGGCGCTCTTCCAGGATGACTGCCAGCGCGCGCGCGATGCCGCGCCCGCAGTCGATCCGTGTCAACCCCGGTGCGTTGGCACACGTTATGCACGCCACAGGATGTGAAGCGTGCGCATGTGGGGTACCCGGCCGTTTGACGAGTAACCAGGCACGCATCCCCGCCGATCGCGTCTTTTTTGTGACGGCGAGCAGCAAGAAGAGCAGCCAAGGCACTTCCCAAAATACCAAGCTGTCAGTCGCTTCGTACGCCCAGGAGCGCCGTGCAATGACAGCGAGCCTTTCGGGGCCCTTGCAACTCTTTTGGGAAACGACATGGTGAGCGTTCTCGATCAATACCGCTCGAGCTACTCGGCGACGCAGGCCGAGGAAATGAGCGTCGAAGCGTATCTCGAGCTTTGCCGCAGCGACCCGCAGGCCTATGCGAGCGCGGCGGAACGGATGCTCGCCGGCATCGGCGAGCCCGAGCTCGTCGACACGCGCAACGACCCGCGGCTCGCGCGCATCTTCGGCAACCGCACGATCCGCCGCTACCCGGCGTTTCGCGAGTTCTACGGCATGGAGGAAGCGATCGAGCAGATCGTCGCCTTCTTCAAGCACGCGGCGCAGGGCCTCGAGGAGAAGAAGCAGATCCTTTATCTGCTCGGTCCGGTGGGCGGCGGCAAGTCGTCGATCGCCGAACGCCTGAAGGCCGTCATGGAAACGCGGCCGATCTACGCGCTCAAGGGCTCGCCGGTCAACGAAACGCCGCTCGGGCTCTTTTCACCCGACCGCGACGGCCCGCTGCTCGAGCAGGAATACGGCATTCCGCAACGCTACCTCTCCGGCATCATGTCGCCGTGGGCGGTGAAGCGCCTGCAGGAATTCGAAGGCGACCTCTCGAAGTTCCGCGTCGTGCGGCTGCAGCCCTCGGTGCTGCGTCAGGTCGCGATCACGAAGACCGAGCCCGGCGACGAGAACAACCAGGACATCTCGTCGCTCGTCGGCAAGGTCGACATCCGGAAGCTCGAGAGCCTCTCGCAGAACGACCCCGACGCCTACAGCTACTCGGGCGGCCTGTGCCTCGCGAACCAGGGGTTGCTCGAGTTCGTGGAGATGTTCAAGGCGCCGATCAAGATGCTGCATCCGCTGTTGACGGCGACGCAGGAGGGCAACTTCAAGGGAACCGAAGGTTTCTCGGCGATTCCGTTCGGCGGCATCATCATCGCGCACTCGAACGAATCCGAGTGGCACACGTTCCGCAACAACAAGAACAACGAGGCGTTCCTCGACCGCATCTACATCGTGAAGGTGCCGTACTGCCTGCGCGTGTCCGAGGAAGTGAAGATCTACAAGAAGCTCCTCGCGCACTCGTCGCTGTCGGGCTCGCCGTGCGCGCCGGGGACGCTCGAGATGATGGCGCAGTTCTCGGTGCTGACGCGGCTCAAGGACCCGGAAAACTCGAGCGTGCACTCGAAGATGCGCGTCTACGACGGCGAGACGCTCAAGGACATCGATCCGAAGGCCAAGACGCTGCAGGAATACCGGGATTACGCCGGTCCGGACGAGGGTATGACGGGCATGTCGACCCGCTTCGCGTACAAGATCCTGTCCGCGGTCTTCAACTACGACCAGACCGAAGTCGCGGCAAACCCCGTTCACCTCATGTACGTGCTCGAGCAGCGGCTCGCGCGCGAGGACCTGCCCGACGACACGCGGCGCCATTGCGTCGAGCACATCAAGGGCTACCTCGCGCCGCGGTACGCCGAGTTCATCGGCAAGGAGATCCAGACCGCCTACCTCGAGTCGTACTCCGAGTACGGGCAGAACATCTTCGACCGCTACGTGACGTATGCCGACTGCTGGATCCAGGAAGAGGACTACCGGGATCCGGAGACGGGCGAGAGCTTCGACCGCGCGGCGCTCAATGCCGAGCTCGAGAAGATCGAGAAGCCGGCGGGGATCGCGAACCCGAAGGACTTCCGCAACGAGATCGTGAACTTCGTGCTGCGCGCACGCGCCAACAACGCGGGCCGCAACCCGGCCTGGAGCAGCTACGAGAAGTTGCGCGAGGTGATCGAGAAGAAGATGTTCTCGAACACCGAGGACCTGTTGCCGGTGATCTCGTTCAACGCGAAGGCATCGGCCGAGGAGCGCGAGAAGCACCAGAACTTCGTGGCGCGCATGGTCGCGAAAGGCTACACCGAGAAGCAGGTGCGGCTGCTCGCCGAATGGTACCTGCGCGTGCACAAGTCGTCGTAGCGACCCCGACCTCGACGGAGAACGAGCCATGCTTCATTTGATCGACCGTCGACCGAGCAGCCGCGGCCGCAGTGCGGTCAACCGCGAGCGCTTCCTGCGCCGGTACAAGACGCACATCCAGGAAGCCGTCCGCAAGATGGTCGGCGAGCGCAGGCTCGCCGACATGGAGCAGGGCGGCGAGGTGAGCGTGCCGCGCAAGGACATCTCGGAGCCTTCGTTCGGCTTCGGCCACGGCGGCGACCGCGAATTCGTGCTGCCCGGCAACCGCGAGTTCGTCTCCGGCGATCACATTCCGCGGCCGCAGGGTGGCGGTGGGGGTCGCGGCGAGTCGGGCGCGGGCGAAGGCGACTCGGAGGACGCGTTCGTGTTCTCGCTGTCGCGCGAGGAGTTCATGCAGATCTTCTTCGACGATCTGGAGCTCCCGAACCTTGCGCGGACCGAGCTCGGCCATACCGAGCAGAAGAAGAGCGTGCGCGCCGGGTTCGCGAAGACCGGCGTGCCGGCCAACCTCGCCATCGTGCGCACGCTGCAGCAATCGCTTGCGCGCCGCATCGCGCAAGGCGGGAGCCTGGCGCGCGACCTCGCGGCGCTGGAAGCGGATTTCGCGATCGCCACGGCGGCCGGCTATGCCGAGCGCGCGGCGGAAATCTATCGCGAGCTCGAGCGCGTGACGCGCCGCCGCGGACAACTGCCGTTCATCGACGAGCCCGACCTTCGCTACCGTGCGCGCGTCCTGCGCCCCGAGCCGATCGCGCGTGCCGTGATGTTCTGCCTGATGGACGTGTCGGCGTCGATGGACGAGGAGAAGAAGGATCTCGCGAAGCGCTTCTTCACGCTGCTCTATCTGTTCCTGACGCGCAAGTACGGTGAAGTCGATCTCGTCTTCATTCGCCACACCGACGATGCGGAGGAAGTGGACGAGGAAACGTTCTTCCACGGCACGCGCTCGGGCGGCACGGTGGTGTTCTCGGCGCTCGACCTCGCCGACAAGATCCGGGCGGCGCGCTATGCGCGCGGCTGGAACGTCTACATCGCGCAGGCGTCCGACGGCGACGCGTTCGGCGCGGATCCCGCGCGGAGCGCGCGGTTCCTGCGCGAGAAGCTGCTGCCGGCGACGCGCTACTACGCGTACCTCGAGCTCGCGCCCGCGCACATGAGCGAGCACTCGTCGGCGCTATGGGCCGAATACGAGCGCGTCGCGGAAGCGACGGGCAACCTCGCGATGCGCCGCGCGTCCGAGCGCGAGCAGATCTACCCGGTCTTCCGCGAGCTCTTCCGCAAGGAGCAGCACTAGGATGAGCGTCATCTCGCACGGCCCCGACTGGGACTTCGACCTCATCGAGCGCTACGACGTCGCGATCGGTGAAATCGCGGCCGAGTTCGGCCTCGACACGTACCCCAATCAGGTCGAGATCATCACGTCCGAGCAGATGCTCGACGCGTACGCGTCGTCGGGCCTGCCGA
>DASTIY010000354.1:0-20413 GCA_035717085.1 Casimicrobiaceae bacterium | reverse complement strand
GCACCGAGTGCACCATCAAGCCGTTGCGTTTCGTTGGATCGGTCGGTGTGACGATTTCGAAGTTGGCGACGTAATCGACCCGGCCCTTGCTCTTCGGCGCGAGATCGATATCGATGATGATCGCGTTGTTGTCGGGGTCGTTCGGCTTGAGTTCGCCGAAGACGCGGCCGACGTAGATGGTGTACGAGGTGGCGTCGCCGGGTGTCGACGTTCCCATCGTGATCGGCTTGAAGTCGACGGTGGCCGTCTGATCGATGACGATCTGCTGGACGTACGCCTCACCGGGCGAACTCCAGCCGACGAGTGCACCGAGCCCGGCAAGCGATACGAGATATCCGAGCCTCCTGCTGGTCTTCGGACGCGTCTTCATGTTCCTCCTTCGCACTCGACGTGATGAGGTGTGCACAGCGTTCAAACGTCGAGAGCCCGCCGAAGCAGGCCCTCTCACGTGAATCGCTGACGCCGCGAAACGTTCGAAATCTACCCGCCCGGCTTCGTCGCCGCTTTCGATTTCTTGTGAAAATTTTCGAAAAGCTGCGAATCGTTCGACGGCGATGGATGAATTGCGGTAGCGTCGTGTGCAGCAGGTTCCGATGCATTGCTGCGTGATTCGGGCAACTCGATCACGCGAAACGGCCGCTGCTCCGAATACGTTCGCCGCAGGAGCGGCATCGCGACGTTGTAGACAGGCGTCCCGTTCACGGTCGCGCCCTCCGGACTTCCGCGATGCGCGTGCCCGTGCAGCACCGCGCTCACCGGATAGCGGATCAACGGCTCTTCCAGCCGGCTAGTGCCGAGAAACGGAAAGATCTCGAGCGGCTCGCCCTGCACCGTTCCAGCGATCGGCGCGTAATGCAGGAGCGCGAGGCGTTCGGGCGTGCGCAGCTTCGCGAGCGCCGACTCGAACTTCAGCGCTTCCTGCAGCGCCTCGTTGACGAACGTCTTGATCGCGCGCTCGCCCCACGAGCCGAGGGTGGCGCGCCCGTAGCCGCCGGCGAATCCCTTCGCGCCCGCGATGCCGACGCCGTGGATCTCGCACGCCTCGCCGTCGAGCACCTGCACGCCTGCGTCCATCAGGATGCGCCGGACCTCGTCCTGCGCGTCCGATTCGAAATCGTGATTGCCGAGCACCGCGACGATGGGAACGTTCGCTGCGCCGAGCTCGTCGGCGAGGACGCGCGCTTCCTCGGGAAGCCCGTAATCGGTGAGATCGCCGCACAGGAGCAGCGCGTCGGCGATCGACGACGCATGCGCGAACAAGTCCCGAAACGTGCCGGCCGACTCCTTTCGGCAATGGATATCGCCGACGGCCGCGAAGCGAACCTTGCCCTGCGCGCGCATCGATTCAACCCCCTTTCGTTCCGGTCGCGATCCGCGGCGGACGAACGTGCGCCGGCCGCGTGGTACGGCGCTTGCTCGTTTTCCCGGTTCTCGCTGCGAAGCAATGACGACTATGGTGTCGAGCGAGCTGTCCGCCGGCGATTTTCAACTCGACCCTGAGAGCACCTTTTACAAAGGCGTCTTGCAAGCGCTCGACGCTTCCGGCGTGCCGGTGCTCGTGGGCGGTGCCTACGCGCTCGCCGTCTATACGGGAATCGGGCGCGACACCAAGGACTTCGACCTCTTCCTTCGCCAAGCCGACTACGACCGCGCCACGCGCGTGCTTGCCGCGAGCGGCTACCAAACGGAGCTCAAGTTCCCGCACTGGCTCGGGAAGGTGCACGCGGGTGCATGGTGCGTCGACCTCATTTTCAATTCCGGCAACGGTTTGACTCGCGTCGACGATGCCTGGTTCGAGCACGCTACCGATGCCGACGTGCTCGGTATGACGGTGAAAGTGATGCCCGCCGAGGAAATGATCTGGTCGAAGTCGTTCATCATGGAGCGGGAACGCTACGACGGGGCGGACGTCGTCCACCTTCTCGACGCGCGTGCCGAGCGCCTTGACTGGCCGCGCCTGCTCGAACGCATGGGGAGCCACTGGCGGGTCCTGCTGAGCCATCTGGTGCAGTTCGGCTACATCTATCCGGGCGAGGGGCACCGCATTCCCGCATGGGTCATGAAAGACCTGCTCGATCGGATCCGCAACGAGGTCGAGGCGCCCGGCTCGACGACCCCGATCTGCCGCGGAACGCTCGTGTCGCGCGAGCAGTATCTGCACGACGTGCAGCGCCAAGGTTACATCGACGCCCGACTGCCGCCGACAGGCACCCTGAGCGTCGAGGACATCGCGATCTGGACGGCCGGGATCGACGAGCCTTCCGTGGAATCGCGCAGGTAACCAGCTTCGCCCACCCCGCTTGGCGGGAGCCGCGTCGTTGGGTTGCTCACGGGTTCGAACGAGTGGCGCGATTTCGGCCCGCACGAACGTGTCATGCCATTCGGGTCATGCACGCGTGTCGCGGTCGACGTACACTTGCTGCCCCGTTCGTGAAGTCCTTGCATTACCGCGGACGCGGTTGCTTCCATGTTTCGCGATGCGATTTCAAGTGCATCGCTTCTCGTCGATTCATTTCCCAAGGAACACACTTGAAGAACTTTTGCCTGCAGCGCGTCCTGGCTTACTGCATGACGGTGATCGCCGCGATGTATTCGGCAGCTTCGTTCGCCACGTCGATCACTCCTTTCACCGCGAACATCGGATTCAACGAGACGCTCGGTCCGCCGACGAGCACTTGCTTCCTGACGGGAGCGATCTCCGGCACCGGCACCGCGACGAAGCTCGGTGCGGTAAGTCTCGCCTCCGAGGATTGCATCAACCCGATTTCGGCGACCACGTTCGTATTCACGTCCGACAAGGTGGTGCTCGGCGCCAAAGGTGATCAGATCTGGGCGGCGTATGCGGGTACGCTGTCGGCGACCGACCACAGCATCCACGGCACGTTTGTCGTGTTCGGCGGGACCGGACGCTTCAAGGACGCGCGCGGCATTGGCGTCATCGACGGTTCCGAGGACCTGAGTACGGGCACGGGACAAATCCAGCTCAAGGGCGCGCTCAGCTACTAGCGCGCATTCGCGCGGCATGGCGCGACCACACCGCGCTCGTGCAGATCGACTCGTGCGTCTCGCCTTCGAATCGAGACCTTGAGGTGATGTCATGAAAATGCTTGCCATGTTGCTGCTTTCGTTGTCGATTGCGCCGTTCGCATCTGCCGAGCCGATCGGCGAAGTCGACACGGTCTTCAAGCTGATCGGACCTGACCACAAGATCGTCGTCGATGCGCACGACGATCCCGGCGTGCAGGGCGTGACGTGCTACGTGTCCCGCGCGAAGACGGGCGGGATCAAGGGCGCGCTCGGCGTCGCCGAGGACCGCTCGGAGGCGTCGATCGACTGCCAGCGCGTGGGACCGATCACGTTCGCCAAACCGCTGCCGATGCAGGAGGAGATCTTCACCGAGCGGATCTCGCTCGTCTTCAAGAAGATCCGCGTGGTGCGGATGGTCGACCGCAAGCGCAACGCGCTCGTGTATCTGACCTATTCGGACCGTCTGATCGAAGGGTCGCCGCAGAACAGCGTCACGGCGATTACCGTCGACGCCTCGACGCCGGTTCCGGTGAAGTAGCGGGCGCTGCTTCGCGATGGCGATCGCGATCTGCGCGACCGCCCTCACTCCCGCCGGGGCGAAATCCGGAAATGCACGACATCGGGCATGGTGAGCAGCGCCTGCTCGAGCTGCTGCAACGCGCCGCGGCCCTTCGACCAGATCACCGCGCGGTATTCGAGCGACTGCGTCGCCGAGTCGAGCCGATAGGCGACGTCACTGACGTGAAACCCGCACTGGCGGATGATCTCGCGCAAGCGGGCCTCGTCCATGGGCTTTGCGCGGTCGAATCCCACCACGAAGTGCACGAACGTCTGCGAGGGCAGGCGGTCCTCGACGCCGCGCAGGATCGTCAGCGCGACGAGCGTGACGATCGCCGCCGCGAAGCCGGTCCAGTACGATCCGCCACCGAGCACGACGCCGATGGCCGAGGCGACCCAGATCGACGCTGCGGTCGTGAGGCCGCGCACCGAAAAGCCTTCCTTGACGATCACGCCCGCGCCGAGGAAGCCGATCCCGGTGACGATGCCCTGGATGATGCGCGTCACCTCGCTGCCGTCGTGCGTCGCGTAGAACTGATACTCGCCGCCCGCGACGAGGAGTGCCGAGCCGAACGAGACCAGCGCGTATGTGCGCAAGCCGGCGGCGCGGCCGTGATAGCTGCGCTCGAGTCCGATTGCGCCGCCGGCCACGAGCGCGGCCAGCGTGCGGACGATCGCCTCCCACTCGTTCATCGGGACCGGGCCTCCCTGGCATTGCCCTTGCGGCGAAGTACATCGTGACTCGCCATTCGACGTCAAGCGGGCCTTATAATGCCCGGCCACGCGTGGCAGGGTCGGGACCCCGGGAGGACCGGTGCAATTCGCGAGCCGTCGCTTCGGCAACATCGCTGTAGCCGTCCCTTCCGGACGCCTCGACCACGCCGCCGCCGCCGACTTCGAGGCGGCGCTCGTTCCGCTTGCAAGCGATGCTGCGAATACCGGCCTCGTGCTCGACATGGCGGGCGTCGACTACCTGAGCAGCGTCGGCCTGCGTGTGCTGATGCTCGCGACGAAGGCGGCGCGCGCGCGCAAGGCCCGCATCGCCGCGGTCGCGCTGCAGCCGCTCGTCGCCGAGATCTTTCAGATCAGCCGCTTCGATTCGGTCTTCGAGATGTATCCGTCCGTGCCCGCCGCACTATCGGCGATCTCGCCGGACGCGCGAGCGGCGTACGACGCGTCGGCTGCCACGCAAGGCTGATGCGCGGCGTTCGTTTCTGGGGAACGCGCGGATCGCTGCCCGTCGCGCTCGACGCCGCCGGCGTGCGCGCGAAGATCGTCGCGGCGTTGCGCGGGAGCGCGGGCCGCGACTTGACGAGCGACGAAGCGCTCGCGACGTACGTCGACGGCCTGCCGTTCGCGATCAGCGGGACCTTCGGCGGCAGCACGTCGTGCGTGCAGCTGATGACCGGTGACGCCGACTACGTCGTCTGCGATCTCGGCAGCGGGCTGCGCGCGTTCGGCAACGCGGCGCTCGCCCGCCACGGCCCCGCGCAGCCGCAGACGTATCACGTGTTCGTGTCGCACCTGCACTGGGATCACATCATGGGGCTGCCTTTCTTCGGCCCCGCGTACATCCCCGGCAATCGCGTCGTGTTCTACGGCGGACACGAAGGCCTCGAGGCGGCGCTGCGCCGGCAGATGGATCCGCCGTCGTTCCCGGTGCCGTTCGACGTCTTCCGCGCGTCGATCGAGTTCGTGCACCTCGCGCCGGACGTGACGCACGACGTCGCCGGCATGCGCGTGCGGCTGAAGCGTCAACACCATGCCGGCGATTCGTACGGCTACCGCTTCGAGAAGAACGACAGGACGGTCATCTATTCGACCGATTCCGAGCACAAGCTGGCCGGGACGGTGGAGCGCGACGCGTTCGCCGATTTCTTTCGTAACGCCGACGTCGTGATCTTCGACGCGATGTACTCGCTCGCCGAGGCGACGTCGGTGAAGGCGGATTGGGGACATTCGAGCAACATCGTCGGCGTCGAGCTCTGCCAGGCGGCGAACGCGAAGGAGCTCTGCCTGTTCCACCACGAGCCGGCACTCGACGATGCGGCGCTCGAGAAGATGCTCGCCGAGACGCGCCGCTTCGAGGAGATCACGCGCGGCACGTCGCCGCTTCGCATTTCCGCCGCCTACGACGGACTGGAAATCGCGTTGTGACGTCCGCGACGCCGGTGACGCCGGCGCTTCGCACGAGCCGAATACGCGCGATCGGCGGCGCACTGCTGATCGCGCTCGCGATCGCCATCGCGGTCGACGCCGGCCGTTTCAGCCCGCTGCGCGAGACGTGGTTCGATGCGCTGCAGCGGATCTCGCCACGTCCGGTCGAAGAACTGCCTGCGACCATCGTCGCGATCGACGAGCGAAGCCTCGCCGCAGTCGGGCGCTGGCCCTGGCCGCGCTCGCGCCTTGCAGAGCTCGTGGGAAAGGCCGCAGCGCACGGTGCACGGGCGATCGGCGTCGACGTCGTGCTGCCCGAAACCGATGCGCTCTCGCCCGAACGCTTGCTGCACGACGTCACCGACGACGCGTTGCGCGCATGGCTTGCCGGCGTGCGCCCCTACGACGACGTACTCGCCGACGCGCTGCAGCGCGCGCCGACCGTGCTGGCAATGGTGGGAAGCGACGAGCCCACCGCGCAACCGCTGCGCGCCGCACCGGTGCTCGTGAGCGATGCAGGACACGATGCGGCGTCGGCATCGAGGGCAACGTCGCGCTTGCTCGCATTCCCCGCGGCGCTGTCGAGCATCGCGCTGCTGACGAACGCCGCGCACGGTTGGGGACTAATCTCCGCCGAGGACGTGCAGGGCGTCGTGCGGCGGGTGCCGCTCGTCGCCAACATCAACGGCACGCTCGTGCCCGGCTTCGGCGTCGAGCTGTGGCGCGTCGCGGCGGGGCAGCGCTCGATTCGCCTCGTGACGCGGGATGGCGAAGCGTCGTCGGTTTCGATCGGCGGCGACGCATTTCCCGCGGACACGGAAGGCATGGCGCGTCCTTGGTTCTCGCTTCCCACACCGGAGCGCTTCGTGTCCGCGGTCGACGTGCTGAACGGCACCGTCGACACGCGCATGCTGCAGCATACGTTCGTGCTGATCGGTGTCACCGGGCTTGCGCTCGGCGACTACGTGTGGACGCCGGTCGCGAAGATGCCCGGCGTCGAGGCGCACGCGCAGTTGCTGGAGAACATGCATCTGCACACGTTCCTGCGACGGCCCGCGCACGCCGATCTCCTCGAAGCACTCGCGCTGCTCGTCGTCGGCGCGACCGTCATCGTCGCGGTCTCCACGTGGCGCGTGGCGGCCGTCGCGCTCGTCGCGCTCTTCGCGGTCGCGATCGTCGCGGCGCTGTCGTGGCTGGCATTCGACATGCAACGGCTGCTGCTCGACGCGGCGACGCCCCTCGTCGCGTTCGCGGCGATGTTCGCGCTGCTGCTCGGCCTGCAGGTCGCCGAGACCACGCGGCAGCGCAAGGCGTTGCAGAACGTGTTGCAGCGCGAGCGCGAGGCGGCGGCGCGTGTCGCCGGCGAGATGGAAGCGGCGCGGCGCATCCAGCTCGACACGCTTCCGCGCGCGGATGTGGTGGCGGATCGGCGCCTCGAGATCGCGGCGTCGATGGAACCTGCACTCGAAGTCGGCGGCGACCTCTACGATTTCTATCGGCTGGACGACGATCGATTGTTCTTCATGGTCGGCGACGTCGCCGGGAAGGGCTTGTCGGCGAGCATCTTCATGGCGGTGAGCAAGGCGCTTTGCAAGAGCGCGATGCTGCGCGCGTCGAATGCCGACCTCGGCGCGTGGCTGACGCAAGCCAATCGCGAGGTCGCGCGCGACAATCCGGGCGCGCTCTTCGTGACGCTCTTTGCCGGTGTGCTCGATCTCGCGCGCGGCGAGCTCGCGTATTGCAATGCCGGCCACGAAAATCCGTGGTGGCGGCACGCGGCGGACGACTCCATCACGAGGCTCGCCGAAGGCGGCGGCCCGCCGCTTTGCGTCGTCGAGGACTTCGACTATGGCGCGGCGCTGGTGACGCTTTCGCCCGGCGACTTGTTATGCGTCGTCACCGATGGCGTGACCGAGGCGCGCGACCCTGCCGGCGAGCTCTACGGAACGGCGCGCGTCGTACCGGTGCTGGCGCGCACCCCGAGCGCGAAGGACGTCGTGCAAGCGTTACGCGACGACGTGCAGCGCTTCGCACATGGCGTCGATCAAGCGGACGATCTGACGGTGCTCTCGATACGCTGGCTCGACGCGCAGGCGGGTGAGGCATCGTGATCGCGACGCCCGCTCGAGCGCGATCGGCCGTTCGGCTGATCTCCGATGCCAGGCGCATCGGTTAGCATGCTGGCGAGGAGGTCGATATGGGTGTGATCTACGCCGACATTCGGCTTAGCAACGCGGCGAAGCCCGAGCTCGAGGAGCTGACGGTCACCGCGCTCGTCGACAGCGGCGCGATCGATCTCGTTATCCCCGAAACGTTGGCCGCGCAGCTCCACCTTGGCGATTTGACGCCGCGAGAAGTGCGACTCGCCGATGGTCGCCGGCGTACGGTTCGCTACGTCGGCCCGGTCCTCGTTCGCGCACACGGCCGTGATTGCATGACGTCCGCGCTGGTGACCGGAGACCAGGTCCTGCTCGGCGCGATCCCGATGGAGGCGATGGACATGATCGTTCATCCTCGCTTGCAGCAACTCGTGCCCAACCCCGAAAACCCCGAGCTTCCCGGCGCCCTCTTGATGGCCGCAATGCGCGCGGAAGCTGCGTCATGCGAGCAAGCCTAACGCTCGCTTATCGCACGACGATCTCCACTCGGCGGTTGCGCGGCTCGGCGACGCCATCGGGCGTTGGAACCAGCAGCTCGCGCTTGCCGCGACCGATCGCGACGATGTCCTGGCCGGGGATGCCGCGGGTGCTGAGCATGGCGCGCACTGCCTGCGCGCGCTTCAGCGCGAGCTGATCGTTGTAGTCGTCGCTGCCGACCGCGTCGGTATGGCCGATGACGACGATGTCGGGCACCGGGCGCTTCGCGACGTCGGCGAACATCGCTTCCAGCGTCTCCCGCGAATCGGCGGTGAGCTCGTCGCTTCCTTCGACGAAGTTCAGCGTGAAGTGCGTCGCGCGCGCCGGTTGCGCGCCGAGCGCCGCGCCGAACGTTCCCTGGACTTCCTGTGGCGTGGCCTCGTAACGCCACGGATCGGCGAGGGTGAGCTCGGTCGCCGCGTAAGGATGATCGAGCAGCACGTCGTGACCGTGCTGCGAAATGGCGAGCGACGGCGCACCACCGCCGACCTCCGGCAGCAGGATCACCTGCTCCTGCGTCGCGCACGCCCCGACCACGACGGCGAGCAGCACCGCGACGACGTGGACGAGCCGCTCAGTGCGCATCGCCGACGCGTACGACGAACTCGGTGCCGCGCACGCCGAGAATCGCCGAGGGCGTATGCACCTTCATCGCGTCGCGCGATTGCTTCGCGAGACGTCCGGAGACGACCGCGAGCGTACCCTGTCGCAGCGAAGCGTCGAAGCGGCCGGCGCTCGTCACGTCGTCGAATTCGTAGCGATCGAGCGCGAGCACGCTGTCGGGCCCCGCCGACAGCAACGAGTTGTCGGTCATGGTGATGCCGACACTGCCGTCGGCGCCCGTCTTCACCACATCGGACGCTTCGACGCGCATCCCTGCCGTCGCCGGAAGCGATCGGCCCGCGCGCTCGATCGTGACGTTGCCCTTCACGACCTTCACCTGCCCGATGTCCGCGCCGTGCGCGAGCGTCGCGATGCCGAGCAGCCACACGGCAACGATCATTCGATGCATGTCGTTCTCCACCCCAACGCCTTGACGAGACGATGCAAGCCGAACGCTGGCGCCGGCTGCATCTGCGTGAGTCGACCGGCGGGACGCGAATCGTGCACCAATCCGCGCGTTTTGTCGAAGGGTGGCGCTTTTGTGCGAAGCGTCGCTTCCGCACATGGCACGCGGCTTGCGACGGCTGCAGTTTGACGTGGAGGTGACTCATGGGCAGCACGTTGGACACGACGGGTGAAGGCGATCAAGTGAAGCGCAAGGGTCATGGCACCGACGCGCTCGGCCCGAGCGACTCGACGGACAGCGGCAGCGACATCGTCGGCGGACCCGGGCTCGATACACAGGAAGGCCTCCCGTTGCAGCGGGGCACGACGTCGGATCCCGACGTCGATGCGATGCCGACGACGGCCGGCGCCGATCTCGGCGACGCGAACCTGGACAGCGACAGCGATCGCTACGGCACGGGAGAGCGCGCGGCCGTGGGCCGCGACTCGACGGAACCCACCGACGAGACGCTCACCGAATACGATCCCGACGAGTCGGCGTCGCTCGGGGTGATGGACGACACCGCCTACGAGCGCGAGCCGGGCGAGATCGAATCCGACGACGATCCCGAGGCGGAAATGGAAGCGATCGAGACGATCGAGAAGCGTGGCGGCATCAACGGTGCCGTGCGCCGACCCGCACGCTGAGTCGAACGCATCGTCGATTGGAACGGACCGACAAGACGACGATCCTCGCGGCGCTTCACTTGCAATAATTGCCCGGCATCGGGGAAAGCGTTACACCCTTTCCCGGACGGGCGCGGACGCGCGTTCGCTCGCCGCGTCAGCGCGTTGCGGACGACGCAGGCGCGCGCCATACACGTTCACCACGAGACCCACGAGCACGAGCGCGGCGCCGACGGCCTGCAGTGGCGCGAGCGTCTCACCGAGGAACAGCGCGCCGCTCGCGATGCCCGAGACGGGGATCAACAGCGCGAACGGCGACACGAGCGCCGTCGGATAGCGATGCAGCAGGCGCGCCCACGACGCGAAGCCGAAGAGCGTCGCGACGTACGCCATGAAGAGCAGGCAGCCCCACGTCAGCAGGCTCGCGTGCGCGATCGCGTCGAAGACGCGCGGGCCGCCCTCGAACGCGTACGAAACCGCGAGCAGCGGCAGCGGTGGCACGAGGCTCGACCACACGACGAGCGCGAACATGTCGGGTTCGTGACGCGTGGCGGCGTGCTTGGCGACGATGTTGCCGGCCGCCCACGCGAAGGCGGCGACGATCACCGCAACGAGGCCTTCGAACGTCGACGCCGCACCGCCGCGAAGCTTGTAGAGCGCGAGCACGGCGACGCCGAGCGTCGCGACGAGGCCGCCGATCACGTTCTCCGCGCGCAATCGCTCGCCGAGAAACGCGACGCCAAGTCCGATCGTGAAGAACACCTGGATCTGGATGACGATCGACGACAACCCCGCCGGCATGCCGAGATTCATGCCGAGGAAGAGCAGGCCGAACTGGAAGACGCCGATCGCGAGGCCGTAGGTGACGATCGACGTGACGGGCAGGCGCGGGCGCGGCACGAAGAACACGAGCGGCACCGCCGCGAAGAAGAAGCGCAGCGCGACGAGGGCGAACGGCGGCGCGTCGCGCAGCGCGACCTTGATCGGGACGAACGAGAATCCCCAGAGGACGACGACGACCAGGATCAGCGCGAGGTCCGGCGGCGCGAGGCGGGCGTGCGGTGCTGACGACGGGCGTTGCGAAGCGGCCAAGCGCGCTACTTTACCGCGCGGCATAATTCGCGTTTCGCCGCGGCGCGCCTGCATCGCGGCCGTTCGCCCGAACTCCCGCCCCATGCGCAACCGCACACGCTTCGCCGACGACCGCGCGCTCGACATCGTCTGCCTCGGGCGGCTTGGCGTCGATTTCTACGCGCAACAGATTGGCGCGCGTCTGGAGGACGTCACGAGCTTCGCAAAATACCTCGGCGGCTCGTCCGCGAACACGGCGTTCGGCTGTGCGCGCCTGGGCTTGCGCGCCGGGCTCGTATCGCGCGTGGGTGACGACGCCATGGGCCGCTTTCTCACCGAGACGCTCGCGCGCGAGGGCTGCGACGTGAGCCATGTCGGCGTCGATCCCGCGCGCCTCACTGCTGCGGTCGTGCTCGGCATCGAGGACAAGGAGACGTTCCCGCTCATTTTCCTGCGCGAGAACTGCGCCGACATGGCGATCGGCGACGCCGAAATCGAAGCGTCGTATATCGGACGCGCCCGGGCGTTGCTGATCACCGGCACGCATTTCTCGACCGAATACATCGCCGGGGTGAGCAGCCGCGCGCTCGATCATGCGCACGCGCGCGACGTGCGCACTGTGCTCGACATCGACTACCGGCCGGTCCTCTGGGGACTGACCAAGCGCGGCGATGGCGCGACGCGCTACATCGCTTCGGGGACGGTCACCGCGCACCTGCAGCGCCTGTTGCCCCGCTTCGATCTCGTGATCGGCACGATCGAGGAGTTCAACATCGCAGGCGGCAGCGACGACGTCATGCGTTCGCTCGCGGAGGTGCGCCGGCATACCGCCGCGGTGCTCGTCGTGAAGCGGGGTCCGCTCGGATGCGCGGTCATCGATGGCGCGATTCCCGCGTCGCTCGACGCCGCTTTCAACGGCGCCGGCGTGAATGTCGAGGTTCTGAACGTGCTCGGCGCCGGCGATGCATTTTCCGCCGGCTTCCTGTCCGGCTGGGTGCGCGGCGAGAACTACGACGCCTGTACTCGCTATGCGAACGCATGCGGCGCGCTCGTCGTGTCGCGGCACGGCTGCGCGCCGGCGATGCCCACGCGCGTCGAGCTCGATTACTTCCTCGCGCATGCGACGGAGATTTCGCGACCCGATCGCGATGCGACGCTGACGCGGCTGCATCGGGTCACGACGCATCGGGTTCGCCGCGACGAAGTGCTCGCGTTCGCGTTCGATCATCGCAATCAATTCTTTGCGCTCGCCCAGCAGGCGCGGGCGGACGAGTCGTGCATTCCGCGTCTCAAGGCGCTTTTCGTCGAGGCCGTGGCGGCGGTCGAATCGGAACGCGGCCTGCAAGGGCGCATCGGCATGCTGTGCGACGATCGTTACGGCCAGGACGCGTTGAATGCGGCGACCGGGCGCGGTTGGTGGATCGGCCGGCCGGTCGAGCTGCCCGGATCCAATCCGCTGGTGTTCGACCGCGGGCGCTCGGTCGGCACGACGCTCGTGAGCTGGCCGGCCGAGCACGTCGTCAAGTGCCTGGTGCGGTATCACCCGGACGATGCGATCGGCAACCGCCTCGAGCAGGAGGCGCAGGTGCGCGCGCTGTACGATGCGGTACAGGCGAGCGGGCACGAGCTTCTGCTCGAGATCGTGCCGCCGAAGGCGTCGCCGCGTGCGCACGACACGGTGCTGCGCGCGCTGAAGCGTTTCTACAACCTCGGCGTCTACCCGGAATGGTGGAAGCTCGAGCCGATGGACGAGGTGCAGTGGGCGGCGGTCGACGCGCTGATTGCCGAGCGCGATCCCTATTGCCGCGGCGTGCTGATCCTCGGGCAGCGTGCCGGTGTCGACGCGCTCGCGGACGCGTTTCGTGCTGCGGGCGGAAGTCGTAGCTGCCGCGGCTTCGCGGTGGGACGCACGATTTTCGAGGCGCCCGCGAAGCGGTGGCTCGCACGCGAGATCGACGACGCGGCGCTCGTGCGCGAGGTGCGCACGACGTTCGAAGCGCTGATCGATGCGTGGCAGGCCGAGCGCCCTCACCCCAACCCTCTCCCCGCACGCGGGGAGAGTGAGCAGAGCGCGGTATCGACTCCCTCTCCCCGCGCAGCGGGGAAAGGGTTGGCGTGAGGGGCGATTGAATGAAAATGATCCGAATGACGATGGCGCAGGCGCTCGTGCGCTATCTCGCAGCGCTCGTCGTCGACGAGCCCGGCACGCCGCGACTCTTCGCCGGGGTGTGGGCGATTTTCGGCCACGGCAACGTCGCCGGCGTCGGCGAAGCGCTGTTCGCGCATCGCGACGTGCTGCCGACGTACCGCGCGCAAAACGAGCAGGCGATGGCGCACGCCGCGATTGCATACGCGAAGGCGCACATGCGTCGGCGCATGATGGCGTGCACGACGTCGATCGGGCCCGGCGCGACGAACATGGTGACGGCCGCCGCGCTCGCGCACGTCAACCGCCTGCCGGTGCTGCTACTCCCCGGCGACGTTTTCATCACGCGCGCGCCCGATCCGGTGCTGCAGCAGGTCGAGGATTTCCACGACGGCACCGTCTCGGCGAACGACTGCTTCAGGCCGGTCTCGCGCTATTTCGATCGCATCGCGCATCCCGCGCAATTGCTCACGGCGTTGCCCCGCGCGATTCGCATGCTGACCGACCCGGCGCATTGCGGCCCGGTGACGCTCGCGCTGCCGCAGGACGTGCAGACGATGGCGCACGATTATCCCGAGGAATTCTTCGCGCCGGCGCCGATGCGTTTCGTCGCGCCCGCGTCCGTCGCCGCCGAGATCGACGAAGCGGCGGCGTTGCTCCGCGAGGCGAAGCGACCGTTGATCGTCGCGGGGGGCGGTGTGCTTTATGCGGGTGCGACCGGCGCGTTGCAGGCGTTCGCCGCGCGCCACGGCGTGCCGGTGGCCGAGACGCAGGCGGGCAAAGGCGCGTTGCCCTGGGACGACCCGATGCAGCAGGGCGCGATCGGCGTCACCGGCTCACCGGCGGCGAATGCAGCCGCGTGCGACTGCGACGTCGTCATCGGACTCGGCACGCGCCTGCAGGATTTCACCACCGGCTCGCATTCGATGTTCGCCAACGCGCGGCTCGTGTCGATCAACGCGGCGCGCTTCGATGCTCAGAAGTGGCGCGGGCTCGCCGTAACGGCCGACGCGGGGGCCGCGCTCGCCTCGTTGTCGCAAGCGCTCGAGGGTTGGCGCGCGGAAGCCGCCTGGACCGCGCGCGCGACCGAGCTCGGCGCGAAATGGCGAGCCGACATCGCGGCGCTGACCGATCGCGGCGACGTGAAGCGACCCTACGAGGCGGACGTCATCGGCGCCGTGCAACGCTCGGCGCGCGATTCGACGACGCACGACATCGTCGTGTGCGCGTCGGGCACGCTGCCCGGCGAATTGCACAAGCTCTGGCGAACGTCGGTACCGGGCGGCTATCACCTCGAGTACGGCTACTCGTGCATGGGCTACGAGATCGCAGGCGGCCTCGGGGTGAAGATGGCGCGGCCGGAGCGCGAGGTGGTCGTGCTCGTCGGCGACGGCGCCTACCTGATGATGAATTCGGAGATCATGACCTCGGTGATGCTCGGCATGAAGCTCGTCGTCATCGTGCTCGACAACCACGGCTTCGGTTGCATCGACCGTCTGCAGCAGGCCTGTGGCGGCGCGTCGTTCAACAATCTGTTCGTCGATTGCATTCGCATGACCGAAGGGGCGCCTGAGATCGACTTCGCCGCGCACGCGCGCGCGCTGGGCGCGCAGGCCGAGAACGTCGCCGGCATCGCCGAGCTCGAGCAGGCGCTCGCCCGCGCGCGTGCGTCGGATCGCACGTACGTCATCGCGATCGAGACCGACCCCCGGCAATGGACGGAAGAAGGCGGCTGGTGGTGGGACGTGCCCGTGCCGGAGGTGTCGCCGCGCGCGAAGGTGCGCGAGGCACGTGCGCGTTACGAGCAGGAGAAGAAGGAGCAGCATCCGTAAATGGCCCTCGACGTCCGCATCGGCATCAACCCGATCTCGTGGAGCAACGACGACCTGCCGTCGCTCGGCGGCGAGACGCCGCTCGACGTCGCGCTGAGCGAGGGCGCCGCGATCGGCTACCAGGGCTTCGAGCTCGGCAACAAATTCCCGCGCGAGGTGCACGCGCTGCGCCGCGTGCTCGAGCCGCACGGCCTCGCGCTCGTCTCCGGCTGGTATTCGGGCCGGCTCGCGCGTGGGAGCGTCGACGACGAGATCGCCGCGGTCGGACCGCATCTCACGCTCCTTGCCGAAGGCGGGGCGAACGTGATGGTGTACGGCGAGGTCGCGGACAGTATTCAGGGCGCGCCGGAACCGCTCTATAAGCGTCCGCGTTTCGTCGATGCGGCGCAATGGCGCGATTATGGGCGGCGCGTGACGGAATTCGCCAAGTACACGCTCAATCACGGCGTACGGCTCGCGTACCACCACCACATGGGGGCGTATGTCGAGTCGCCTGCGGACGTCGATCGCTTCATGGAGAACGTCGGCGACAGCGTCGGCCTGTTGTTCGATAGCGGTCACATGGCGTTCGCCGGTGGCGATGCGGCACTGATGCTCGACCGCTACGCCTCCCGCGTGTGTCACGTCCACTGCAAGGACGTGCGCCCGGACGTGATCGCGCTCGCGCGCAATCGCGACTGGAGCTTCCTCGAATCGGTCATCAACGGCGCGTTCACCGTGCCCGGCGACGGCACGATCGACTTCACCGCGCTGATCGACATCCTGCGCCGTCATGACTATCGCGGCTGGCTGGTCGTCGAGGCCGAGCAGGACCCGGTCGTCGCGCCGTCGTACCGGTATGCCGAGATGGGGTATCGGAATCTTTCGCAGATCGTGAAAAGGTCGGGGTCATGAGCGCTGCAGAGCCGCCTCAAGGCGCGAATTCCGCCCCCACGGGGGGCAGCGAAGCGCGTGAGCCCGAAGGGCCGCCCCGAGGGCAAACAGGCGAGAGCGAAGCTCGAGCATCGTTCAATACGCCGCGAGCGTGGGGGGGTCGTACGAGCCTGCTCGTGAAAGCGCGCCGCGAGGGGCGCGACATCGTCGAGGTGACGCCGCAATCGGCCGGCTGGCGCTACGTCGGCTTCTCCGCGCATCGCTTGCGCGACGGCGAGTCGATGACGGTCGATCGGCCGCAAAGCGAAGCGTGTGTCGTCGTGCTCGGCGGCAGCGTCGACGTTCGCGCAGGCGATGCGACGTGGACGGGCCTCGGGTCGCGGCGAGACGTATTCGACGACGCTGCGCCGTTCGCCCTCTATCTGCCGCAAGCACGTGCCGTGCGGATACTCGCGCACGGCGCTGCGCAGATCGCAGTTGCGACTGCACCGGGACCGGGCAACGCGAAGGCGCGCGTGATCGAGCCGTCGCAGATGAAGCGCTTCTCGCGTGGCCAGGGCCTGAACGAGCGCTTCGTCTGCGACATCCTGCCGCAGACCGAGCCCGCGTCGCATCTGCTGGTGGTCGAGGTGCGCACGCCGAGCGGCCACTCGTCGAGCTATCCGCCGCACAAGCACGACACCGACAACCTGCCGCAGGAGAGCGCGCTCGAGGAAACGTACTATCACCGGCTTGCGCCGGCGCAGGGCTTCGCGTTTCAGCGCGTGTACACCGACGACCGGTCGCTCGACGAATCGCTCGCCGTCGAGGACCACGACGTGGTGCTCGTGCCACGCGGCTACCATCCGGTGGTCGTGCCGTACGGCTACGAATCGTATTATCTGAACGTCATGGCGGGTCCGCGTCGCGAATGGCATTTCCACAACGACCCTGCGCACGATTGGATGCTGAAATGACGCGAGCAGGGTCGGACCCTACTTTCGGGATGCTGCTTTTGTCATGGAGAACCCAATGATCGAAGTCGCGCTCTTCGGCGCGGGTCGCATCGGCACGATCCACGCCGGCAACATCGCGCGCCAGCCGGACGTGCGCCTGCAATACGTGGTCGACGTCGACCGCGACGCGGCGCGGGCGCTTGCCGGGAAGTACGGCGCGCAGCTCGCCGATGCCGAGCGCGTGTTCGAGGACGCCAACGTGCGTGCCGTCGCCATCGCGTCGTCCACCGACACGCACGCCGACCTGATCCTCCGCGCCGCCAAGGCCCGCAAGGCGATCTTCTGCGAAAAGCCCGTCGACTTGTCGCTCGAGCGGGCGCGCGTCTGCGCGGAAGCGGTGCGCGCGGCCGGCGTCCCCTGCGTGATCGGCTTCCAGCGCCGCTACGATCCGACGTTCGCTTCGCTCAAGCGGCGCATCGAGGAAGGCGAGATCGGCACGCCGGAGATGCTCATCGTCACGAGCCGCGATCCCGGCGCACCGCCGGTCGATTACATCAAGCGGTCGGGCGGCATCTTCAAGGACATGCTGATCCACGACTTCGACATCTTCCGCTGGATCCTCGCCGACGATGCGCAGTGGGTCTTCGCCACCGGCAGCTGCCTTACCGATCCCGCAATCGAAGGCGCGGGCGACATCGACGCGACCGCGGTGACCATCCGTACGAAGCACGGCCGCCTCGCGCAGATCAACACGATCCGTCGCGCGGCGTACGGCTACGACCAGCGCTTCGAGGTCATCGGCAGCCATGGCATGCTGCAGGCCGGCAATCACCGTCCCACCGAAGTCGTGCTGTGGTCGTCGGGGGCGATCACCGCCGACAAGCCCGAACACTTCTTCCTCGAGCGCTATCGCGCCGCGTACGCGGCGGAAATGGCGCACTTCTTCGACGTCGTCGCCGGGCGTGCAACGCCGCTCACGTCGATCGACGACGGCGTCGCCGCGCTGGCGCTCGCGGAAGCGGCGACGACATCGTGGCGCGAGGAACGCGCCGTGGAACCTTCACGATGACGCCTGCACTACGCGTCGGCATCGCCGGATTGGGCCGCATGGGCCGTCGGCATGCCGAGAACCTGGCGCAACGCGTGCCCGCCGCCGAGCTGGTCGCCGCCTGCAGTCCCGAGGCCGGCGAGCTCGAATGGGCCGAGCGCGAGCTCGGCGTCGCGCTGACTTACACCGATTACTCCGCGATGCTCGCCGAGGCGGACGTCGACGCGGTCTTCGTCGTGTCGCCGACGACCGTGCACGCGCAGCAGATCGTCCAGGCGCTGCGCGCGCGCAAGCACGTGTTCTCCGAGAAGCCGCTGTCGCTCGACATCGCGGAATGTCGCCGCGTCGAGGCGGAGGCGGCGTTGCAGCCCGATCTCAAGGTCATGATCGGCTTCGTCCGCCGCTTCGACGCGAGCTACCGGCACGCGTATGAGCTCGTTCGAGACGGCGCGATCGGGCGGCCGCTGATGGTGCGTTCGCACACGCTCGACATGCACGATCCCAGCGGATTCTTCGTCCGCTATTCCGAGGCGAGCGGCGGCATGTTCGTCGACATGAGCGTGCACGACATCGACGCCGCGCGCTGGCTGCTCGGCGTCGGCGACGTCGCGCGCGTATTCGCGACGGGCATGGTCGCGGTCCACGAGGGCCTTCGCGAGTTCCGCGACGTCGACAATGGCGTGGCGACGTGCGAGTTCGCGACGGGCGAGATCGCGACGATCTACGCGTCGCGGACGATGGCGCACGGCTTCGAATGCGCGACCGAGGTGATCGGCACCAAGGGCCGGCTTCTGATCGGCGGCGACGCGCGTTGCGATCACGTGGTGATCTCCGACGCGCACGGCGTGCGCCATCCGTGCACGCCGACGTTCTACGAGCGGTTCGCCGACGCGTTCCTGCGCGAGGACATCGAGTTCGTACAGGCGGTGATCGAGGATCGCGCGCCGCCGCTGACGCTGCGCGACGCCACCGAGGCGACGCGCATCGCGCTCGCGATGCGCCAGTCGCTGCTCGAGCGCCGCGTGGTATCGCTTTAGTGCGCGGCTTCGGGGTCGGAGCGGTAAGTATTCGCGCACCAGGCGCGCGAATGCTTACAGCTTCGATCCCGAGGTCGGATTCCTTCTCGTGAGCGGAGACCGCTACGCGGTCGCGCAGGACGTCGCGCGCCACGCAGGTGCGCTCGCGCTCGCCCATTTTCGCAACCGCGACCGGCTCGTCGTCGAGCTGAAGGGGCCGCAGGATTTCGTGAGCCGCGCCGATCGCGACGTCGAGGCGTCGATCCGCGCCGAGCTCGCCGCTGCGTTTCCCGACGACCGTTTCCTCGGCGAGGAAACTGCCGGCGAGTTCGAAGGCGCGATCGACCGCTGCTGGGTCGTCGATCCGATCGACGGCACGCACAACTTCCTGCGCGGCGTGCCTTACTGGAACGTCGCGATCGCCTACGTCGTCGCCGGACGCGCCGAGATCGGCGTCGTCTACGACCCCGTTGCCGACGACCTCCATCACGCGCAACGTGGTGGCGGCGCCTGGTGCGACACGGCCTCGGGACGAAGCGGCATCCGCTGTGCGAACACGTCCGAGCTGCGCGGCGCGTACGTCGCGCTCGGTCACCACGACCGCGCACCCGATCCGCGCTATCTCGAGCTTCGCGCGCGCATGATGGAGCGCGGTGTGTCGATGCGCAACTTCGGCTCGGCCGCGCTTCAGCTCGCGCACGTCGCGCGCGGCCGGCTCGACGCGTTCATCGAGCTCCAGCTCTCGATCTGGGACGCGATCGGCGGCCTGCTGCTCGTCGAGGAAGCGGGCGGCTACGCGGCGCCGTTCGCGCCCGCGTCATCGACCGCGAAGGCGGCGTGCATGGCGTGCGCGGCGGGGATAGCGGGGGAGGTGGGAGAGCTGGTGGGACAGGAATTTAGGGACCAGGGGCCAGGATTCAGGGGCCAGCGAGCATCGACGTAGCGGCGCGACATACGCGCTTGTTCCGCGCGCGCGCCCATCGGCAGGTTGCTCGCAAAACTTCACCGCGCCTGGCCCCTGGATCCTGGCCCCTGATCCTATTTTTTGGCAAAATCCCCCGCATACGCCCACGCCACATTCGTCGGATCGACGTACTTGCGTAGCGCCGCGCCCGCCGACTCCGGCGTGACGGCCGCGATCGCCGCATCGATCTTCGCCGACTCGTTCCACGTGCGTCCGAGGAACGCCTGCGCGACGAGCGATCCGGCGAGCGTTTCGTCCTCGGTGCGCGCAATGCGCCGTTCCTCGAGCAACGCCTTCTTCGCCGCGGTCACTTCCTGCGCGGCGAATCCGCCGGTACGCGCGCGGGCGATCTCTTCGGCAGTCGCGTTCTTCACGTTGTCGAGGTTCTGCGGCGCGAAGATCGCGTAGAGCACGAGCGTACTGTTCGGGTCGATCGTCGCCGGCTGCAGCACGCTGCCGACCGAATACGAGAAGCC
>DASTIY010000353.1:0-3356 GCA_035717085.1 Casimicrobiaceae bacterium | reverse complement strand
CCGGTGAGCGCACCGATGATGCCGACCAACCCGGCTTCGACGAGCACGGCCGCGACGTGGCGCCGTGCGGAAAGCCCGAGCGTGCGCAGGAGCGCGAACTGCGTGCGCCGGCGCGCGACACCGAGCGTTTGCGTCGCGTAGACCAGCATCGCGCCCGTGAAGAGCGCGACGAGCGCGAGCACGTCGAGGTTCACGCGATACGCGCGCGAGAAGCGGGCGGCGGCATCGGCCGTCGTCGCCGGTGGCGCGATGCCGACGCCGGCGGGCAGCAGCGCCTGCAATCGCTGCTGCGCATCCGCGCGATCGGCGCCGGGCGCAAGACGTAGGTCGATGCGCGTCAGCCGCCCGTCGAAATCGAAGCGATCCTGGACCGCGGCAATATCCATCACGGCATAGCGCGCGTTGCCCGTCGCATTGGCATGCCCGGCGATGCGCAGCGTGACGTCGCGCAACCCGATCTGCACGACGACGCGCCCGCCGCGATCGACGTCGAGCCAGCGTGCGGCCGCGGGGCTCGGAAACAGCGCGTCGGTGCGCAGCGTGTCGAGACGATCCTCGCCGATTCCGACGAGCGACGGCGTGATGGCGATCGCGCGGAAGACGTCGACGCCGAGGATCGGCAACGTCTCGCGGCGACCGGCCAGCTTCGCATCGACTTCGACGACGGGGCTCGCGGCGATCACGTCGCGGTCGCGCGCGACACCCGGATAGACGCTTTGCGAAAAGCCGTGGCGCGGACCGCGGACTTCGAGATCGGCGCTTCCCGACAGCACCGCGATGCCGGACGCGAGCTCGCGTACCGCGCTTGCGTTGACGAGATGCACCGCGTAGCCGAGCGCGACGCCGAACGCGATCGCGACGATCGCGAGCAGGCTTCGCCCGCGCAACGCCTCGTGCAAGCCGCCGCTGACCGCGGCGAACACGCTGCGGCGGGCCGCGAAAGTCATCGGCGCATCACGACGAGGTCGTCGGCACGTCGTCTTCAATGAAGGCGACCGCTTTCGTTTCGACGAGTCGCAAGCCGTCGGCGGTCAGCCGATAGACGCGATCCGCCGAGGCCGCCGCAGCAAGCGAGTGCGTGACGAGGATGGCGCTCGCATCGTTGTCGCGAACGGCCTGCGCGAGCACCCGCATGACGATAGCCGCCGTGTCGGGGTCGAGATTGCCGGTCGGCTCGTCGGCGAGCACGAGGCTCGGCCGATGCACGAGCGCGCGCGCGATCGCAACGCGCTGCAGTTCCCCCCCGGACAGCTCAGCGGGCGAGCTTTCGCCGCGGTTGCCGAGACCCACGGCGTGGAGCACCGCGTCGGCCCGCGCGAGTTCCTGCGCGCCCTGCCGACCCTGCAGCGCGAGCGGCAGCGCGACGTTGTCGCGCACCGACAGATAAGGGAGCACGTGGAACGCCTGGAACACGAACCCGATGCGCTCGCGCCGCAATGCGCTCCTGCGATCGTCGTCGAGCGTGGCGAGATCGACGCCGTCGACGATCACCGAGCCCGCGTCGATCGTCTCGAGACCCGCGACCACGTTCAGCAGCGTCGATTTCCCGACGCCCGAGGCACCGACGATCGCGACGTACTCGGCGCGCGCGACCCGCAGCGATACGTCGTGGAGCACGCTGCGCGGCGACGCTGCGCCGAACGACTTGGCGACACCGCGCAGTTCGACCATCGGAGCACGCTGTGAGGATTCGGCCACGCACGAATCCTCACGGTGCCGAGGCGCGCGCGGCGCGGCTACACCTGCAACGGGATGAAGCGCAGCGCCACGCCGTTGTTGCAATAACGAAGGCCGGTCGGCGCGGGGCCGTCGTCGAAGACGTGACCGTGGTGCCCGCCGCATTTCGCGCAGTGGTATTCGGTGCGCTCGACGACGATCAGATGATCCGATTTCGTCTGGAACACGCCGGGGATCGTCGTGAAGAAGCTCGGCCAGCCCGTGCCGCTGTCGAACTTCATCGCCGAGCTGAACAGCGGCAACGCGCAGCCGGCGCACGCGAACACGCCCGCGCGGTGCTCGTCGTTGAGCGGGCTGGTGAACGGCCGCTCGGTCCCTTCGTGGCGCAACACCGCGTAAGCGGCGGGACCGAGCTCGCGTTGCCACTCGGCGTCCGTCTTGACGATCGGCGTCGCGTTCGCGGCGACCTGCGCGTCGCTTGCCAGCAGGCGCTTCCAGTCGCGCTGCAGCGCCTCGACGCTGGGCGGCGACTTCGCCGTCTTCGGCTTGCCGACGTACTGCGCCGCGGCGAATCCGGCCGGAACGAGCAGGCCGGCGCCGAGACTACGAAGAAGATTGCGTCGATTCATGCGTCACTCCGAAGCAAGGGACTGCGTTGGATTGGATTCAGCGGCCGCGTCCACGTTCCAGACCTCGGCGACCATGTCGCGCAGGGCGCGGATCGCCGGGTCGTCGTCACGCTCGCGGCGGTGGACGAAGGCGAGCGGCGTGACGATGCGCGTGTCGCCGAGGATCGCGATTGCGCCCGCGGCCTGTTCCACCAGGTCTTCGCGCAACAGCGCGACGCCGAGGCCGGCCGCGACGAGCGAGCTGACGATGCCCTCGTGATCGGCCTCGACGCGGCGCAGCGGTGCGATTCCGTGCGTGGCGAAGAGTTCCGATGCGAGCGCATGATGCGTGCTGACCGTCGGCGTCATGATCCACGGTTCGGCGGCGAGCGTGTCCCACGACGCGCCGGCGAGCCGCGTCGACCAGGCGGCGGGAATCGCGATGCAGAAGGCGAGCGGGCGCAGCGGGAGGATCGCGATGCTTGCATGCGACGCACGGCCGAAATAGAACGACGCGTCGAGCTCGCCGTCGCGCACGAGGCCGAAGGCTGCGCCGGAGATCGTCTGGTGCACGTCGACCTCGAGCAGCGGATAGTGGTCGACGGTGCGGCGCAGGACGTCGGCGACGCGCGTGAGCTGGGGGTCGGCCACCGTCCCGAGGCGAAGGCGTGCCCGCAACTCCCCCTGCATCGCGGAGGCGCGCCCGCGCAGGCGCTTGGCGGCGGCCAGGGCCTCCAACGCGTCCGGAAGCAGTTCCCGGCCGGCTCTCGTAAGCGCCATCCCCGCCGCGCTCCGCTCGAACAGCGCCACGTCGAGCTCGTCCTCCAGCGCCTTGATTTGCGCCGACAGCGCAGGCTGGCTCACGTGCAGCCGCTCGGCGGCGCGCGTCAGGTGTCCGAGCTCGGCGACCGTGGCGAAGCTACGGAGCTGGTAGAGCTCCACCGGGCAGGCCGCGATTGGTTATGCTGCGTTGCAAATAGCCGTTGAACAGCCGATCGGCAGGATTTATGGCCATGATCCAAAACGACGATTTGACCGGGGCGTGGCTCGGCCCTACATTGTTATTGTGCA
>DASTIY010000352.1:0-10384 GCA_035717085.1 Casimicrobiaceae bacterium | reverse complement strand
TGTATGGACCGGCAGGACACTTTCTCGGCCTCGCGGAGGTCGACGGCGAACGGCTGCTCGCCGTGCGGCTGCTGCCCGCCGAGGACCACGCGTCCTGGTCGAACTCCGCCCGAGTCGTGCCCGCCTGAGCGATCGAGCCGGCGACTTCGATGCGCCTAATCGGCATCACGATGCTGCGCAACGAGGCCGACATCGTCGAGGCCTTCGTTCGTCACAATCTGTCGGTTCTCGACGGGCTGGTCGCCATCGATCACGCGTCGGTCGACGGAACGGGCGAGATCCTGCGTGCGCTTCGCGACGAAGGGTTGCCCGTCACCATCCTCCGCGATCCCGCGCCCGCGTTCTTCCAGGCGGAGCGCCTGACGGCTCTCGCGCGGCAACTCTTCGCGCAGCAAGGCGCCGACTTCGTCTTCCCGATCGACGCGGACGAATTCCTGAAAGTCGCTTCGCGAAGCGAGCTCGATCGTGTCCTTGCCGACGTCCCGCCCGGGTCGAACGCGGTCATGCATTGGCAGACATACGTGCCGACGAGCGCGCTCGCACCGAACGATATGCCTCGCCTCATCGCGCGCCGCAAAGCCGAAGCGCACGGGTCGTACAAATGCATCGTGGCGCGCGTCTTCGTCGAGCGACCCGGATGGTATGTCGCGAGCGGTAATCACCTGGTCGGCGATCAGGGAAGCGACCGGCCGACGCCGCATCTGCGGCTGCCGCAACACGTTGCCGCACTCGCGCACTTCCCGGTGCGCAGTGCCGAACAACTCGAGCGCAAAGTCGTGCTGGGCCATCTCGCGCACCGCGCCACGCGGCCCGGGAACAATCGTCTCGCGTCGCACTGGAGCGAGCTCTTCGCGTACCTCCGCGATGGCGGAACGTTCGACGCGGACGCGCTTCGCCACATCGCGTACAACTACGGGCTGCCCCGCGACACGTGGCGCGCCATCGGCGAGGACGACCTCGTGCGCGACCCGTTGGACTTTCGATTCGACCTGCGCTATGGCGGGCGGATCGCGCCCGATACGCTGCGCGTTCTGATGCGCTTCACCGAAGCGCTGCTGGCGCAATGAGCGGCAGCAGCTCGGTGAATGAATTCGAGGCGAGCCCGCTGATCCGGGAAGTACGCGAGATGCTGCGACGCGGCGCGATCGGCGAGGCGTCGGCAAGGGTCGGGCACGCGCTCGCGGTCGCGCCACGACGCGCGGACGCGTGGTACCTGCGTGGCGTCGTCGCGAACCGCTGTCGCGATCACGCCGCCGCCGTCGTCGCATTGCGGCGTGCAATCGACTTGAGACCCGATGCCGCACTCCCATGGCTCGCGTTGGGAACGGCGCTGGCACGGTCGAGCGCCTGGCGCGAAGCGGTCGACGCGTACCGTGAGGCGATCGCGCGTGATCCGGCGATGGCGGACGCGCACCTCAACCTGGGCCTCGCGCTGAAGCAGCGTGGCGACGCGCTCGGCGCCATGCGATCGCTTCACCACGCGTGGTCGTGCGACCCGATGCTCTTCGACGCGGCAAGGCAATGCGTCGCGACGATCGCCGAATACGTGCAAAGCCAGGACGCTCCCGCGTGGCAGGCCACGCACCTTGCACCGGCGAAGGAGCAGCGCTCGTTCACGATCGTGATGTGCTCGATCGACGACGCGAAGTGCGCGCGCGCCGTCGCGCTGTACCGTCGACTTTTTGCCGATGTTCCGCACGAGCTCGTCGTCGTGCGCGATGCCGCTTCGCTGGCGTCCGCCTACAACGCGGCGATCGCGACGGCGACGGGCGAATTCGTGCTGCTGTCGCACGACGACGTCGACGTGCTCGACGACGACTTCGCCGCGCGGATCGCCTGGCTTCTGTCCACGCAGTTCGACGCGCTCGGCGTGATCGGCAGCACGCGGATCGGCGGGCCCGCGATCGGCTGGAGCGGACATCCGCATTTGCGCGGGTGGATCACGCACCGTGCGGCGGGCGATCCCCGCTGGCAGGTCGACGTGCTCGATCCGCGTCCGACGGCCGATGGCGTGGTCGCGCTCGACGGTGTCCTCATCGCCGCCCGGCGCGATACGCTGCGCGCGATCCCGTTCGACGCCACCACGTTCGACGGCTTCCACCTCTACGACCTCGACTGGAGCTACCGGGCGGCACGGGCGGGCTTTCGGCTCGGGGTCGCGGGCGAGCTGCTCGTGGTGCACGCGTCGCGCGGCAGCTACGACGGCAGCTGGGGTGATCAGGCGCGGCGTTTCTGTATGAAGCACGACGTCGGTCGTCAACGTGCCCGGATGTCGTCATTTTTCGGCGCGACGCTCGATTCGGCCGCGCGAGTGCGCGCGTTTTTCGCCGTGCTTCGTGCCCTCGCTGCGATGCCGGGCGGAACGGCCGGAACGGACGGCGAACGGCTCGGGTAGTGGTTCCGTTTCGAACCACGGCCACGGCTCGAATCCGGTTGAAAAGTGACGGGTTTTCCGGCTATAATCGCAGTCTTTTCCAAAAGCGGACGAAAGCGAAAAAAGGATCATCTCCATGGCCGTCACGGTCGCAGAAAAGGCGAAAGTCATCGCGGAGAACCAGCGCGCGAAGGGCGACACGGGCTCGCCCGAAGTGCAGGTCGCGCTGCTCACCGCCCGCATCAACGGGTTGAACGAGCATTTCAAGGTCAACGTGAAGGATCACCATTCGCGGCGCGGGTTGCTGCGCATGGTGTCGCGACGTCGCAAGCTCCTCGACTACCTCAAGTCGCGCAACACCGACAGCTATCGGGCGCTGATCGAGAAGCTGGGCCTGCGGAAGTAACCGAACGTTGTCGAACATCGCCGTTCGCCGCTTTCGCACCGGCTCGACGGGTCCGGTCGAGATCGGCGGCCGTCGCGCCGCTCCCGGACAGCGCAGGCTCGCGTCCGGCTGATTCCCGATTCGATGGCCGCGTCGTCAACACGCGGCCATTTTCATTTCATGCAAAGGACATTGTCGTGAACCCCATCAAGAAGTCGATCCCCTACGGGCGGCACACGCTGACGCTCGAGACCGGCGAGATCGCGCGACAGGCGAATGGCGCCGTGTTGGCGAGCCTTGGCGACACCGTCGTGCTCGTCTCCTGCGTCGTCGCGAAGCAGCCGAAGCCCGGCCAGGATTTCTTTCCCCTCACCGTCGACTATCAGGAGAAGACGTTCGCCGCGGGCAAGATCCCCGGCGGCTTCTTCAAGCGCGAGGGCCGTCCCTCCGAGAAGGAGACGTTGACGTCGCGGCTGATCGACCGGCCGCTGCGCCCGCTCTTCCCCGAGGGTCTCTACAACGACGTGCAGATCGTCGCGACGGTGCTCTCGATCGACCCGGAGATCGATTCCGATATCCCGGCGATGATCGGCGCGTCCGCGGCCGTTTCGCTGTCCGGCGTGCCGTTCAACGGGCCGATCGGCGCCGCGCGCGTCGGTTACGCCGACGGCCAGTACATCCTCAACCCGACGAAGACCGAGCTCGAGAAGTCGCAGCTGAATCTCGTCGTCGCGGGCACCGAAGCTGCGGTACTGATGGTCGAGTCGGAGGCGAACGAGCTTCCCGAAGACGTCATGCTCGGCTCGGTCGTGTTCGGCCATCAGCAGCAACAAGCCGTCATCGATCTCATTCACCAACTCGTCGAGGAAGGTGGCAAGCCGCTGTGGGACTGGCAGCCGCCGGCGAAGGACGAGGCGCTGGTCGCGCGCGTCAACGCCGTTGCGGAGACGCCGGTGCGCGAGGCGTTCCACATCCGCTCGAAGCAGGCGCGCTCGCAGCGGCTGCGCGAAATCGCGTCCGAAGTCGAAGCGCAATGCATCGATGCCGACGCGTCGCCCGACGCGCGTCGCCACGTCGGCGACATCCTGTTCGACCTCGAAGCGCGCGTGGTGCGCGAGCAGATCCTCGCCGGCGAGGCGCGCATCGACGGCCGCGATACGCGCACGGTACGGCCGATCACGATCCGCACCGGCGTGCTGCCACGCACGCACGGCTCGGCGCTCTTCACGCGCGGCGAGACGCAGGCGCTCGTCGTCGCGACGCTCGGCACCGCCCGCGACGAGCAGATCATCGACGCGTTGCAGGGCGAATATCGCGATCGCTTCATGCTTCACTACAACATGCCGCCGTACGCGACGGGCGAGACCGGTCGCGTCGGCTCGCCGAAGCGGCGCGAAATCGGTCACGGCCGGCTCGCCAAGCGCGCGCTGATCGCGGTGCTGCCCTCCGCCGACGAATTTGCGTATTCGATCCGCGTCGTCTCCGAGATCACCGAGTCGAACGGCAGCTCGTCGATGGCGTCGGTGTGCGGCGGCAGCCTCGCCTTGATGGACGCCGGCGTGCCGACCAAGGCGCACGTCGCCGGCATCGCGATGGGCCTCATCAAGGAAGGCAACCGCTTCGCCGTGCTGACCGACATCCTCGGCGACGAGGATCATCTCGGCGACATGGACTTCAAGGTCGCAGGCACCGAGCGCGGCATCACCGCGCTGCAGATGGACATCAAGATCCAGGGCATCACCAAGGAAATCATGGCGGTCGCGCTCGCGCAGGCGCGCGAAGGCCGCATGCACATCCTGAAGCTGATGCAGGAAGCGGTGCCGCACGCGCGCACCGAGGTGTCGCAGCACGCGCCGCGGATGATGACGTTCAAGATCAATCCGGAGAAGATCCGCGACGTGATCGGCAAGGGCGGCGCGGTCATCCGCGCGCTGACCGAGGAGACCGGCACGACCATCGACATCCAGGACGACGGCTCGATCACGATCGCATCGGTCAACGCCGATGCGTGCAACGCGGCGCGCAAGCGCATCGAGGCGATCACGGCCGAAGTCGAAGTCGGCAAGATCTACGAAGGCCCGGTGCTGCGCCTCCTCGATTTCGGCGCGATCGTGCAATTGCTGCCCGGCAAGGACGGCTTGCTGCACATTTCCCAGATCGCGAAGGAGCGCGTCAACCAGGTCTCCGACTACCTGAAGGAAGGCCAGATCGTGCGCGTCAAGGTGCTCGAGGCCGACGAGAAGGGCCGCGTGCGGCTGTCGATGAAGGCCGCGGCGGAAGAAGACGCGAAGCAGGCGCAGGCGGTGGAGTCGACGCCGGCGGCGTGATTCGCGGAGTCGATGCAATGAAAGAGGCGCCCGAGCGGCGCCTTTTTCAATTCCTCAGAACCGTTCGCCCCACGGCCGCAGTTCGACCTCCCAAGTCCACGCGCTGCGTGGCTGCATCAGCACGTTGAAGTAAGTCTCGGCAATGGCGTCGGGATCGAGCATCGCGTCGTTCCCGTCGTCGCGGCCGCGTGGGCGAATCGCGCCGTCGATGACGAAATGCGCGACGTGGATGCCCTTCGGGGCGAGTTCGCGCGCCAGGCTTTGCGCGAGCCCGCGCAGCGCGAACTTGCCCATCGCGAATGGCGCGGACTCGGCGTAGCCCTTCACGCTCGCCGATGCGCCGGTGAAAAGAACGGCGCCGAATTGCTTGGCGAGCATGCCCGCCACCGCGCGTTGCGCGACGAGGAACGCCCCGTACGCGCTGACGAGCAGTGTGCGACGCACCGCTTCGTGATCGAGCGAGACGAACGGGCCGCGCGCACGTGCGCTCGCGTTGTAAACGACGACGTCCGGTGCGCCGGACTGCCGCTCCACAAACTCGAACAGCCGTGCGACCTGCGCCGGGTCCGACGCATCGCAGCCGAATGCGGTTGCACCGATTTCGTCGCGCAACGACTCGAGTTTGCCCGTGTCGCGCGCGGCCAGCGCGACGCTCATCCCCGCCCTGGCGAAGCGTCGCGCTACCGAGGCGCTGAGCCCCTCGCCGGCGCCGACGATCAGACTCGTCCGGTAATCCCGGCTCATCTCAGTGATAACCGACCTCCGCGCTCACTTTGCCGCGGAATACGTAATAGGACCAACCGAGGTAGGTGAAGATGATCGGCAGCAGGAACAACGTGCCGATCAGCAGGAACATCTGCGTCGACGGCGTCGCCGCGGCGTCCCACAGCGTGACCGCGTACGGCACGATGTACGGAAAGAGGCTGATGCCGAGGCCGAGGTAGCACATCACGAAGAGGCCCATCGCGCCGATGAACGGGACGTAATCGCTGTCGCGCCGCAACGCGCGCCACGTGACGAACGCGATGATCGCCGTGACGATCGGCACGAGCGCGAGGTAGAAGATGTTCGGCGTGCTGAACCAGCGCTGTGCGATCTCGCCGTGCATCAGCGGCGTCCAGACGCTCACCATCGCGATGAACGCGAGCACGCCGTAGAGCGCGACGAGCGCGAGGTTGCGCGCGTGTTGCTGAAGCCGGCCTTCGGTCTTCATCACGAGCCATGTCGCGCCGAGCAGCGTGTACCCGAAGAGCAGGCCGACGCCGGTCAGGAGCGGGAACGGCCCGAACCAGTCGAAGCTCGTGCCCGAGAACACGCGGCCGCTCACCGTGAAGCCCTCGACGTACATGCCGAGGACGACGCCCTGGAAGAACGTTGCGATCGCCGAGCCGCCGAAGAACGACGCGTCCCACCAGTGCTGCTGGCTCGATTTCTTCAGGCGGAACTCGAACGCCACGCCGCGGAAAATCAGGCCGAGCAGCATCAGCAGGATCGGGAAATAGACGGCCGGGATGATGATCGCGAACGCGAGCGGGAACGCCGCGAGCATGCCCATGCCGCCCATGATGAGCCACGTCTCGTTGCCGTCCCATATCGGCGCGACGGAGTTCATCATCAGCGTGCGCTCGTGGTCGTCGCGGATGAAGGCGAAGAGGATGCCGACGCCGAGATCGAAGCCGTCGAGCAGCACGTACATGAACACGCTGGCGGCGAGAATGACGGTCCAGACGGGAACGAGGTCGAGGGGTTCCATCGGTCGCTCCTAGTCCGCGTGCGCGCCGGACAGCGGTCGCGCGGGTCGCTCGTCGAGCGACGGCTCCCGTATCTCGATGTGCTCGGGCGGGCCCGCGCGCGCGAGCCGCACCATGTAATAGATGCCGGCACCGAAGATGATCAGGTACACGAGCACGTAAAGGGCGATCGAAGTGAGCACGTCCGACCCGGTGAGCGACGGCGAGACCGCGTCGCGCGTTCGCATCAAACCGTAGACGACCCACGGTTGCCGCCCCACTTCGGTGACGGTCCAGCCGGCGAGCACGGCGACGTAGCCCGCGGGAATCATCGCGATGCAGGCGTTCAGGTATCCGCGCGATGCCGCGAGGCGATTCTTGCGACGCAGCCACAGCCCCCAGTACGCCACGATCAGCATCAGGATGCCGAGGCCGACCATCGCGCGAAAGGCGAAGAATACGGGCGCGACCGGCGGGCGCTCGTCCGGGGGCGCCGACTTGAGCCCCTTCACCTCGGTGCTCAAGTCGTGCGTCAGGTAAAGGCTGCCCACGTTGGGAATCGCGACTTCCGCGTGATTCGTCTCCGCGGCCTCGTCGGGGATCGCGAACAGCACCGCGGGAACGTGCGAGCGCGTTTCCCACAAGCCTTCCATGGCGGCGAGCTTCACCGGCTGGTGGTGCAGCGTGTTGACGCCGTGCAGGTCGCCGAGAATGATCTGGATGGGTACGAAGATCGCGATGAACACCACCGTCATGCGCAGCGCGCGCTGCGCGGTGGCGACGTGCCAACCGTGCTTGAGGTGCCAGGCGCTCACGCCCAGTACCGTGAACGCGGTGGTGAGATAGAACGCGGTGACCGTATGGGTGAGACGATACGGGAACGACGGATTGAAGATGATCGCGAGCCAGTCCGCCGGAACGTAGCGGCCGTCGACGACTTCGTGGCCGACAGGCGTCTGCATCCAGCTGTTCGCGGCGAGGATCCAGAAAGACGAGAACAACGTTCCCGCCGCGACCATCACCGCCGCAAAGAAATGCGCCAAGGGCGGCACGCGCTTGCGCCCGAAGAGCAGGATGCCGAGGAAGCCGGCCTCGAGGAAGAACGCGATCAGGCCCTCGTACGCGAAGAGCGGGCCGAGCACGTTGCCGGTCGCGTCGGTGTAGCGACTCCAGTTCGTGCCGAACTGGAACGGCATGACGATGCCCGATACGACGCCCATGCCGAACGACACGGCGAAGATGCGCGTCCAGAAGATGGACAGGCGCAGGTCGTCGGGGTCGCGGCGCACGAGGTAGAGACCTTCGAGCAGCACGATGAACGACGCGAGCCCGACGGTGAACGCCGGCAGCAGGATGTGGAACGCGATGACGAACGCGAACTGCACACGGGACAGCAAGACCGGATCGAGATCCATGCGTCGTGTCCTTTCATTCGCGAATCCGACTTTGGGATCAGAGCTGATCCCAAAGTCCCGCAGCGAGAATCCTTACAGCTCCGACCCCAAGTCCCCGACTTACCGCGGCGCCGTCTCGAGGATCGCCTCGCCGCTGACCGTCACCGTCACGTCGGTCGTGCCGCCTTCGATCGTCACCGGCGCGGCGCTCGCTGCCGCCGCGACGCCCGCCGCCTTGAACATGGGCCGCGGCCCGCCGAAATCGTTCGTTTGGATCGTGACGCGGCCGGTGCGATACGCTTTCGCACCGAACGCGTTCGCGCCGAGCTCGGCGCGCCGTTGCCAGCCGCGAATCGCCTCCTGCGTCAGCGCATCCTCGGCGACCCGGCGCGCCGTCGGACTCACCGTGAAATCGAGCCCGGACAGCAGCAGGCCGTCGGTTCCCTGCAACTGCGAGACGAGCGCCGACAGCGCGACGAAATCGCGACCTTCGAGGACGAGCGTCTGCGACACGCGCCAGCGGATCGGCACGTTCGGTTCGGAGATCTGATACGAGCTGTAGCCCGCGGTGCGCGCATCGACGCCTTGCACCGCCTTTGCGCGCGCGAGGGCGCGTGCCATGCGCGCGTTGACGTCGTTGGCGGCCTGCGCGGCATCGGGTCGATCCGCTTCCGCGCGCATGACCGCCTGCATGCGATCGTTGGTGACAGCCCTCGTTGCCGATGCACTGAGGATGAGGACCGGCTGCGGTGGCGGCGCCTCGACGAGCGTCGTCTGGCCGTGCGCGGGACACGCGGAGGCCGCGAACGCGACGCACACGAGCGCGCGCAACGCATCCCGGCGCGTCATGCCTCGGTCCTTCCCCGTTGGCGACGCTCGACGAATTCGGGCAACGCGAGAATCGCGTCGCGGTTCGTCCATGAAAAGCAGCGCTCGGCGGCGGCGCGCCACGGCAGCCATACGTACCGCAGGTGCTCGCGCGTGGCGAGGCGGATCGGGACCGGCTGCCGCACGTCCACCGAGAACACGTGCTCGGTATTCATCGTCGTTCCTGCCGGATAGCGATGCCGCCACTGCGGATAGATCTCGTAGTCGCGCGAGACATGCCAGTCGACCACGCCGCCGAACGCCTCGGCTTCGATGCCGGTCTCCTCGAGCAGCTCGCGGGTCGCGGTGTCTGCCAGCGTCTCGTCCTGGTCACGGCTGCCGGTGACCGATTGCCAGTGGTCGGGAAAGTCGGCGCGCTCGAGCAGCAGCACGTGCAGCTCCGCGGTGTAGACGATGACGAGCGCGGAAACGGGTTGCTTGGATCCCGGCGATTCCATCCTCAGCTCACGACGACCCAGAACGGCACCTGCCGCTCGCGCCAGAACGCCGAGGCTTCGGTGAAGATGTCGTCAAGCGTGTGCCAATCGTTGGGGTGCGTCTTGCGGAAATGCGAGGCATGCCCGAGCCGGATCACGCAGCCGTGCTTGCCGAGCCAGTCCCGGTCCTCCAGTACGTCCGCGAGCGCGTCGAAATTGTTCCCGAAATAATCGGGCAGCTCGAGGCCCCTGGCGAGCGCCCGGAAGAGCGTCGCGCGATCGTCGGCCCGCGCGAGGTCGACGTCGAGGTAGCGAAGCTTCGCCTCGTGCGCCGCGGCCGCCACCGCATCGGCGTGGCCGTGGTATTCGAGCATGCCGGCGTCGTCGTAGCCACGAAGCTCGGGAAGCTTCATTCGCGGATCCTCTTGAAGGTCGCGTAGTGGTCGTCCGTGTAATAGCATACTTCGGGCGCCTGCCGCGAGCCTCCGCACACGATGCGCCGAGCCCCGCGCGTGCGCAAGCCGGGCGTGTGCACCGTGTATTCGTGGTAGTAGCCGCGCGGACGGCGCGGCAGCGAACGCTCGCGATTGCCGAAGACGACGCCGTCGCGCTCGTAGCGAAAGGGTCCGCCCGAGTGGATCAGCGTCAGGACCTCGCGCGCCTCGCGCGGCAGCGTGCGGACGTCGATCTCGTTCGGTTCGACGTAACGCTCGCGCGCAGACGCCTCGCTGGCGATGAACAGCGTGGCGACGACGACGAGCAGCGAGACGTGCGCGAGCACGCCGGCGTGCGGCAGGCGCGACATGCGCGCAGTGTAGCGCGGTGAAATCAGCCGGCGACTTCGAAAGCCACCTCTGACACGTGTCGGAG
>DASTIY010000351.1:0-2184 GCA_035717085.1 Casimicrobiaceae bacterium | reverse complement strand
CGACCGCCGTCACCATCTGCCATGGCGCGAAATCGTCGATCTTCCAATCGCGCCAGAGTGCACGCTGCCGGTCGCGGTTGAATTCGATCACGTGGCGTCGCCACTGGTGGTTGATCGCATCGACCGCGAGCTGCAATCCCTTCAGCCAGCTTCCGTCCTCGCGCGCGAACAGCGGCACCGGATCGGTCGCCGGCACCGAGCCGTACAACCCGCGCTCGATGCGCGACGGGGCGACTGCCGCGGTCGGATCGAAGCGATGCCAACGCCCGTCGATCACCGCTTCCGCCCAGGCGTGCGCGTCCGACTGCCGCACGATCATGTAGCCGCCGCGCGGATTCATCTCGCCGCCCTGGTACCCGGTCACGACGCGCGCGGGAATGCCGGCGTCGCGCAGCATCACGACGAACGCGCTGGCGTAGTGCTCGCAGAAGCCGCGCCGCGTGTCGAAGAGGAACATGTCGACGGGCTCGGGCTCGTCGAGCAGCGGCGGCGCGAGCGTGTAGAAGAACGGCTCGTCGTGAAACCAGCGCAGCACGGCGCCGATGAAGCGACGGTCGTCGGGATTCTGCTCGCGCAGCCGCCGCGCGAAATCGGCGGTCCGAGGATTGCCGGGCGGCGTGCGCGAGTTCTGCTGGATTTCGCGTGCGGACGCGATCGGGTATTCGTCGACGAGCAGCGAGTCGAGCGTATAGCGGATCGGCTGCGAGATCGGGCCGCGCATGATGAGCTGCTGCTCGCGTGAATACCCGGCGAGGCCGCCCGCATTGCCGCGCGTGCCGCCGGCCTCGATCGTGGGAAGCGTGGCAGGAAAGTCCAGTGCGAACAGCCACGGGTGATCGTTCGCTTCCAGCGTCACCGAATAGCGAACGAGCGGCGCGTCGCCGTGCAGCAGACGACCGCCCGGTTGCGGCGACACCGCGCGCCACTCGCGTCCGTTGAAGAGGGAGAGCACGGGACCGCGCCAATAGCGCAGTCGCGGCGGCGGCGGCGCGCCGTCGAAGTCGACGCGAAACGCGACCGCGTCGGACAGCGACAATTCGCTGATCGATCCCGGCGACATCGAATCGGAGAGTCCGCTGGCCGCCGTGCGGTCAGCCGGCAATCCCCACAATGGACTCGCGAGGCGCGGAAACAGGACGAACAGCGCGGCCGCGATCGGCAGGCCCTGCGCGACCATGACGAAGGTGCGTCGCCACGCGCGACGGATCGACGAGAACGTCGATCGCGCATCGCCGTCGGCGAGCGCATCGAGCGCGGCGCCGACGGCGCCGATCGCAGGCAGCGCGAAGAGCGCCGACGCGATCGACTGGCTGTAGAAGAACGGCGTGACGAGCAGGAAGATCGCGAGGCACACGAGCAGCGTGCCGTCGCGCAGCGTGCGCACTTCCAGGAACTTGATGCCGACGAGCACGAACAGGAACGCGACGCACGGATCGCGGCCGACGAAATAGCCATAGGTGTGCCGAATCAGGAAGGCGAGCGCGACGGCGACGAGCGCGAGCAGCCACGCCGGAACGTGCGTCGTCGTCACGGCGTTGCGGCGCCGTGCGCGATGCACGAGTACGAAGCGCAACGCGATGAATGCGACGCCGCTGATCGCGACCCACACCGGAACGTCGGGCGTGAGCGGCAGTTGCGCGAGCGCCAGCAGGATCCCGAGGTTCACGACCTGCGCGTGTGACAGCGTCGCATCGCGCTTTGCTTGCTGCACCGGGCTCCGCCACGGGTGCGCTGCGAGCAGCGGCTTCATGGGCGCTCCGGGAAGAGAGCGAGCGCCGTCAGCGCCGCCCGTCGATGCTCGGGATCGACGGCATGCGGCAGCGCGAAACCCGGCAGCGACAACGCGAATGGGCGCGCGGCACGTTCCGCGGCGAGAACCCACGCGGCGAGCCGCGACAGCCGCGCTTCGGTGTCGAGGTCGCCCGGCAAGCGCGCCCATTCGAGCGTCACCGGGCCACCCGAAGCTGTGCCTTCGAACGCCTTCGAGAACCAGCCGGCGCCGCGGGCGACCGCTTTCCAGGCGACGCGCTGCAACGGATCGCCGCGCTGATACTCGCGAAGCCCCGCGAGGTCGCTTTCGTCGCCGCGACCCTGCGCCTGCGCGTCCACGCCGTAATCACCGGCGGGCAGCGGCGGCGCGGAAGCTTCCGGCGCGGGATAGACGACGCCGGTCAGCGGAAAGTG
>DASTIY010000350.1:0-6461 GCA_035717085.1 Casimicrobiaceae bacterium | reverse complement strand
CCTCCTCCCACGTCCCCTACTCGCGCTATCCGCGGCCGCGCGCTGCGGCCGATCGTGCAGGGCGGCATGGGCGTCGGCATCTCCGCGCACCGGCTCGCCGGCGCCGTCGCCCGCGAAGGCGCGGTCGGCACGATCTCGTCGGTCGACCTGCGGCGCCATCATCCGGATCTCATGGAACGGACGCGGCACTGCCGTGATCGCGCCGCGATCGACGCGGCGAACCTCGAGGCGCTCGACCGCGAGATCACGGCAGCGCGCGCGCTCGCGCAGGGCCGCGGCATGATCGCGGTGAACGTGATGCGCGCCGTGTCGAGCTACGCCGATTACGTGCGGCAGGCGTGTGCGAGCGGCGCGGAGGCGATCGTCGTCGGCGCGGGGTTGCCGCTCGATTTGCCGGAGCAGACGCGCGAGCATCCGAATATCGCGCTGATCCCGATCCTGTCCGACGCCCGCGGCGTGCAGGTCGTGCTGCGCAAATGGGAACGGCGCAAGCGCCTGCCCGATGCGATCGTGCTCGAGCATCCCGGCCATGCGGGAGGCCACCTCGGCGCGGCCTGCGTCGACGATCTCCACGATCCGCGCTTCGATTTCGAGCGCTCGATTCCCGCGACGCTCGACGTGTTCGCGCGCATGGGACTCGCCGAGGACGCGATCCCGCTGATCCCCGCGGGCGGCATCCATTCGCCGCAGCGCGTGCGCGAGCTGTTCGCGCTCGGCGCCCGCGCGGTGCAGCTCGGCACCGCGTTCGCGGTCACCGAGGAAGGCGACGCGGCTCTCGAATTCAAGCAGGTTCTCGCGAACGCCAAGCCCGCGGACCTGGTCGAGTTCGTCAGCGTCGCTGGCCTGCCGGCGCGGGCCGTGCGCACGCCTTGGCTCGACAACTACCTGCGCCATCTGCCGGCGCTGCAGGCGGTCGCGCACGCGAAGAAGCGCTGCACGCTGTACTTCGACTGCCTCGCCCAATGCGGGCTGCGCGACGGCATCGCGCACATCGGACAGTTCTGCATCGACACGCAGCTCGCCGCCGCACTGCGCGGCGACGTGCGCAAGGGCCTGTTCTTCCGCGGCGCCGGGCCGCTGCCGTTCGGATCGCAGATTCGCCCCGTGCGCGACCTGATCGCCCATCTTCTCGGGAGGCTCGTACCGGCACCCGGCTGAAGCGAGCGGTGACCCGGCATGGCGTGATACGCTTGCGCGCGCACGCAGGCCATGTCACGCCCCAAGATCAGCACCCAGACTTTCCTGTCGCGCCTGCCCCTGTTCGAGGAGCTCGCGCCGGCCGAGCTCGACCGCGTCGCGGCGGGAACCACCGAGCTGCACGTCCCGCGCGGCGAGATCGTGGTGAATCGCGGCGATCCGTGCGTCGGCTTCCACGTCGTCATCTACGGCCAGGTGAAGCTCGCGTTCCTGTCGCCGCAGGGTGGCGAGAAGGTCGTCGAGATCATCCCCGCCGGCTACTCGTTCGGCGAAGCGCTGATGTTCATGGGCAAGCCCTACATCGTGATGGCGCAGACCCTCGCCGACTCGATGCTGCTGCACGTCTCGCGAAAGGCGGTGTTCGACGAGATCGAGCGGAGCGCCGACTTCGCGCGGCGCATGCTCGCCGGCCTCTCGCGGCGGCTGCACAGCCTGATCTCCGACGTCGAGTCCTACTCGATGCAATCGGGGACCGAGCGCGTGATCGGCTACCTGCTGCGGCAGGACGAGGAGCTCGCGGCCGCCAACGCACCGTACGTGATGCGGCTGACGACGTCGAAGGCGGTCGTCGCGTCGCGGCTCAACGTGACGCCCGAGCACTTCTCGCGCATCCTGCACGACCTCAGCGAGCAGAAGCTGATCGAGGTCGAGGGTCGCGAGATCCGGATCGTCGATCCGGCGCGGCTGCGCGAGTATCACGGCTGAGCGTCGGTGTCAGGCACGTGTCTGACACCCATTGCTTCTACTTCTTGCGGATCGAGATCTCGAGCAGGGCGTCGACGCCCGGCGCCTCCTCGTGCGAGTAGCCGTTGTTGTCGAGGATGCGGAAGAGCGGCACCGGCCGGCAGTTGATCTTCACGCGCAGGCAATCGTCCGGGCCGAGCCGGTCGAGGTTTTCGAGGACGCGTTCGAGCGGCTCGGGCGCCTGCATGCCGCGTACGTCGAGTTCGATCGTCGCCATCGTGTCGCCTCGTCAATGAGCCGGTGATGCCGCGCGGCTGACGCTCGGCGTCGTCCGCAACGCGTGCGCGACATTGAGCACCGCTGCGAAGAGCAGCACGGCACCTGCCTGATGCAACGCCGCGAGCGTCACGGGCACGCGGAGCAGCAACGTCGCGATGCCGAGCGCGATCTGCACCGCGAGCATCGCGACCACGAGCACCGTCCCGATCTTCGCGGCGCGCGACACCGTCCTGCTGCGCAGCACCGCGACGGCAAACGCGGGTACGGCGAATGCGAGCAGCCACGCGATCGCACGATGATCGAACTGCACCGTCGCCATGTTGTAGAGCGGATTCAGGTACCACGGGTCCAGCATCATGATTTCCGGCGGCACGACGTAGCCGTTCATCGACGGGAACGTGTTGTACGCGAAGCCCGCGCGAATGCCGGCGACGAGGCCGCCGGTGAGCGCCATCACGAACACGAGCGCTGCGATGCACGCACCGGCGTGCCGCAGGCGTGCACCTGCGCGTTGCGCAGCATCGCTCACCGCAACGACACCGCCCGCGCGTTGCCGCACGATCGACAGCGCGATCCAGAACATCGCCGCGAAGATCGCGAGCGCGAGCCCGAGGTGCGCGGTCAAGCGGAAGTGCGAGACGCGCGGATCGTCGACGAGGCCGCTTTGCACCATGTACCAGCCCATCGCGCCCTGCAGGCCGCCGAGCACGAAGATCGCGCCGAGCTTCTTGGCGAGGTCGCGCGAGATGCGCCGGCGCAGCGCAAACCACGCGAGCGGCACGAAGAACACGACGCCGATCGCGCGCCCGAGCAGCCGGTGAAAGTACTCCCACCAGAAGATGCCCTTGAACGCATGCACGTCCATCGCGTGATTGACGAGCCTGAACTCAGGCGTCTGCCGATACTTCGCGAACGCCTCCTGCCACGCGGCGTCGGTGAGCGGCGGCAGTGTGCCGATGATCGGCTGCCACTCGACGATCGACAAGCCCGAATGCGTGAGGCGCGTCACGCCGCCGACGACGACCATCGCGAACACCAGCGCGCAGCAGGCGAAGAGCCAGGCCGCGACGCTGCGCGCGCCGACGTCCGAGGAAGACCGGTTTCCGACGTCGCGATCGCGCGCGACGCCGTCGCCATGCGACTTTCTCCGATCCCATTGCAGCGCGAGCGCATCCGCTTGCATCGTTCATCCTTTCACCTGTTGCACGGCTGCCATTCAACACGGCAGCGTCCGGACATTGCTTGATCCGCGTCAATGGCACTGCGCACGGCGAAGCCTAGATTCCGGCGGTGACGCGGGCGCCCTCGTGTGTGCGGCCGCCGGGCGTGCAACTTCAAGGAGCGAGGCGATGACCGAAAAGATGGCGACCAACGTGCTCGAAACGAACGAAGACGACGAGCTCGACGAGCGGATACCTGCGATGCAACAACTGCTCGACAACCCCTTCCTGCTGCTCTTCATCGGCGTCGCGATGCCGACCGTTCTCTACATCATCTGGGGCGTGATGGAGATCGTCGGCATTCCGATGGCCAAGTGACGCGAGAACCCTATGAGCGCCATTGAACCCCCTGTCGAGCGCATCTGGTGGAAGCAGCCGCTCGACCGCGTCGAAGGCACGTGGATCGTCATCGCGTTCGTGTGGTGCATCATCATGTTCGTGATGATGCCGTACTGGCACGTGTACGGTAAGCAGAATCTCTCGAACGAGGCGTACAGGACCACCGCCGAAGCGTTCCAGAAGAAGGCGCAGGAGTTCGTCGACAAGACGACGGTGCGAACCGAGACCGACCTCAAGATCCCCGTCGCACACCCGGCGCCCGGCGGCGACGCCTACCTTATCGCGCGGCTGTGGCAATGGTGGCCGATGCTCGAGCTCGAAGAGGGCAAGACCTACCGGATCCATCTCGCGGCGATGGATTTCATGCACGGCTTCTCGCTGCAGCCCGAGAACATCAACATCCAGGTCCATCCCGGCTACGAGCACATCGTGACGGTGACGCCGACCAGCGCGGGCACATTCTCGATCATCTGCAACGAGTATTGCGGCATCGGCCATCACACGATGGCGAGCAAGCTCTACGTCGTGAAGAAATAGGGGAGCCTCGATCGTGATCAATCGCAACTTCCGCACCGACCCGGCGACCGGACTCGTCTTCCACGAGACGGCCGAGAAGCTGATCCGCTGGAACGCCGTCGCCGGGGTCGTGTCGCTGCTCGTCGGCGGCATCCTCGCGTTGCTGGTCGTCCTGACGCGCTGGCCGGCCGTGCACCTGCTGCCGGCCGACTGGTTCTACCTCGCGCTGACCGCGCACGGCGTCGACATGCTCGTCGTGTGGATCATTTTCTTCGAGATCGCGGTGCTGTACTTCGCCGCCTGCGTGCTGCTCAAGTGCCGCATCGCCGGGCCGAAATGGGCGTGGGCGGGCTTCTGGCTGATGGTGATCGGCGCGCTCGTCAACAACGTCGCGGTGTTCCGCGGCGACTCGAGCGTGATGTTCACCTCGTACGTGCCGATGGGCGCGAACCCGGCGTTCTACCTCGGCCTGATCCTGTTCGCCGTCGGCGCGCTGATCGGCTGCTTCGTGTTCTTCGGCACGCTGGTCGTCGCGAAGAGCGAGAAGACGTACAACGGGTCGCTCCCGCTCGTCACGTTCGGTGCGGTCACCGCGGCGATCATCGCGGTCTTCACCATCGCGTCGGGCGCCATCATCCTGATTCCGACGTTCATGTGGTCGGTCGGACTCGTGCCGTACGTCGATTCGCTGATGTACAAGACGGTGTGGTGGGCGTTCGGCCATTCCTCGCAGCAGGTGAACGTCTCGGCGCACGTGGCGGTGTGGTACGCGATCGCGGCGATCGTCTTCGGCGCGAAGCCGCTCTCGGAGCGCGTTTCGCGGGGAGCGTTCCTGCTCTACATCTTCTTCCTGCAGCTCGCCTCCGCGCACCACCTGCTGTCCGACCCGGGGCTCACGTCGAACTGGAAGATCTTCAACACCAGCTACGCGATGTACCTCGCGGTGCTCGCGTCGATGGTCCACGGGTTGACCGTGCCGGGCGCGATCGAGGTGGCGCAGCGCCGGAAGGGCTTCGACCGCGGTCTCTTCGAGTGGCTGCGCAAGGCGCCGTGGGGCAACCCGGTGTTCTCGGGCATGTTCATCTCGCTGATCGGATTCGGGTTCCTCGGCGGCATCTCGGGCGTCATGATGGGCACCGAGCAGTTGAACCTCATCATCCACAACACGATCTACGTGCCCGGCCACTTCCACGCCACGGTCGTCGTCGGCACCACGCTCGCGTTCATGGCGCTCACCTACTTCCTGATACCGACGCTGTTCCGGCGCGAGCTGATGTTCCCGAAGCTCGCGAAGTGGCAACCGTACCTGTTCGGCCTCGGCATGAGCGCGTTCGCGCTGTTCATGATGGGCGCCGGCACGCTCGGCGTCCCGCGGCGGCATTGGGACATGACCTTCGCCGGCAACCCGCTCGGCTACGAGTTCGCGGGCACCGCGTACCTGATGATGGGGCTCACCGCGCTGTCCGGCCTCGTTGCGATCGTCGGCGGCGCGTCGTACCTGCTGATCACCGTCGGGAGCGTGTTCTTCGGCAAGAAGATCGTGACGCCGGAGTTCCGCCCCGTGTCCATGCGCGAAGGCGCGGTGGCGCGGCCGGTGCGTCAACCGGTGGCCGCGGCGATCACCGGGCACGGCAACATCGGCGTCGCGGGCTTCGTCGCGCCGGGCACGTTCACGCTCGCGATGGTTTTCCTGATCGCGTTCGTCCTCTACTACTTCGTCAACTGGAAATACCTGTCGACGGTCTGGCCGCTGTCGTGATCGGGGACGCGCGGGTTCCGGAACGCACATGCCGGGGCCCGCGCGGTTGTCAGTCAACGAATCGGAAACGACGACGATGAACGCGACCGCGCGCGCCGGCGAGCAAGCCCCGGCCCGAAAGCCGGGCGCCGTCAGCCTGTTCTTCGACCTCTTCAAGCTCCGCATCGGGCTCGTCATCGGCTTCACCGCCTTGGCGGGCCTCGCCGTCGCACCGGGCAGCGCGCCGGCAAGCTGGCGCGTCGCATTGCTGATCTTCGCGGTCGTCGCGTCTTCCGCCGCGGCGGGCGCCTTCAATCAATACGTCGAGCGCGACCTCGACGTGCGGATGGCGCGCACGAGGCGACGTCCGTTCGTCACGGGTCGCCTCGTGCATTCGCCGCGCTGGCTCGCGATCATCGCGCTGATGTGCGCCAGCTCGGTGGTGCTCGCTGCGTTCGTCGCGAACGCGGCGGCCGCGCTCTATACGT
>DASTIY010000349.1:0-10035 GCA_035717085.1 Casimicrobiaceae bacterium | reverse complement strand
CAGGTGCGCAACATCGCCGACGTGACGACGGCCGTGGCGAACGGCGACCTGTCGAAGAAGATCACCGTCGACGTGAAGGGCGAGATCCTCGAGCTCAAGAACACGATCAACACGATGGTCGATCAGCTGCGCTCGTTCGCCTCGGAAGTGACGCGGGTGGCGCGAGAAGTCGGCACCGAAGGCATCCTCGGCGGACAGGCGAACGTGAAGGGCGTGGCCGGCACGTGGAAGGACCTGACCGACAGCGTGAACTTCATGGCCGGCAATCTCACGAGCCAGGTGCGCGGTATCGCGAAGGTCGTGACCGCGGTCGCGAACGGCGACCTGCAGCAGAAGCTCACCGTGGAGGCGAAGGGCGAAATCGCCGCGCTCGCGGAGACGATCAACGGCATGATCGACACGCTGGCGACGTTCGCCGATCAGGTGACGACGGTGGCGCGCGAAGTCGGCGTCGAAGGCAAGCTCGGCGGGCAGGCGAAGGTCCCGGGGGCGTCGGGCACGTGGAAGGACCTCACCGAGAACGTCAACCAGCTCGCGGCGAACCTCACGACGCAGGTGCGCGCCATCGCCGAAGTGGCGACGGCGGTGACGCAGGGGGACCTCACGCGCTCGATCACCGTGGAGGCGCGTGGCGAGGTCGCGGCGCTGAAGGACACCGCGAACGAGATGATCCGCAATCTTCGCGACACGACGCGCAAGAACACCGAACAGGACTGGCTGAAGACGAACCTCGCGAAGTTCAGCCGGATGCTGCAGGGTCAGAAGGACCTGACCACGGTTGCGCGGCTGATCCTTTCCGAGCTCGCGCCGGTCGTCGCCGCGCAACACGCGCTCTTCTACGTGCTGCACGCCACGCGCGAAGCACCGCGGCTCACGCTCGTCGCGAGCTACGGCGCGAAGGGGCAAAGCGCACTCGGCAGCCAGCTCGAGCTCGGCCAGGGCATGGTCGGCCAATGCGCGGTCGAGCGTTCGAAGATCCTTCTCGCCAACGTGCCGCAAAATTACGTGCAGATCCACTCGGGTCTCGGCGCGTCGGCCCCGCAGAACATCTTCGTGCTGCCGATCATTTTCGAAGGACAGGTGAAGGGCGTGCTCGAGCTTGCGTCGTTCGAGCGCTTCAGCCCGACGCACGAGCAGTTCCTCGACCAGCTGACCGAGTCGATCGGCATCGTGATCAACACGATCGAGGCGAACATGCGCACCGAGGATCTGCTCGCGCAATCGCAGTCGCTCGCCACGGAATTGCAGAGTCGCCAGCAGGAGCTGCAGCAGACGAACCAGGAGCTCGAGGAGAAGGCGGGCCTGCTCGCGCACCAGAACCAGGAGGTCGAGCGCAAGAACATGGAGGTCGAGCAGGCGCGGCAGGCGCTCGAGGAGAAGGCGGAGCAGCTCGCGCTCACGTCGAAATACAAGTCCGAGTTCCTCGCCAACATGTCGCACGAGCTCCGCACGCCGCTCAACAGCCTGCTGATCCTCTCCGACCAGCTGTGCAAGAACCCGGGTGGCAACCTCACGGCCAGGCAGGTCGAGTTCGCGAAGACGATCCACGCATCGGGCAACGATCTGCTCACGCTCATCAACGACATCCTCGACCTGTCGAAGATCGAGTCGGGGACGGTCGTCATGGATCCGTCGGACGTGCGGCTCGACGAGCTTTCGCGCTACGTCGAGCGCACGTTCCGCCACGTCGCCGAAGCGAAGAACGTCGATTTCTTCATTCGCGTCGATCCACGGTTGCCCTCGGCGATGTTCGCCGACCAGAAGCGGCTGCAGCAGGTATTGAAGAACCTGCTGTCGAACGCGTTCAAGTTCACGCACCAGGGCAGCGTGACGCTCATGATGGACCGGGTGTCCAGCGGCTGGGATCCGCAGAACGAGACGTTGAATCGCGCTTCCGGCGTCATCGCGATCTCGGTCCGCGATACCGGCATCGGCATCCCGCCCGACAAGCAGCAGATCATCTTCGAGGCGTTCCAGCAGGCCGACGGCAGCACGAGCCGCAAGTACGGCGGCACGGGCCTCGGCCTCGCGATCAGCCGCGAGCTCACGCGCCTGCTCGGCGGGGAGATCCGTCTCACCAGCGTACCGCGCAGTGGCAGCACGTTCACGCTGTTCCTGCCGATCACGTACGCGCCGCCGCGGGCATTGCGCAAGCTCGGCGCCGAGCGCAGTTACGTCGACACGATGCATGCGAGTTCCGGCAACGTGGCTCCGGCCGCACGCATCGTCGAGATCCCGTCCGTTCCGGTCGGCGACGTTTCTCCAAGCGGCAACGGCTCGGCGCTCGAACACGAGCCGGCCGCGATCGATGCCGGTGAAGACGACGACGCGGCCGATGATCGGCGTGCGATCGGGCCGGGCGATCGCGTGCTGCTGATCGTCGAGAACGACGCACGCTTCGCGCGCCTGCTGCTCGAGGCGGCACGCGAACGCGGCTTCAAGGGCATCGTCACGGCTTCGGGCGTGTCCGCGCTCGCACTGGCGAGCGAATATTCACCCGCAGGCGTGACGCTCGACATCTTCCTGCCCGACATCGATGGCTGGCGCGTGCTCGATCGGCTGAAGAACGACGATCAGACGCGACACGTTCCGGTCGCCGTGATCTCGACCGACGAATCGCGCGAACGCGCCGCGAAGGCGGGCGCGTGGACGTTCGCGGCGAAGCCGATGCAGAGCAAGGCCCAGATCGACGCGTTGCTCGAGCGCCTTGCGGGTTATTTGCTGCGCGCGCGACGGCATCTCGTCGCGGTGTCGGGCAGCGCGCAGAAACGCGCGTGGTTCGCGAGCTATCTCGGCGCAGGCGACCTGAAGGTGAGCGCCGTCGCGTCGGGCGACGAAGCGGCGCGTATTCTCGCGTCGGATGCCGTCGACTGCGTGGTGCTCGACGCGACGCTCGAGTCACCGCCGGATTGGCTCGGCAATGGCGGCAACGGTACCGCAGGGGCGCACGACGTCCCCGTCATTTTGTATGGCGAAGGCCATGATCTCGGGGAGTTCGATCATTTCGGCGGCTTCGCGCGGCGCGCCGGCGTGCGCGAGGCACGTTCGCCCGAGCAGCTCTTGCAGCAGGCGAGCTTCTGCATGCACCGCGCGCCGACGGCGATGCCGGACGCGCATCGCGTCACCCTGAAGGCGCTGCAGGACGCGAACCAGGTGCTGCACGGGCGCAAGGTGATGATCGTCGACGACGACATGCGCAACATCTTCGCGCTGACATCGCTGCTCGAGGATCGCGGGATGGTCATCGAGTCGCACGACAACGGGCGCGACGCGGTAAGCGCATTGCAGCAGCAACCGGGCGTCGAGGCGATCCTGATGGATATCATGATGCCCGAGATGGACGGCATCGATACCATTCGCGAGATCCGGCAGATCCCCGCGTACCGCGACACGCCGATCATCGCCGTCACGGCGAAAGCGATGAAGGGCGACCGCGAGAAGTGCATGGAGGCGGGCGCGTGGGACTACCTGTCGAAGCCGGTCGACACCGAGCTGATGCTGGGCTGCCTGCGCGGATGGCTGTCGCGTTGAGATGAACGATTCGACCGCGAACGCGGGCATGGAGCGCGCGAACATTCTCGTCGTCGACGATCGGCCCGACAAGCTGCTCGTCTACCAGACGATGCTCGAGGACCTCGGACAGAACGTGCTCACCGCAACGTCGGGGGACGAAGCGTTGAAGCAGGTGCTCGAGCACGACTTCGCGCTGATCCTGCTCGACGTGAACATGCCGGGTCTCGACGGCCTCGAGACCGCGGCGCTCATCCGCGGACGCAAGAAGTCGGCGCACACGCCGATCATGCTGATCACGTCCGACTACGGCGACGAACCGCGCATCCGCAAGGCGTATTCGCTCGGCGCCGTCGACTACATCAGCTCGCCCGTCGTGCCGGAGATCCTGCGCGCGAAGGTCAATGTCTTCGTCGAGCTGCACCTCCTCGCCGAACAGGCGAAGCGGCAGGCGCAGGAGCGCATCGCACTCGTCGAGGAAAAGGCGGCGCGCGAGGCGGCCGAGCGTGCATCGCGCCGCCTCGCATTCCTCGCCGAGGCGAGCGGGGCACTCGCGAGCTCCCTCGACCTCGAGGCGACGTTGCGCGCGTTTCTGGGCCTCGTCGTGCCGCGGCTTGCCGACGTCGGCCTGCTGTCGATCAGCGCGATCGATGGCCAGCTCGATCGGCACGAGATGGTCTGGTCGTCGAACGATCCCGAGCACCCGCTCCTGACGGCGTCGCTGCTCGAGCTCGGCAGCCCGCTGCTCGAAGAGGTCGCGCAGCGCGTGCGCGAATCGGGGAAGCCCGAAACGATCGAGCGTGACGCCGCGAACGAGGCCGCGCGCATCGACCTGCCACGCGGATTGTCGGTGCATACGCTGATGATCGTGCCGCTGCTCGTGCGCGGTCGCCGCCTCGGCGTGCTCTCGCTCGGGCTCGACGCCGCCGAGCGTCGCTTCGATGCCGACGCCGTCGCGATGGTCGCCGACCTCGCGACGCGTGGCGCGACGGTGCTCGACAACGCGCTCCTCTTCCGCAAGATCCAGGACGAGGACCAGCGCAAGAACGAGTTCCTCGCGATGCTCGCGCACGAGCTGCGCAATCCGCTCGCACCGATCAGCAACGCCGTGCACATCCTGCGCGTGAGCGAGACCGATCCGGTCAAGGTCGCGTGGGCGCGCGACCTGATCGGCCGACAGTTGAAACAGCTCGTGCGCCTCGTCGACGATCTCCTCGACGTGTCGCGCATCACGCGCGGCAAGATCGAGCTCAAGCTCGAGACCGTCGACGTTGCGCAGGTCGTCGCCGCCGCGATCGAGACGAGCCGCCCGAACATCGACGCGCAGCGGCATACGTTGTCGCTGCAGCTGCCCGTCGAGGGGCTCGCACTGCGCGGCGACTTCGCGCGCGTCGCGCAGATCCTGTCGAATCTCGTCAACAACGCGGCCAAGTACACGCCGAAGGGCGGGCGCATCTCGTTGTCGGCAGCGCGCGACGGTGACGAGGTGGTCTTCCGAATCCGCGACTCGGGTATCGGCATTCCCCCCGAGTTCATCGCCTCGATCTTCGATCCATTCACGCAAGCCGACCGCACGTTGGCGCGCTCGCACGGCGGCCTCGGCATCGGCCTCACGCTCGTGCACCGGCTCGTCGAGATGCAGCAGGGACGCGTCAGCGTGCGCAGCGAAGGCCGCAATCGCGGCAGCGAATTCACCGTGCGATTGCCGGTCGCCACCGACGCCGATACCTCGACGGAAGCGAACATCGCGTCGGCGATCAGTGGCGCTTCGCCGGCGGGCTTGCTCGTGCTCGTGGTCGACGACAATCGCGACGTCGCGGACAGCACCGCGAGCATCATGCGGATGAACGGCTGCGACGTGCATGTGGCGTACGACGGCCGCGCGGCGATCGAGTCGGTGCGGCGCCTGCGTCCCGATGCGGTGCTGCTCGACATCGGCCTGCCGGCGATCGACGGCTATCTCGTCGCCGAGCACATTCGCGCGCAGCCCGAGAACGGCGGCACGATGATCGTCGCGGTGTCGGGGTATGGGCAGGAGCAGGATCGCCTGCGCTCGAAGAGCGTCGGCTTCGACTATCACGTCGTGAAACCAATCGACCCGGCAGTGCTCGCGGGACTGGTCGGGTCGCTTCGCGTATCGCGCGACGCTGCGCGAACCGGGGTGCCGGCGCCGGTTCCGCTGTCCGACGCCGGTTGACGTTGCTGGCCGATCGGCCACGCATTTCGACCGTCGCGCCGGCGGCGCTCGCCGAGCTCGCGGAACGCGCGTTCTCGCGTGCCGCGGGCGGCCCGTCGACGACGGGCAACGACGTGCAGCTGCTCTGCGACGCGCGCGAGAACTATCCTGCGTGGCGCGAGGCGCTCGCCAATGCGTCGCGTTACATTCTCTTCGAGCAGTACATCGTCGAAGACGACCGCATCGGCCAGGATTTCGCGGGGGTTCTGGCCGAGCGCGCGCGCGCCGGGGTTCGTGTGTACGTCATCATCGACTGGCTCGGCAGCTGGCGCGGCTTGTCGCTATGGAAACCGGTGCGCGAGGCGGGCGCCGACGTGCGCGTGTTCAATCCGCCGCACCTGTCGAGCCCGCTCGGGTGGCTTTCGCGCGATCATCGCAAGACGATCGTGGTCGATGGGGAGGTCGGTTTCGTAAGCGGTCTTTGTCTCTCCGAGCGCTGGCTTGGCGATCCACGGCGAAGGCTCGAGCCGTGGCGCGACACCGGCATTGCGATTCGCGGCCCTGCCGTGCACTCGCTGGAGCAGGCGTTCCTGCGCGTGTTCGCGACGTCCGGGGCGGCCGTGCCTGCGGACGGCTTCTCGACCGAGGAATCGATCCCGGAAGCCGGTTCGATGCGGCTCAACGTCATCGCGAACGAGCCGAATCTCGCCGGCACCTTTCGCATGGATCTCGTGATCTCGGCGATCGCGAAGCGCGAGCTGTGGCTGACCGACGCGTATTTCGTCGCGACGTCGCCGTACGTGCAGGCGTTGCGCGCCGCCGCGCGCGACGGCGTCGACGTGCGCCTGCTCGTGCCGGGCTCGAGCGACATTCCCGCACTTTCGCCGCTTTCGCGAGCACAGTACCGGCCGCTGCTCGAAGCCGGCGTCCGGGTATTCGAATGGGCGGGCACGATGATGCATGCGAAGACCGCGGTCGCCGACCGGCGCTGGTCGCGTGTCGGCTCGACCAACCTGAATCTCGCGAGCTGGATGTCGAACTACGAGCTCGACGTGGCGATCGAGGATCGCGGCTTCGCCGACAAGATGGCGGTGCAGTACGAGACCGACCTGGAGCACACCACCGAGATCGTGTTGACGCCGCGTAACCGCGTGCGGCGCGCGTCGTCCCCCGAGACCGGGCACGACAACGGACATGCTCGACGTGCACCGTCCGGAAGCGCGGGCCGCGCTGCCGCCGGCGCGGTCAGCGTCGGGAGCGCCCTCGGCGCCGCGCTGACCGATCGGCGCATCCTCGGGCCGGCGGAGGCGGGCCTGCTGTTCCTGATGGCGGCCGTTGCCTGCGCCATCGGCATCGTCGGCGCGCTCGCGCCGCGGTTCCTGGCATGGCCGCTCGCGGTGATCGCGCTGTGGTCGGGCCTCGCGTGGTTCGCGAAGGGCATTTCGCTGCGGCGCGGGCGCAAGAGCGGGCCGCGCGTCGAGCGCCTGCAGGATGCGCTCGATCGCGCGGGTCCGATTGCCGACGTCGAGGCGCGTCAAGAGGACCCGATGCGTGTCGAAGGCTCCGAGACGACGCAACGCGATCGCGCGGAAATTGGAAAATGACGAACGATTCGACCAGCGAGGGACCGATGACGACGACAACCGCAGCTCCCCGGACGACCACCGGCGTGCGCAACACGCCCCCGTTTCGCGCCGACCACGTCGGCAGCTTCCTGCGCCCGAAATATCTGCTCGATGCGCGCGAGCAGTTTCGCGGCGGCACGATCGGCGCGGAAGCGCTGCGCAAGGTCGAGGACGAGGCGATCCGCGAAATCGTCCGCTACCAGGAGAACCTGGGCCTGCGTGGCATCACCGACGGCGAATTCCGCCGCACGTTCTTCCACGTCGATTTCCTGACCCAACTCGACGGCGTCGAGACGCACGGTGGCATTCACGTGCGTTTCCACAGCGCGAAGGGCGAAGTCGACTTCGAGCCGCCGGTGATGCAGGTGACGCGCAAGGTGCGCCACGCGAAGGCGATCCAGCGCGCGGACTTCGAGTTCCTGAAGTCGGTGACGACGCGAACGCCGAAGGTGACCATTCCCTCGCCGACGATGCTGCATTTCCGCGGCGGCCGCCACGCGATCAGCGAGCAGGCGTATCCGGATCTCGAAGCGTTCTACGCGGACGTCGCCGAAGCGTACGCCGACGAGCTGCAGAACCTCGCGGACGCGGGCTGCACGTATCTGCAGTTCGACGACACGAACCTCGCGTATCTATGTGACGAGAAGATGCGCGAAGGCGCACGGCAGCGCGGCGACGATCCGAACGAGCTGCCGCGGCGTTACGCGCGGCTCATCAACGCGGCGATTGCGCGGCGGCCCAAGTCGATGACCGTCTGCATTCACCTCTGTCGTGGCAATTTCAAGAGCGCGTGGGCGGCCGAGGGTGGCTACGAGCCGGTCGCCGAGGTGCTCTTCAACGAGCTCGGCGTCGACGGGTATTTTCTGGAGTACGACGATCCGCGCTCCGGCGATTTCGCGCCCTTGCGACACGTGCCGAAGGGCAAGACCGTGGTGCTCGGCCTGGTCACGACGAAGGTCGGTGTGCTCGAATCGAAGGACACGCTCAAGCGACGCATCGACGAAGCCGCGAAATACGTTCCACTCGACCAGCTGTGCCTGTCGCCGCAATGCGGGTTCTCGAGCACCGTGCACGGCAACGACATCGCGGTCGAGTCGCAGACGGCGAAGCTCCAACTCGTCGTGGAAACCGCGCGCGAGGTGTGGGGCGGGGTGTAGCGCGCGACCGGTCGGCCCGGCGGCCTGCAGCGATCAGGCCGACGCGTCGCCGGCGACCGCACGCACCGACAGTACGCCGTCGATGGCCTCGAGAGCGTCGGTCAACGCCGGTGTAACGCTGCCGTCGATATCGACGAGCGTGTAGGCCACGTTGCCGCGCGACCGGTTCACCATGTTGTGGATGTTGAGGCCGGCGCGGGCCAACGCGGTGGAAATCTGCGCGAGCATGCTCGGGACGTTCGCGTTCGCGATGGCGATGCGGCCGACGTCTGCATCGGCCATTTCGATGTCGGGAAAATTCACCGAGCTCGAGATCGTCCCGCGCTCCAGGAAGCGCCGCAACTGATCGACGGCCATGACGGCGCAATTGTCCTCGGCTTCCCGCGTCGATGCGCCGAGGTGGGGAAGCGCGACGAAACCGCGCTCGCCGAGCAGCCGCTTGCTCGGAAAATCGCAAATGTAGTAGCGCAGCCGCGCGGCGCGCAGCGCCGACAGGACCGCGTCCTCGTCGACGATCGCTTCGCGGGCGAAGTTGAGAAGGGATGCGCCGGGCTTCATGACCGCGAGGCGGTTCTCGTCGATCAGATGCCGCGTCGAGTCGAGCAGCGGCACGTGGACCGTGACGAAATCCGACTGTCGCAGCAGGTCCTCGACGCTGCGCGCCTTGCGCACGCTCGACGGCAGGCGCCAAGCGCCTTCGACGGTGATCTCCGAGTCGAACCCGACGACGTCCATGCCGAACTTGATGGCCGCGTCCGCAACGAGGCCGCCGATTGCGCCGAGTCCCACGATGCCCAGCACGCGGCTCGGCAATTCGATGCCGACGAATTGCCGCTTTTCCTGCTCGATACGCTGCGCAAGGTGCGGCGGGTCGCGCGCGAGACCGGCGACGTAAGCGAGCGCGGGAATGATGTTGCGGGCGGCGAGAAGCAGCGCCGCGACGACGAGCTCCTTCACCGCATTCGCATTGGCGCCGGGCGTGCTGAACACCGGAATTCCCCGTGCGGACAGCGCGTCGACGGGGATGTTGTTCGTCCCGACGCCTACGCGGGCGATGGCGCGCACGCTCGCCGGGACCGGTGTCTCGCGCAGGTCGTGCGAGCGCAGCAGGATGGCGTCGGGCACAGCGACACCGTGGCCGACGACGTATCGGTCCGCCGGAAAGCGGGAGAGCCCGACCGGGGAAATCTCGTTGAACGTCAGGATGCGGAATGGGGCCATCGTGAGATCACGCGCGTCAGCGCAGCGATTCGAGATACGCCGCCATGTCGCGCGCGTCGCGCTCGATGACACCGAGGTTCGGCATCGCGCCGTCGGGCACGAACTGCTGAGGAGCGAGCAGCCAGCGCACCATATTTTCCGCGGAATTCGGCATCACGCCGCCGATGAAACTGCGCAGGGCCATGCCGTCGAGCGGTGGACCGACGGGGATCGCCGCGCCGACGACGCCCGGAATGTCGTGACATGTGATGCAACCGTATTGCAGCAAGACGTACCTGCCGCGATCCGGATCACCACCCATCGCTTGTCCGAGCGCGTCGTGCGTCGTCGGCGCGAACTGCGGCGG
>DASTIY010000348.1:0-7391 GCA_035717085.1 Casimicrobiaceae bacterium | reverse complement strand
CAGGCGCGAATCGCGACGTACGCGCACCGCACGCCGGTGATGACATGCCGCGCGATCGACGACGAGGTCGGCGCGTCGCTGTACTTCAAGGGCGAGCACCTGCAGAAGGTCGGTGCCTTCAAGGCGCGCGGCGCGTGCAACGCCGTGTTCTCCCTCGACGACGAAGCCGCGGCAAAGGGCGTCGTCACGCATTCGTCGGGCAATCACGGCGCGGCGATCGCGTATGCGGCGCGCTGTCGCGGCATCCCCGCGTACGTCGTCATGCCGGAGAACGCATCCGACGTGAAGAAGGCCAACGTGCGTCGCTTCGGCGCGACCGTGCGTCTTTGCCCGCCGACGCTCGAGGCGCGCGAGTCGACGTGCGACGACGTGATGCGCGGGACGGGCGCGACGCTGATCCATCCGTTCGACGATCCGCGCGTCATCGCCGGTCAGGCAACGGCGGTCGTCGAGTTGCTCGACGCCGTACCGGACCTCGACGTCGTCATCGCGCCCTGCGGGGGCGGCGGCTTGTTGTCGGGAACGGCCATCGCCGCGACGTCGCTTCGTCCGGGCATCCGCGTGCTCGGCGCGGAGCCCGCCAACGCCGACGACGCGATGCGCAGCTTCGCCAGCGGGCGCGTCGAGCCGGTGCCCGCGACGACGACCATCGCCGACGGGTTGCGCACGACGCTGTCCGCGCGCACGCTCGCGGCGATCCGCGCCAATGTCGAGGCGATCGGCACCTGCAGCGAGGACGCGATCGTGCGCGCGATGCGCATGGTGTTCGAGCGGATGAAGCAGGTCGTCGAGACGTCGTCGTCGGTGCCGCTCGCCTGCCTGCTCGAGCGCACACTGGACGTGCGCGGCGCGCGCGTGGGTATCATCGTCACCGGTGGTAACGTCGACCTGGACGCGCTCCCATGGACCGAATGAAACAAGCTCCCATGGAAAGGATGAAAGCCGTTCCCGAGACGCCGCTTCTCGCCGTGCGTGGCGTCACGCTGCAGTACAAGACGACGGATCATCTCGTCACCGCGACGTATCGCGTCGACTTCGACGTGCTGCGCTCCGACCGCTTCATCCTGCTCGGCCCGTCGGGCTGCGGCAAGTCGACGCTGCTGAAGGCGGTCGGCGGCTACATGAAGCCGGTCGAAGGCGAGATCCGGCTCAAGGGTGATCCGGTGACGCGGCCCGGACCCGACCGGATGATGGTGTTCCAGGAATTCGACCAGTTGCTGCCCTGGCGCACCGTCAGGGAGAACGTGATGTTTCCGCTGCGCTCGGCGGGGCGCCTGCCGCGCAAGGCCGCCGAGGACAAGGCGATGGAGTACATCGGCAAGGTGAACCTGACGGCGTTCGCCGACAATTATCCGCACACGCTGTCGGGCGGCATGAAGCAGCGCGTCGCGATCGCGCGCGGCATGGCGATGGAGCCCGACATCCTGCTGATGGACGAGCCGTTCGCCGCGCTCGACGCATTGACGCGACGCAAGATGCAGGACGAATTGCTCGCGCTGTGGGAGGGCACGCGCTTCACGGTGCTCTTCGTCACGCACTCGATTCCCGAGGCGATCAAGATCGGCAGCCGCATCCTGCTCCTGTCGCCGCACCCGGGGCAGGTGAAGGCGGAGCTCGACAGCTTGCCACCGAGCGCCAGCGGCGCCGAGGTGACGGCGCTCGAGCAGCGAATTCACTCGATGCTCTTCGCCGATTCGATCGAGGAACCGGTGGCCGAGCCCGCGCATGCCTGAAACGGGAGCTTCGACATGAACCTGACGAGCGCCCCTGCAGCCCGCCCGGAGGTCCTGCGCGAGCCGATCTCGACCGCATCGTTCGGGATCGTCGAGAAGCCGCTCTCGCTTTGGGAGCGCGTCACGAACCAGGGCTGGGTGCGCAAGCTCGCGCTGCTCGTCGTGCTCGCGGTCGTCTGGGAGGTGTACGCGCGCCAGCTCAACAACCCGCTGCTGTTCCCGACGTTCTCGGCGACGGTAACCTCGTTCGTGAAGGGCATCTTCGGCGGCGATCTCTTCACCAAGGCGGTCACGTCGCTGCGGGTGCTGCTGATGGGCTACGCGGCGGGCATCGGCTGCGCCGCGGTCCTGACGGTGATCGCGATCACGTCGCGCGTGGGCACCGATCTCCTCGAGCTCCTGACGTCGATGTTCAATCCGCTGCCGGCGATCGCGCTCCTGCCGCTCGCACTGATCTGGTTCGGCCTCGGCACCGGCAGCATCGTGTTCGTGATCATCCATTCGGTCTTGTGGGCGGTGTCGCTCAACACGCACTCCGGCTTCCTGTCGGTGTCGAACACCCTGCGCATGGTTGGTCGCAACTACGGGCTGACCGGGCTGCGCTACGTCGCGCGCATCCTCATCCCGGCCGCGTTTCCGAGCATCCTCACCGGTCTCAAGATCGGCTGGGCGTTCGCGTGGCGCACGTTGATCGCCGCCGAGCTCGTGTTCGGCGTTTCGTCGGGCTCGGGCGGGCTCGGCTGGTACATCTACGAGAACAAGAACCAGCTGGAGATTCCGAACGTGTTCGCGGGGCTCTTTACCGTGATCGTCATCGGGCTTCTCGTCGAGAACGTCGTGTTCCGCGTGCTCGAGGCGAAGACGGTGCGCAAATGGGGATTGCAGAGTTGAATCACGTTCCGACGCAGAATTACCCGCGCTTCCATCTCGCGTTTCCCGTCACCGATCTCGCGCGGGCGCGTCGCTTCTACGGCGACTTCCTCGGCTGCGCGGAAGGGCGCAGCAGCGACGACTGGGTCGACTTCGATTTCTTCGGGCACCAGATCGTCGCGCACAAGGTCGACGCGAGCGCGATGCGCGATGGGACCAGCCTGGTCGACGGCAAGCAGGTGCCGGTGCGGCATTTCGGCGTCGTCACCGACCGTGCGACGTGGGACCGGCTCGCCGCGCGCTTTCGCGAGGCGAACACCGACTTCATCATCGAGCCGTACGTTCGCTTCGCCGGGCAGCCGGGCGAGCAGGCGACGATGTTCTTCCTCGACCCGTTCGGCAACGCGCTGGAATTCAAGGCGTTCGCCGACATGAACCAGCTCTTCGCGACGTCCTGATCCCGCGAACGCGGCGCGCGCCATGCGCATCGTCATCAGCGAATTCATGGACCGTGCCGCCGTCGACGCGCTCGCCGCGCGCTTCACGGTCCAGTACGACCCGGACCTCGTCGATTCCGCCGACGCGCTCGCTGAAAATGCCGCCGGCGCCGACGCGCTGATCGTGCGCAATCGAACGCAGGTGCGCGGAGCGCTGCTCGAGCGCGCGCGACGGCTGCGCGTGGTCGGGCGCCTGGGCGTGGGCCTCGACAACATCGACGTCGAGGCCTGTGCCGCGCGCGGCATCGTCGTCGTTCCGGCCACCGGCGCCAACGCGCAGGCCGTCGCCGAATACGTGATCGGGACTGCGATGATGCTGCTGCGCGGCGCGTACACCGCGACACACGAGGTCGCTTCGGGGGCGTGGCCGCGGCCGGCGCTTTCGAACGGCCGCGAACTCGCCGGCAAGACGCTCGGTCTCATCGGATTCGGAGGGATCGGCCGCCTCACCGGGCGGCTCGCGCGCGCGCTCGGCATGGCCGTCGTCGCGCACGACCCCGAGGTTCCCCGTGACTCGCCCGTGTGGCGTGACGAGTCCACCACGCCGCGCGCGCTCGATGCGCTCGTCGCCGAAGCCGACGTCGTCTCGCTGCACGTTCCACTGACCGACCAGACACGTCATCTGCTCGACGCGACAGCCCTTGCCAAAATGAAACCCGACGCGATCCTCGTCAACACATCGCGCGGCGGCGTCGTCGACGAGCACGCGCTCGCCGTCGCGCTGCGCACGCGGCGCCTGGGCGGCGCCGCACTCGACGTGTTCGAGCACGAACCGCTGCCCGCTCGCTCGACGCTTGCAGATTGTCCGAATCTGCTGCTCACGCCGCACATCGCGGGGGTCACGCGCGAGTCGAACGAGCGCGTGTCGTCGTTGATCGCGCAGCGCGTCGCCGCGGCGCTCGAAGGTCGCTGAACGTGCCGACGTTGCCTCTCGCCGAACTGCGCGATCTCGCCTGCCGCGCGCTGCTGCGTGCCGGCGCATCGGAAGCGATGGCGCACGCGACCGCCGACGCGCTCGCCGCCGCCGAGTCGGAAGGACTGGCGTCGCACGGCATGGCGCGCGTGCCGCAATACGCGACGCACCTTCGCAACGGCCGCGCGAAGGGCGCCGCCGTGGCGGTGATCGCGCGCGAGCGCGGCGGCGCGATTCTCGTCGATGCACGCGAAGGACTTGCGTTTCCGGCGTGCAAGCTCGCGGTTGGCGAAGCGATCCGTCGCGCCCGCGAATTCGGCGTGGCGTTCGCGGGCGTGACGAACAGCCATCATTTCGGCGTTGCGGCGTGGCATCTCGAGCCCGTGGCGGCTGCCGGTCTCGTCGGTCTCGCGTTCGGCAATTCGCCGTCGGCGATGCCGGCGGCCGGCGGCAAGCGCGCGTTGTTCGGCACGAACCCGATCGCCGCCGTCTTCCCGCGCCGCGACGGCGTCGCCCTCACGATCGACCTGTCGCTGTCGGAAGTCGCACGCGGCAAGATCATGGTCGCCGCCAAGGCCGGCAAGGCGATTCCGCTCGGCTGGGCGCTCGATCGCGAAGGCCGTCCGACGACGGACGCGAAGGCGGCGCTCGAAGGCTCGATGCTGCCGATGGGCGGGACGAAGGGCGCGATGCTCGCGCTCGTCGTCGAACTGCTGGTGACCGCACTCACCGGCGCCGCGCTCGGATTCGAGGCGAGCTCGTTTTTCGTGGAGGAGGGCAATCGGCCGCGCCTCGGTCAGGCGTTCCTCGTCATCGATCCCGACGCGCTCGCCGGTCGCGACGTCTATCTCGAGCGCGTCGAGACGCTGATCGGCGCGATGCGCGAGGATGCCGACGTGCGCCTGCCCGGCGCGCGCCGCGTCGCGTCGTCGCGCAAGGCGAAGGCCGACGGCGTCGACATTCCGCAGGCGCTCGCCGACCAGTTGCGCGCGCTTGCGGCATGACTGACGGTCCATGAGCGCCGAAGGGCCGCCCCGAGGCGCGAAGTCCCCGGGGGGCAGCGCAGCGCGTGAGCCCGAAGGGCCGCCGCGAGCGCGAACAGGCGAGGGCGACGCACGAGCGTCATTGGACCCGCCGCAAGCGTGGGGGGATCCCAATTCGGCGCGCACCAACCGCGTTCTGCGGACTCTGCGTGCCGGGCATCGCGCGCTGCTTCGCGCGCGCGACGAGCGCACGCTGCTCACGACGATGTGCGAAGCGCTCGCGAGTGTCGGCGGCTACGCCATCGCGTGGATCGGCTTCGCCGAGCACGACGCTTCGCGCACGATCGTGCCCGTCGCGCACGCCGGTGCCGAGGCGCGCATCGTGTCCGGCTTGCGCCTGTCGTGGGATGCATCGCAGCCCAGCGTATCGGGCGAGGCGATCCGCACCGGCGAGCCGGTCGTCGGTCGCCAACTCGCGAGCGATCCGGTGCTGGCGAAATGGCGCCGAGGCGCATTGCGCCTGGGCTACGCCGCGGTGACCGCGCTTCCGTTGCGCGGCGGCGACGAAGTCATCGGCTGCCTCACCCTCGTCTCGAACAACGAGGACGCGTTCGACGCGATGGAGGTGGCGCTGTTGCAGGAACTCGCCGACGATGTCGCCTTTGGCCTTTCGAGCCTGCGCACGCAGGCGCGCGAGGCCGAGGCACGGCAAACGATCCGGCGCATGACCCTGCGCGATCATGTGACCGGCCTGCCGAATCGCACGGCAGCGCGCGACGCGCTCGGCGCGGCGATCGCGGATGCGACGCCGCGCGGTGCGACGCTTGGCGTGCTGTCGATTCACGTTGCACGCTACGACGAAGTGAGCGACACGCTCGGCCGCGAAGCGGGCGACGCGCTGCTTCGCGCCATCGTGCAACGACTCGAGAACGTCGCCGTCCCGGCGCCCGAGCGTCTCGCGCGCATTGGCGACGACGCCTTGCTGCTCGTCACCGAAGGTGACGCCGAACACGCGACCGATCTCGCGCGCCGCATCGCGGACGCGCTCTACCCGCCCGTCGAGCGTGCGGGACTTTCGCTCGACGCGCGCGTTGCGATCGGCATCGCGGTCCATCCGAGGCACGGCAGCGATGCCGAGGAGCTCATGCGCCGCGCCAAGGTGGCGATGGACCGCGCCGGCATCGGGGGCTGTGCACTCTACAGCGGCCCGTACGACGACGAGCGGAGGCGGCGCCTCGCGTTGATCGGCGAGCTCAAGGCGGCGATCGGTGCCGGCGAGCTGATGCTCTATTGCCAGCCGAAAGCCGACGTCGCGAGCGGCCGCATCTGCGGCGCCGAGGCGCTGATGCGCTGGTGCCATCCGCGCGACGGCATGATCGCGCCGTCGTTCTTCGTCGGCCTCGCCGAGCACGCCGGACTCACGACGCCGCTGACGCATTGGGTGCTGGAGGCTGCATTTAGGGAACGCTCGCGCTGGCACGATGCGCACTTCGACCAGCCGCTCGCCGTCAACGTCTCGCCGCGCGATTTGCACGACCCGAAGCTGCTCGATCGCGTACGCGGCCTCATCGCGACGTGGGGCATCGCGCCGGGGTGGATGCAGATCGAAGTCACCGAGTCGGCGCTGATGGAGGAGCCCGACGTCGTCATCGAGCGGCTCGCCGCGCTGCGCGACCTCGGCATCGAATCGATGATCGACGATTACGGCAGCGGCTATTCGAGCCTGCGCTACCTGCAGCAGATGCCGGTGTCGAGCATCAAGATCGACCAGGCGTTCGTGCGGCGCATGCTGTCCGATCGCGAATCGGCGGCGATCGTGCATTCGACGATCGAGCTCTGCCACACGTTATCGCTGCGCGCGATCGCCGAGGGCGTCGAGGACGAGCCGACGTGGCGCGCGCTGGCCCGCGAAGGCTGTGACGCGGTGCAGGGGTACTATGTCGGAAGACCGCTCCCGGTCGAGGATTTCGAAGCGTGGGCGATGGCGTCGCGCTTTCGTCCCGCCGCTTCCACGCGAATGCAATGAGCCAACCGCTGCCGAGACCGACCGCGCTGATGCTGAATTTCGCGCACGCGCTCGATCACATGTTCCTGCTGATCTTCGCGACGTCGGTCGCCGCGATCGCGGCCGATTTCGGCGTCGCGCGCTGGGAGGACCTGATGCCTTACAGCGTCGGCGCGTTCGCGATGTTCGGGCTCTGCTCGCTGCCGGCGGGACGCCTCGGCGACCTGTGGGGCCGGCGACCGATGATGCTCGTGTTCTTCTTCGGCATGGGCGCCGCCGCGCTCCTCGTCGCGACCACGCGCTCCCCGTGGCAGATCGGCATCGCGCTGACGCTGCTCGGCATCTTCTCCGCGATCTACCATCCGGTCGGCATTCCGATGCTCGTGCAGC
>DASTIY010000347.1:0-3292 GCA_035717085.1 Casimicrobiaceae bacterium | reverse complement strand
GCGGTGTCGACGATGCAGTGACGCCCACCGGCGCCGGCACGTAGGACTGACGGGGACACTGCCCTTGCCGCGACCCCGACCGCATGAATCGGCGCGCGCCGACTGCGGACCCTTGGCCGGCATCCCACAATGCCTCCACATCGCGGCCGGGCAACGTCCGTCGTTGAACGCCGCTACGACGAGGAGGGTTCATGGGAACGCAACAAAGCCGCTCGGGACATGGACGGCAGGGCAGCGACCAGGCGAGCCAGCAAACCGATCGCCGGCCCGAGCAGGATCGTGACCTGCAGCGGGTGAAGCAGGGCGACCGCGGTCAGCACCACCCAAGTGGCGGTGCCAAGCGACAGCAGTCGCAGAGCGATGCGTCGAATCGGCAGCCGTCGCAAAGCGGCGCGTCGAACCGCCAGCCGTCGCAAAGCGGTGCGTCGTCGCAGCAGGGCCAGCCGCCCGAAACACAGCAGAGCCAACTCGGCGGCCATCGTGACTTCGAGCACCGCCTGGAGAACGAAGGCCGCGAAGAGAACCGGATGCAGCAGGCGGAGCGTCGCCAGATGAGCCAGCAGAACGCGCAGGGTCGCGAGCCGGGTCAGCGCGGACCGGGACAGATGGATGCGCTGCGCGGCGGGGGCGACCACGGCGAAGGCAGCTATGGGGGCACGCGCCAGTACGACGACGCGGTGAAGGATTTTGCCCAGTCCGGACGCGTCGAGGAAGCAGCGCGAGCCGCGGCGCCGAAATCGGACGCCGAAGCGCGCGAGATGGAAGCTGCCGAAGCCGAGGGCAAGCGGCGCGCGAAGGGCGAGGATCCGGCGTTGACGAAGGGTTCGCAAGGTCCGCGTCCGGGCCGCGAGGAGAACTGACATGCGTACCACGGTAGCGACGACGACGAGCGATGTCACGACCGCCATTCCGCTGCTCGACGCGAGCTCGTTGCCCTTCGAGGACGATTGGGCGCTGCTGGAATCGATCAATACGGGAGCCGGTACGGGGCTCGATTTCGAGCCCGATGCCGACCGCCTCGGCCGATTCAACGTGAGCGCTTCGTACGACGAGTAGCACCCGGCCGCTAGGTGCGGCGCGGTATTTCTTCACAGAGACCAGGAGGTTTCCATGTTGCAATACGCTGCAGTGTTCTTCGTGATCGCCCTGATCGCGGCCGTGTTCGGCTTCACCGGCATCGCCGTCGGCGCCGCCGAAATCGCGAAGGTGCTGTTCTTCATCTTCCTCGCGCTGTTCGTCATCTCGCTGCTCGTCGGCATGTTCCGGCGCTCGCCGTGACGAGGCTGCACGACAGGCACTGAACGCGCGAAAGCGTAACTGCAGGACCGTTTACCTCGAAGCCCCTCGAACGGATAGTTCGAGGGGTCTTTTTTTGGTTGCGCGCAGCGCGCTTCCGGCCGGGTGGCGACCGGTGCGCTACCGGCGAGGGCGACCCGTTAGAATCACGCGTTGCCCATGGTCCTGATGCTCGACAACTACGACAGCTTCACCTGGAATCTCGTCCAGTATCTGGGCGAGCTCGGCGCCGCCGTCAAGGTCGTGCGCAACGACGCGCTGTCGGTCGACGAGATCGAGGCGTTGCATCCCGAGCGCATCGTGATCTCGCCGGGCCCGTGTACGCCCAGCGAGGCCGGGATCTCGGTGCCGCTCGTGCGGCGCTTCGCGGGCCAGGTGCCGATCCTCGGTGTTTGCCTCGGCCACCAGGCGATCGGCCAGGCGTTCGGCGGGCGCGTGGTGCGCGCCGTGCGTGTCATGCACGGCAAGCTTTCGTCGATCGTGCACGACGGACGCGGCGTGTTCGCCGATGTTCCTTCGCCGTTCAATGCCACACGCTACCATTCGCTCGCGCTCGAGCGCGCGACCTTGCCGCCCGATCTCGACATCACCGCGACCGCCGAGGACGGCGAGATCATGGGTGTGCGTCATCGCGAATTCGCGGTCGAGGGCGTGCAGTTCCACCCCGAAGCCATCCTGACCGAGCACGGGCGCAAAGTCCTGGCCAACTTCCTCGCCCGACCCGGCTGACCATGGCCATCACGCTGCAGGACGCGCTTCAGCGGACGATCGAGCATCGCGAGATCTTCCACGACGAGATGCTGTCGCTCATGCGACGGATCATGAGCGGCGAGGTGACGCCGGTGATGATCGCGGCGCTGACCGTGGGTCTGCGCGTGAAGAAGGAGACGATCGGCGAGATCGCGGCGGCCGCGCAGGTGATGCGCGAGTTCGCGACCAAGGTGGAGGTGAGCGATGCGGATTCGCTGCTCGACATCGTCGGCACCGGTGGCGACGCCTCGCACACGTTCAACATCTCGACGGCCTCGATGTTCGTCGCGGCGGCGGACGGTGCGCGAATCGCGAAGCACGGCAACCGCTCGGTGTCGTCGCGCTCGGGCAGTGCCGACGTGCTCGAGGCGCTCGGTGCCAATATCATGCTCGCGCCCGCGCAGGTGGCGCGCTGCATCGAGGACGTCGGCGTCGGCTTCATGTTCGCGCCGACGCACCATGGTGCGATGAAGCACGCGGCCCCGGTGCGCAAGGAGCTCGGCGTGCGCACGATCTTCAACATCCTCGGTCCGTTGACCAATCCCGCGAGCGCAGGTGCGAGCCTCGTCGGCGTGTTCCATCCGGATCTCGTCGGCATTCACGTGCGGGTGCTGCAGCGGCTGGGCAGCCGGCGGGCACTGGTCGTCTACGGCAAGGACGGCATGGACGAGGTGTCGCTGGGCGCGGCGACGATGGTCGGCGAGCTTCGCGACGGCGAGGTCACCGAATACGAAATCCATCCCGAGGACTTCGGGCTGCACATGAAATCGAATCGCGGCCTCAAGGTGACCGGCGCCGGTGAATCGAAGGAGATGGTCCTCGAAGCGTTGCGCAACACCGAAGGAACGCCGCGCGAGATCGTCGCGCTGAATGCAGGCACGGCGCTCTACGCGGCGGGCCGGACGGGCTCGATCGCTGAAGGGATCGAGCGTGCGCGCGCGGCGATCGCGAGCGGCGCCGCCTTGCGCAAGCTCGACGAGTTCGTGCGCGCGACGCGATCCCTCGGCGTCGAAACGTAGCGCTCATCGCGCATGGGCGACGGCGATATCCTCGCGCGCATCCTCGCGACGAAGTCCGAGGAAGTGATCGCCGCGCAGGTCGCGCGGCCGGTCGACGTCGTCGAGCGCGAAGCGCGTGCGGCGAGCGCGACACGTGGATTCGCCGACGCCGTTCGCGCGCGCATCGGCGCGGGCCGGTCCGCCGTGATCGCGGAGATCAAGCGAGCGAGCCCGAGCAAAGGCATGCT
>DASTIY010000346.1:0-12328 GCA_035717085.1 Casimicrobiaceae bacterium | reverse complement strand
GACCGCGCGCCGCGACGGCGACAGCTACGTGCTGGACGGCGCGAAGCTCTTCATCACCAACGGCGTGCACGCGGACCTGTACTTCGTCGCGGCGCGGACCGCACCGCTCGAGACGGGCTCGCGCGGCATCACGATGTTCGCCGTCGAGCGCGGCACGCCGGGCTTCGCGGTGGGGCAAGTGCTCGACAAGACGGGCTGGCGCGCCTCCGATACCGCGGAGCTCGTGTTCGACGGCTGTCGCATTCCCGCCGGGAATCGGCTCGGCGCCGAGAACGACGGCTTCCGCGCATTGATGCAGAACTTCCAGCGCGAACGCCTCGCGCTCGCCGCGATGGCGATCGGCAATGCCCGTGAATCGCTCCGCTACGCACTCGAGCACGTCCGCGCGCGGCAGGCGTTCGGCAAGCCGCTGTGGGCGCGCGAGGCGGTCCGGCAGAAGCTCGCGCTGCTTGCGTCGCGCACGGAAGCCGTTCGCGCGTTTGCCTATCACTGTGCCTGGCTGGACGCACAGGGCGTCGATGCGGTGCGCGAGATGTCGGCGCTGAAGGCGCTCGCCGGCGAACTCGCCAACGACGTCGCCTACGGCTGCCAGCAATGTTTCGGAGGCATGGGCTATATTCGTGAGACGCCGATCGAGCGCCTGTGGCGCGATGCGCGGATCCTCGCGATCGGCGGCGGCGCGACGGAAGTCATGCTCGAGGAAGTGGCCAAGCGGCTGTGAGGGACCATGGATACGCCCTGTGACGTGACGGTTCGCGACGACGTGGCGACGGTGACGCTCAACCGTCCCGACGTGCACAACGCGTTCGACGAGCGGCTGATCGCGGGTCTCACCGCCGCGTTCGTGTCGCTCGACACGAACGACGACGTGCGCGTGGTCGTGCTCGCCGGTGCCGGCAAGAGCTTCTGCGCCGGTGCCGACCTCAACTGGATGAAGCGGATGGCGGCGTTCGATCACGACGAGAACCTCGCCGATGCGCAGGCACTCGCGATGATGCTGCGCACGATCTACGGGCTGTCGAAGCCCACGATCGCGCGCGTGCACGGTGCCGCGTATGGCGGGGGCGTCGGCCTCGTGTCGGCGTGCGACATCGCGATTGGCGTCCCGGAGGCGACGTTCGCGCTATCCGAAGCGAAGCTCGGCCTCATTCCCGCCACCATCAGTCCGTACGTCATGGAGGCGATCGGCGCTCGCCAGGCGCGCCGCTACTTCCTCACCGCCGAGCGCTTCGACGCTGCGCAGGCATTGCGCATCGGCCTCGTGCACGAGGTCGTCGCCGCCGACGGTCTCGATGCCCGCGTCGAGGCGCTGACCGCGTTGCTGCGTACCGCCGGGCCGGTGGCGCAGCTCGAATGCAAGGCGCTGATCCGCGGCGTCGGGCATCGTCCGCTCGACGAGGGGTTGATCGACGCGACCGCCGAGCATATCGCCGCCGTGCGCGCATCCGACGAGGGGCGCGAGGGCGTCGCGGCATTCCTCGAGAAGCGCACGCCGGCGTGGCTGGAGGCGAGGGGCGAGGGACGAGGGGCGAGGGGCGAGGGAAGCGCCGGATGACGGAGACGCTTTCGCACTTCGACACGTGGCAACTCCTCGCGCTCGCGGGCGCGCTCGGCTTCGCGAGCGGCATTCGCCTCTACGCGGTGCTGTTCGTCATCGGCATCGCCGGTTATTTCGGACTCGTCGCTCTTCCACCTGGACTCGCGGTCCTCGCGCATCCGCTCGTGCTCGGCGCGTCGGCCTTCATGTGCGCGGTGGAGTTCTTCGCCGACAAGATCCCGGGCGTCGATACGCTGTGGGACGTCGTGCATACCCTCATTCGCATTCCCGCCGGCGCCGCCCTCGCCGCGAGCGTCTTCGGCCAGTCGTCCGCGGCGATGATGCTCGCCGCGGCGATTCTCGGGGGTTCACTCGCCGCCGGCAGTCATTTCACGAAAGCGACGACCCGCGCGGTGATCAACACGTCGCCCGAGCCGTTCTCGAACTGGGCGGCGTCGCTTTCGGAGGACGTCGGTGTCGGCGGTCTGCTGTGGCTCGCGGTCGTGCATCCGCTCGTCGCCGGCGCAGTCGTCCTGCTGCTGCTCGTACTTGCGGCCGTGCTGTTGCGCCATGTGTGGCGCGCGGGACGCCATGTCGCAACGCGCATCGGCGGGTGGTTCTCACGTTCGCCGCGCGAGACGCGTGATGGGTATCGACCCTCGTAACGCGCTCGTCGTCGTGCCGTCCGTGCCGGCGGGCGACGCGCGGGCGGTTTCGTAATCGGGCGCGGCACCGATGCTCGCGAGTCTTCTCATTGCCAATCGCGGCGAGATCGCGTGCCGCATCGCACGCACCGCGCGGCGGCTTCGCGTGCGTACGATCGCGATTTACAGCGACGCCGACGCGCACGCGCTGCACGTGACGATGTGCGACGAGGCCTATCGCGTCGGCCCGGCTGCGCCGCGCGAAAGCTACCTGAATGCGGACGCGATCATCGCGATCGCGAAGCGCGCGGGCGCGCAGGCGATTCATCCCGGCTACGGCTTCCTCTCCGAGAACGCGTCGTTCGCGCGAGCGTGCGAGGCGGCGGGGCTGGTGTTCGTCGGTCCCCCGCCTGCGGCGATCGCGGCGATGGGCTCGAAGTCGGCGGCGAAATCGATCATGAGCGCCGCCGGCGTGCCGGTCGTGCCCGGTTATCACGGCGACGATCAGGACGACGCGCTGCTCGCGCGCGAAGCGGAACGCATCGGGTTCCCCGTGCTCGTGAAGGCAACCGCCGGCGGCGGCGGCAAGGGCATGAAAGTCGCCGCGAAGGCGAGCGAGTTCGCCGCGGCGCTGGCGTCGGCACGCCGCGAGGCGCGCTCGGCGTTCGGCGACGACCGCGTGCTGCTCGAGCGCTACCTCGCGAAGCCTCGGCACATCGAGATCCAGGTGTTCGCCGATACGCAGGGCCATGCGATGCACCTGTTCGAGCGCGATTGCTCGGTGCAGCGACGGCATCAGAAGGTGATCGAAGAAGCGCCGGCGCCGGGCATGGAAGAGGCACGCCGCCGTGCAATGGGCGAGGCGGCGGTCGCCGCGGCGAAGGCCATCGGCTACGTCGGCGCCGGCACGGTGGAGTTCATCGCGGAGCAGGACGGCACGTTCTACTTCATGGAGATGAACACGCGCCTGCAGGTCGAGCACCCGGTCACCGAGATGATCACCGGTTGCGACCTCGTGGAATGGCAGTTGCGCGTCGCTTCCGGCGAGCCGTTGCCGATGACGCAGGCGCAGCTCGCCATGCGCGGACACGCGATCGAGGCGCGGCTCTACGCCGAGGATCCGGCGCGCGAGTTCCTGCCGTCGATCGGCCGCATCCGCCACTGGCGCATGCCCGACGACATGCCGAACGTTCGAGTCGACACCGGCTATCGCGCCGGCGACGACGTGACGCCGTTCTACGACCCGATGCTCGCGAAGGTGATCGCGTGGGGCGAGGATCGCGAGCGCGCGCGCCAGGCGCTGCTCGCAGCCCTTGCTCGCTGCGAAGTGACGGGCGTCACGACGAATGCCGCCTTCCTCGAGCGCGTCGTCGCGCACGAGGCGTTCGCGTCGGGGCGCGTCGATACCGGTCTCATTGCGCAACACCGCGAGGCGTTGCTTCCCGCGGCAGAACCGGCGCCGCCCGATGCACTGGTCGCGGCCGCCGTCGCGGAGTACCGGGCCGTCGAGGCGGCGCTCGCGGCGGCCGCGGCGGCGTCGAGCGATCCGTATTCGCCGTGGGATACGGCCGACGCCTGGTGGAACGGGACTTCGACGCACCACGCCGAGTTCGCGTTTCGCGACGGCGAGCGCGAGCATCGAATAACGGTCGCTCCGCGTGACGTTAGGCTTGCCATCAGCGGTGAAGGGTTCGCGCGCGACGTGCGCGTGCACGTGCGTAACGACCGGTTGCGCATCGAGCGTGTCGTGGATGGCGCGGTCGCCGATGCGCACGAGGCGACCGTCGTGGGCGAAGGCGACGTCCGCCACGTGTTCGTGCCCGGTGCACGCGCTCGTCTTGCGCTCGCCGACCCGCTCGCGGAAACGGACGAGGTCGCGCACGCCGGGCACCTGACCGCACCGATGTCGGGGACGATCGTGGCCGTGCTCGTCGCGCCCGGCGATCGCGTCGAGAAGGGCGCGGCGCTCGTCGTGCTGGAGGCGATGAAGATGGAGCACACGATCGTGGCGCCCACGGCAGGTCGCGTCGCCGCGGTCCATTTCGGCACCGGCGATCGCGTCGGCGAAGGCGCCGATCTGGTCGACGTCGAGGACGCGGAGGTGTCGTGACGACGAACGACCGGATGCCGCAGCGCGTGCGCCTCGTCGAAGTGGGCCCTCGCGACGGATTGCAGAACGAGAAGACGATGGTGCCGACCGACGTCAAGGTGGCGCTGATCGATCGGCTGACGGATGCGGGCATGCCGGCGATCGAGGCGACGTCGTTCGTATCGCCGAAATGGGTGCCGCAGATGGCCGATGCGGCCGACGTGATGGCGCGCATCCGGCGCAAGCCGGGCGTGCGTTACCCGGTGCTCACGCCGAACGTCAAGGGCTACGACGCGGCGCGCGCTGCCGGCGCCGACGAAGTGGCCGTGTTCGTCGCGGCGACCGAGGCGTTCTCGAAGCGCAACATCAACTGCACGATCGCCGAGAGCCTCGAGCGCGCGCGGCCGATCTTCGACGCGGCTCGCCGCGACGGCGTGCGCGTGCGCGGCTACGTCTCGGTGGTGCTCGGATGCCCGTACGAAGGTGACGTGGAGCCCGACGCGGTGGCGAACGTCGCGAAGTCGTTGCACGCGATGGGCGCGTACGAGATCTCGCTCGGCGACACGATCGGCCGCGGCACCGCAGGGAAGACGCAGGCGCTTTTCCGCCGCGTCGCGCAGGACGTGCCGATCGAGGCGCTTGCCGGCCATTTCCACGACACGTACGGCCAGGCGCTCGCCAATCTCTACGCGGCGCTCGAGCTCGGCGTCGCGACGTTCGACTGCTCGGTCGCGGGACTCGGCGGCTGTCCGTACGCGAAGGGCGCGACGGGCAATGTCGCGAGCGAGGACGTGCTGTACCTGCTCGACGGCCTCGGCGTCGAAACGGGCGTCGACATGAACAAGCTGCGCCGCGCCGGCCGTTACATCGCGCAGTACCTCGGGCGCGCCCCCGATTCGCGCGTCGCGCGCGCGCTCGACGCGAGCCAACCGCTTGCCCAAGGCTAGTTCGACGCTGCAAGGCGAGGCGCGCGTCGTGTCGCCTTGCATCGGCATCTGCCGCATCGATCCGCAGACGCGTCTTTGCGAAGGCTGCCTGCGCACGCTCGACGAGATCGCCGCGTGGGGAACGCTCGACGACGACGCGCGGCGCGATGTCTGGAACGCGATCCGCCGGCGCGCGGCGGGAAGCGAGGGAGAAGCGACTTGATCGCCGACTGGTATTTCGATTTCGTCTCACCGTTCTCGTACCTGCAGTGCGAGCGGCTGCAGGCGCATGCCGGCGAGGTGCGACCCCATCCGGTGCTGTTCGCGGCGATTCTCGACGCCATCGGCCAAAGGGGACCGGCGGAGATTCCCGCGAAGCGCCGCTTCACCTACCGCTTCGTCGTATGGCAGGCGAAGGCGCTGGGCGTGCCGCTGCGTTTCCCGCACGCGCATCCGTTCAATCCGCTGCCGCTTTTGCGCCTCGCGATCGCGTGCGACAACCGGCTCGACGCGATCACTGCGATCTTCCGCTTCGTGTGGCGCGACGGCCGGCTGCCGGACCTGCCGATCGAGTGGGCGGAGCTCGCGCAGCGCATCGGCGTGCGCGACGCGTCGGCCCGCATCGCCGACCCGGCGGTGAAGGACGAACTGCGCCGCGAAACCGATGCGGCGATCGCGCGCGGCGTATTCGGCGTGCCGACGCTCGCCGTCGGCAGCGAGTTGTTCTGGGGCGTCGATGCGACGCAGATGGCGCTCGATTTCGCGCGTAACGGCGGCCGCTACGACGATCCCGAGTACGCGCGGGTGGGCGATCTACCCACGGCGGCGACGCGCCAGAAAAAATGAGGGTCGGACCCTCGTCTCCGGAACAGATAGGGTCAGGCTCGATTTTCTGGAAAATCGAGACTGACCCGGACTGACCCTATTTATCCCGTGACGGCGCCCGATGCCACGAGCGCGTCGATCGCCACGTCGTCGACACCGGCTTCGCGCAACACCTCGCGGCTGTGCTCGCCGTGCCGCGGCGCGTTGCGCCTCGTGCGATCGACCGGCGGCGTCAGCGCGAACGGCGGTGCGAATGCGCGTGTGCCGCCTTCGTGGCGCACCATCCCGCGCGCTGCGAACTGCGGATCGGCGAGCGCTTCGGCGAACGAGAGCACGGGGCTCACGCAGCAGTCGATCTCTTCGAACACGCGCGCCCACGCGTCACGCGTGCGCGTTCGGAAAACGGCCGTGAGCGCCTCGCGGACGCGCTCGCCTGCCTCCCCGGTCGCAAATTGCATGTCGACGAATTCCTCGCGGCCGATCGTGGCGCACAGCGTTCGCCAGAATTTCGCTTCGAGCGCGCCGACCGCGACGAAGCGGCCATCCCGCGTTTCGTAGACGCCGTAGCAAGGAACGCCGCCGGTGAGCAAATCGTCGCCACGCGCAGCGACAGCGCCGGCATCGGCAAGCGCGCCGAGCGCGATCACTTCGTGCGCGAGCACGGCGTCGGCCATCGCGACGTCGACGTAACGGCCGCGGCCGGTGCGCGCCGCGCCGAAGAGCGCACCGAGGATCGCGATTGCGGCGCTCGCCGCGCCGCCGAGCAGGTCGGCGATCTGCAGGTTCGCGAGCGCCGGTCGTCCGCCGCGCTCGCCCGTCGCATCGAGCACGCCGGCATAGCCGAGATAGTTGATGTCGTGGCCGGCCGTCTTCGCGCGCGGTCCGGTCTGGCCGTACCCCGACAGCGAGCAGTAGACGAGGCGCGGGTTGACCGCGCGCAGGCGCGCGTCGTCGATCCCGAGCGCGTGCACGACCCCGGGGCGAAAGCCTTCGACGACGACGTCGGCACGCCGTGCGAGCACAACGAACGCGTCGCGTCCGGCCTCCGACTTGAGGTCGATCGCGACCGAGCGCTTGTCGCGATTGAGCGCGCGATACCACGTCGTCGGCGAGCGTCGCGGAGCACCGATCGAAGTCGGCAGTGAACGCGCGTAATCGCCGTCGCGCGTGTCCTCGATCTTCACGACGTCGGCGCCGAGGTCGGCGAGGTAGAGCGTGCACATCGGCCCGGGCAAAAGGCGCGTGAGGTCGAGCACGCGCACGCCCTCGAGTGGCGAGGGCTGCATCATGCGGGGATGCCGAGCTCGCGCCTGATCGCTGCCGCGGTGGCGAGCGCGTCGTCGAGCGTGCCGCCGAGGCAGGTCACGTGGCCCATCTTCCGGCCGCGGCGCGGCTCGCGCTTCCCGTACAGATGCAGCTTGGCGCGCGGATGCGCGAGTACGCGCGACCATGCGGGCTCGTGCGGCGTCGTGGCATCCCCGGGAAACCAGACATCGCCGAGCACGTTGACCATCACGGCCGGCGTGTGCTGCAGCGTATCGCCCATCGGCATGCCGGCGAGCACGCGCGCCTGCTGCTCGAACTGCGACGTGACGCACGCGTCGATCGTGTAGTGCCCGCTGTTGTGCGGCCGCGGCGCGATCTCGTTGACGAGCAACTCGCCGCCCGGCGCGATGAAGAGCTCGACGCACAGGACGCCGCGGTAGTCGAGCGCGGTCGCGAGCGCAGCCGCGATCGTGTGCGCGCGCAGGTCGAGCTCCGGCGCGACGCGCGCGGGCACGATCGACGTGTCGAGGATGCCGTTGCGGTGCAGGTTCTCGGCGACCGGCCAGGCCTGGAGATCACCGCCGTCGTCGCGCGCGACGATCACCGACAGCTCGCCTTGCAGGTCGACGAGCCGTTCGAGCACGCACGCATTGCCGCCCATCGCGGTGAACGCGCGCCCGACGTCGTCGCGCGTCGCGACGCGGATCTGTCCCTTGCCGTCGTACCCCAGCCGCGCGCTCTTCACGACGCCCGGCAGCAGCGAGAGGTCGGCGTGCCGCGCATCGGCGCGCGTGCGGAGCACCGTGAACGGAGCGACGGGAAAGCCGTGCCCCGCGATGAATGTCTTCTCGCTGATGCGATCCTGCGCGATGGCGACGCTCGCGGCACTCGGGGTCACGCGCATCGTCCGCCCGAGAAATTCGAGCGCTGCCGACGGCACGTTCTCGAACTCGGTCGTCGCGCCTTCGCAAACTTCGGCCAGCGTCGCGAGCGCCGTGGGATCCAGGTACTCGGCGACGATCCGGCGATCGGCGACGCTGCCGGCAGGGCTCTCGTCGGCAGGGTCGAGCACCGCAACGCGGTAGCCGAGACTCTGCGCCGCCATGCAGAACATGCGCCCGAGCTGGCCGCCGCCGAGGAGCCCGAGCCACGCGCCGGGCGCGAGCGCGTCGGCGCGCGCAGGGGGCGCTGCCAGCCTTCGCGGCTCCGTCGCGCCGGCCGTTGCGCGACCGCGTGCCGCGCGCGAATCAGCCACGCGGCTTGTCGCCGGGCGCCAGCGGCGGCACGCGCATCGCGCGCGCCGCGGCCGTCTGATTCGCGCGGAACGTCGTGAGCTTGCGCGTGAGCACGGCGTCGGTTGCGGCAAGCATCGCGACCGCGAACAGCGCCGCGTTCGCGGCGCCCGCTTCGCCGATCGCGAACGTGGCGACGGGCACGCCGCGCGGCATCTGCACGATCGACCACAGCGAATCCTCGCCGCGCAGGTAGCGCGACGGCACGGGCACACCGAGCACCGGGAGGACGGATTTCGACGCCAGCATGCCGGGGAGGTGCGCCGCGCCGCCGGCGCCGGCGATGATCGTGCGCAGGCCGCACGACGCCGCATCCTCGGCGTATTCGAACATCTCGTCGGGCATCCGATGCGCGGACAGCACGCGTGCTTCGTAGCTGACGCCGAACGCGTCGAGCTCGCGCGCCGCGTGCTGCATCACGTCCCAGTCGCTGTCGCTCCCCATCACGATGCCGACCTGCGGCGTTCCGTTGCGCTGTGCCATCGCTCCCACCCTCGTTGGGGTGCTCGACCGGAAGGAGGTCGAATTCTAGCCGCAGCACGCGCGCGGCTCGCACCGCGCGTCGATTGTTGTGCCGTTCGTATCGTTCTCGTGCCCGCCTGGCACTTGCGATGCGTCTGGCGTTGTCGCGAGCGTCGTGCATTTGCGACAATGCACCGATGCGCAGCATGCTCGATCGATTCTTGGCAAAGCCCGCATCTGCACGCCGCGCGTGCATCGCGCTGGCGCTCGGCGTCGTGCTCGTCGCGTCGCAGGCGTTCGCGCAAAGCGATACCGACCTGCTCGCCGCGAAGGCCGCGTTCGAGCGCGGCGACCGCAACGCGCTCGACGCGCTCGTGCCCGCGCTCGCCGGGCATCCGCTCGAGCGCTATGCCCGGTACTGGCAACTCAAGTCGCGCCTCGACGAAGCGACGCCCGACGCCGTGCAGGCGTTCCTCGCGCGCTATCCCGACGGCCCGCTCGCCGATCGGTTGCGCGTCGAGTGGCTGAAGAGCCTCGGCAAGCGCGGCGACTTCGCGACGTTCGCCGCCTACTACCCGCCGGCCGCCGGCGAGGACACCGAGCTCGCGTGCTATGCGATCCAGGCGCGCCTTTCGCGGGAAGGTGCGGCGGCGCTCGTCGCGGCGAAGACGCTGTGGTTCACCGGCGCATCGACACCCGAAGCGTGCAACGGGCTCTTCGCCGCGCTCGTCGCGCGTGGCGACCTGTCCGTCGCCGATCGCAAGGCGCGCGTGCGCCTCGCGGTCGCGAACGGCAACCTGCGCCTCGCCATGCAGATCGCGGCCGATCTCCCCGGGGCCGATCGCATTGCCGAGAAAGCCTTCGCAGCGATCGAGCGCGATCCGCTGCGGGCGCTGCGCAAGGGTCATTTCGACTGGAAGACCTGGCAGGGTCGCGAGCTCGCGCTGTTCGCGCTGGAGCGCGCCGCGCGCAAGGATGCGGGCGACGCGCACGATGCGTGGGCCAAGTGGCGCGCACGATTGCCGCAAACCGACCGCGACTACGGCAACGTGCGCGTCGCGTGGCACGCGGCGCGACAACTCGATCCGAATGCCGATCGCTGGTTTGGCGACATCGCGAAGGCGACGCTGACGCCGGAGCAGCAGGCGTGGCGGATCCGCGCGGCGCTTCGCGTCGGCGCGTGGCCCGACGTCGAGCGCGCGATCGACGCGCTGCCCGATGCCGAGCAGCAGGACGCGTCGTGGCGCTACTGGCGGGCGCGCGCGCTCGCCGCGCAGAACCGCAACGACGATGCGCGCCGCATCTACGAGACAATCGCCGATCGCCTCGATTTCTATGGCCTGCTCGCCGCCGAAGCGCTCGGACGCACCCCGGCGTTTCCGCCGATTGCGCCCACGCTCGCGATCGTTTCCACCGACTCCCAACCGCCCGCGAGTGCGCCGCCGGCGTCGGCGGACGAAGCCGCGATCGCGATCTTCGCGGCGCGCGACGATGTCAAGCGCGCCGTGCTGCTGGCGCGCCTCGACCTGCGGCTCGAGGCGCTGCGCGAATGGAGCTACGCGATCCGCGGCCTCGACGACGACGCGCTGCTGCTCGCCGCCGAATTCGCGCGGCGCGCGGGCCTCTACGACCGCGCGATCTTCACCGCGGAGCGCACCGCATCGCGCGTCGACGTCGCGATGCGCTATCTCGCGCCGTATCGCCCGCAGTTCACCGCCGCCGCGCGCGAGCAGGGCCTCGACGTCGAGCTGCTCTACGGCATCGCGCGGCAGGAATCGCGTTTCGTGGCCGACATCGTGTCGTCGGCGGGAGCGATCGGGCTGATGCAGCTGATGCCGGCGACCGCGCGCTGGGTCGCGAAGAAGCTCGCGATCAGCGACTACTCGCCGACCCGCATTTCCGAGGTCGATCTCAACACGCAGTTCGGGGCGTTCTACTTCAAGCACTGGCTCGATCGGCTCGGGCGACTGCCCGCGCTCGCCGCCGCAGCGTACAACGCCGGTCCCTCTCGCGCGCAGGCGTGGCGGCCCGCGGCCGCGCCACTCGAAGGCGCGATCTGGGTGGAGACGATTCCCTTCAACGAGACGCGTGATTACGTGAAGCGCGTGCTCGCGAACGCGACGCTCTACTCGCATACGCTGGAGCGTCCGTACGTGCCGCTGTCGCAGCGGCTCGGCGTGATTCCACCCCGCGGCGTCGATCCGATCGACGCCGGCGATCCGTGAGAAACCCTCGATGATTCGGCCGATGCCCGCGTCCGCGATCGAGCCGCCGGGCGAAACCGTGTCGCGTGTCCCGCAGAAAGCGCGCGTCCTCGTCCTGGGCGGCACCGGGTTCGTGGGCCGGCACGTCGTCGCCAAGCTGTCCGCTGCCGGTCACGAAGTCGTGGTGCTCACGCGAAAGCGCGATCGCGGGCGGCCGTTGTTCCTGCTGCCCACGGTGCAGGTGCGGCAGGGCGACCCCTACGATCGCGCGACGCTGGTGCGCCTCGCCCGCGGAGCCGACGTCGCGATCAATCTCATCGGCGTCCTGCACGCACGCACGCGAGGCACGTTCGAGCGCGTGCACGTTGCGCTCGTGCGCACGCTCGTCGACGCGTGCCGCGACGCCGGCGTGCGCCGGATCGTGCACATGAGCGCGCAGGGTGCGAGCGCCAGCGCGGCGAGCGCTTACCTGCGCTCGAAAGCGGCCGGCGAAGAGGTCATCACCCGCTCGGAGCTCGCATGGACGGTCTTTCGCCCGTCGGTGATCTTCGGCTCGGGCGACACGTTCCTCAACCTCTTCGCGAAGCTCGCCGCGGTGTTCCCGGTGATTCCGCTCGCGGCGGCAGGCGCACGCTTCCAGCCCGTCTACGTCGGCGACGTCGCCGCCTGCTTCGCGCGCGCCGTCGTCGACGACGCGACGATCGGCCAGCGCTATGCGCTCTGCGGGCCGACGGCGTACACGCTCGAGGACCTCGTCCGTTACGTCGCCGACACGAGCGGCCATCCGCGACCGATCGTTCCGCTCGGGCCCGGACTCGCGCAATTGCAGGCGCGCGTGCTCGAGCTTCTTCCCGGGCCGCTTTTGACGCGCGACAACCTCGCGTCGATGCAGCACGACAACGTGTGCGACGCGCCTTTCCCGGCCGAATTCGGCATCTCCCCGGCACCGCTCGAGGCGATCGCACCCGAGTATCTCGCGCCGATGTCCCTCAACAGCCGCTTCGACGTCTTCCGCGCCCGCGATACGCCATGAGCCCGCGGGGCGGCCTCGACGGCGAAAGGGTGCCGAAGCGCGAGGTGCGG
>DASTIY010000345.1:0-10625 GCA_035717085.1 Casimicrobiaceae bacterium | reverse complement strand
CGCGTTGACGATCAGCAGGCCGCGGCGCGGCACGATGCGCACGAGGTGATGGAACTGCGTCTCGATCGCGGCGAGGTCGGCGAAGATGTCGGCGTGGTCGAATTCGAGATTGTTGAGGATGGCGACCGCCGGCCGGTAATGCACGAACTTCGAGCGCTTGTCGAAGAACGCCGTGTCGTATTCGTCGGCCTCGATCACGAACAGCCGGCTCCCGGTCAAGCGCGCGGACACGCCGAAATCGACCGGGACGCCGCCGATCAGGAACGCCGGCGACCGCCCTGCCTGTTCCAGGATGTGCGCGAGCATCGCCGACGTCGTCGTCTTGCCGTGCGTGCCCGCGACGGCGAGCACGTCGCGCGTCGCGAGCACGTTCTCGTAGAGCCATTGCGGTCCCGAGACGTAGGCGCGGCGCGCGTTCATGATCGCTTCCATCAACGGGTTGCCGCGCGAGACGACGTTGCCGACGACGAACACGTCGGCGTCCTTCGCGACGCCGTCGAGCTGCGCGGGATCGAAGCCTTCGCAAAGCGCGATGCCGAGGTGCTCGAGCTGTGTCGACATCGGCGGATAGACGTTCGCGTCGCAGCCGGTGACGACGTGGCCGGCGCTGCGCGCGATGGCGGCGAGACCGCCCATGAACGTGCCGCAGATGCCGAGGATGTGGAGGTGCATATCAGGGATCGATCGGGGATCAGGGATCAGGGCGTCGCAGCCACGCGGTGAATTTTACTGATCTCGATATCCAAGCCGCGCCGCGTGACCCTGCACAATGCGCGCACGCCCGGTGTTCCGTTACCCAATCACTGTTCCCTGCTTCCTGAAGTGTTCCAATTTGCCCTCTTCCTGCTGCTCGGCGCCTACGTCGGCTTCCTCGCGGGGCTTCTCGGCATCGGCGGCGGCTTCACGATCGTCCCGGTGCTGATGGAAGTCTTCGCGCGGCAGGGCGTGGCGATCGCGGACCAGCTTCCCCTCGCGATCGGCACGTCGGCCGCGTCGATCGTCTTCACGGCGGCTGCATCGGTACGTGCGCATCACCAGCGCGGGGCCGTCGTGTGGCCAATCGTCACGGCGATGGCGCCGGGGCTTGTGATCGGCTCGCTGATCGGGCCGCAGATCGCGAGCGCGCTGCCGATGCGCGTGATGTCGGCGATCTTCGGCGCGTTCACGCTGCTGACCGCCGCGCGCATGGTATGGGCGCGACCCGCGAAGGTGACGCGCGAATTGCCCGGCAAGCCGGCGCTCTTCGGGGTCGGCGCCGCGATCGGTGTTCTCGCCGGCATGGTCGGCACCGGCGGCGCGTTCCTCGCCGTTCCGTTCATGACCCGCTGCAACGTCAAGGTGCATAGCGCGGTCGCCACGTCCGCGGCGATCGGCTGGCCGGTCGCCGTCGCCTCGGCGCTCGGCTTCATGTACGCCGGGCGCAACGTCGCCGATCTCCCGTCGCACTCGGTCGGCTACGTCTACCTGCCCGCCCTTGCCGGCATCGTCGTCATGAGCATGCTCCTCGCACCGCTCGGCGCCCGTGTCGCGCACGCGACGTCGGTCGGCCGCCTGCGCAAGGTCTTCGCCGGCATGCTGACGCTGCTCGGCCTGTGGATGCTCTGGAAGGCGTTCGGGTGAGCGGTCCCGCTCCCCGGTGCAATTCATGACAGCGGCATAGTCCTTGCGCGTCGGTGTCCGCGGCCCGGCCCCCGCCGGTCGTGCCGCATCCGAACGCCATGGCCCACGACATTTCGCCGCAAAGCGTCACTACGCCGTCCTCGCGCGGCGGCTCGGCGCTCGTCCGGTTCCGGCTGCCGCGCGCGCTGCGCGGTCGCGGCCTCGTGCGGCTGCGTGCGTCGATCGGCTTGCGCCTCGGGCTTCTCGCGCTCGCGCTGGGGCTGCCTTTCCTGATCTACGTCGTCGGCAACGCCGCCCGCCAGGCGGGGCTCGAGCGCGACGAGGCGAAGCAGCAGGCACTGTCGCTCGCCCGGCTCGCCGCGGCGCGTGTCGACGACTACATCGGCGACATGGTCAGCGCGCTCGCGCTGGTCGCGTACGGCGTGTCGCCCGCGCAAGGCGCGACCGAGCGCAACGAAGCGTTCCTGCGCAGCATCCGATACGAATTGCCCCGCTCGGTGCATAACGTGGGCGTGTGGACGCTGGACGGGCGCAATGCCGGTGCGCTCAACGCCTACGAGCCGCGCGCCAAGGCGTCGATCGGCGATCGCGACGTGTTCCGTCGTGCGCTCGCGACTGGAGCGCTCGCGGTCGAGGGCCCGGCCGTGTCGCCGTGGAAGGATGGTCACATCGCGCTCTTCGCACGGCCGCTACGCGATCCGGCCGGCGTACTGACGGGCGTCGTCACCATTTCCATCGACCTGCACGACCTGCTCTGGCTGCTCGACCTCAAAGGCGCGGCGCCGGCCGAAACGGTCGTTTCGCTCGTCAACGCGCAGGGGTTCGTGCTCGCGCGAAACCTCGACGCCGATCGCTATATCGGCGCAAGCGTCTTGAACGTCGGCAAGGCCCGCGAGCACCTGGAGCGCGGCGAAGGCGTCGACGAAACGCTCGGCGCCGATCGCATCCCGCGCATTTCGGGCTACACGCGTTCGGCGCGGTTGGCGTGGCACGTGTTCGTCGGCGTGCCGCAGGAGACCGCGTTGTCGTCGGCGCGCACCAACGTCGTCGAGGCACTTTTGCTCGGCACGCTGTCGCTTCTGGTCGGCGCGTTGTTCGCCGCGCGCGTCGGTGCGCGCATCGCAACGCCGCTGCGACGGCTCGCCTACGACGCGACGCTGCTCGCGCGCGGCAATCTCGCGCACCGCACGGCGATCGCCGGCGACGACGAGACGGGCGTCCTCGCCCAAACCTTGAACCGGCTCGCGCAGACCGTGGAGGAGCGCACGAACGCGTTGCGCGAGAAAACCCACGCGCTGGAGGAGAAGACACGGGCGCTCGAACAGCGCACGCAGGAGCTCGCGACGATCACCGCCAACGTGCCGGTGCTGATCGCCTATCTCGACGCCGACCTGCGCCTGCGCTTCGTCAACGAATATTTCCGCGACGTGTTCCACATCGATCCGGCGAAAGTGCTCGGCCGCCCGCTGCGCGAGATCACGGGCGGGAAGGTGTTCGCGCGCATCGAAGGGCGGCTGCGCGAAGTGCGCGCGGGCATGCCGCAGACGTTCGAGACGACGTTCACCGACGACGGTTCCGGCATGGTGTTCCTCGTCGCCTGCTTTCCCGATTACGGCGAAGGGCAGGAGGTGCGCGGTGCGTACGTCGTGTGCCAGGACATCACGCGGCGCAAGCACGCCGAAGAAGCGCTCGCCGGCCGCGAGCGCTTCATCCGGCTCGTCGCCGACGGCATCCCCGCGCGCATCACCTACATCGACCGCCAGGGGCGACTCCTCTTCGGCAATCGTCGCTTCACCGAATTCTGGGGCCACGCCCCGACCGACATCGTCGGCCGCCCGCTCGTCGAGCTCGTGTCCCCCGACGCATACGCGACGATCGCGCCCGAGCTCGAGCGAAGCTACGCCGGCGAGCCGCGGCGCTTCGACCTCGTCGCCGTGCGCGACGGCAAGACGCGCCACTTCCAGGTCGACCACGTGCCCGACGTCGACGCCGGCGGTCACGTGCAGGGCGTGTTCACGATCTCGCAGGACGTCACCGACCTGCGCGACGCCCAGGCGATCATCGAGGACAACGAGCAGCGGCTGCTGCGCATCACCGACAGCATTCCGTCGATGGTCGGCTACATCGACCTCGAGCGTCGTTATCGCTTCAACAGCCGCTACTACGAGACGTGGCTCGGCAAGCCGCTCGCCGACATCAGCGGGCGCCTCGTGCGCGACGTTCTGGGCGAGGCGACGTACGCGAGCATCGTCGAGAACCTCGACCGCGCGTTCGCGGGCGAGCGCATCGACTTCGAGGTCGAGGTCGACCACGCCGGCAAGCGCCGGTGGCTGCGCGGAAGCTACATCCCCGACGTCGACGCGTCCGGCCGTGTCACGGGCGTGTACACGTCGTCAACCGACGTGACGTCGCAGAAGCAAGTCGAGCGGCAACTCGCGCGGCTCGCGCAAAAGGACACGCTGACCGGGCTCCCGAATCGGCACGCGTTCAACGACGGCATCGCCGCCGCGCTCGCGCGCTCGCAAGGTGCGGGGACGCAGGTCGCGCTGATGTTCCTCGACATCGACGAGTTCAAGGCGATCAACGACAGCCACGGGCACGCGGGCGGCGACGAGGTCCTGCGCGAATTCGGCCGCCGCCTGCAGTCTGCGGTGCGTCCGACCGATCTCGTCGCGCGGCTCGCCGGCGACGAGTTCGTCGTCGTGCTCGAAGGCATTCACACGCGCGAGGAATGCCGCTTCGTCGCGCGACGCGTCATCGCGGCGGTGCGCCCGCCGTTTCGCATCGGCGAGGCCACCCTCAAGGTGACGACGAGCATCGGCATCGCGATCGGACAGGCCGGCGCGACGAGCGCCGAGGCGCTGCTCAAGCGCGCCGACAGCGCGCTCTATGCGGCGAAGGGGCAGGGGAGGGACACCTTCGAGATTGCGATCTGATGCAGGGATGAGGGCCAGGTGCCAGCAAGCAGCGAGTTCTGCGCAGATCGCCTCGGCGTCGTGCAATCGGCGCAGCCAGCGATAATGTCCGCGTCGACGAGGGGCTCCCTGGTCGCTGGCCCCTGGCCCTGGCCCCTCGCCCCTGGCCCTGGCCCCTCGCCCCTGGTTCCTGGCCCCTCGTCCCTGGTTCCTGCAATGCACCCCCTCGCCCGCCCCGCCGTCCGCGCCCTCGCCGCCTCGCGCATCCGCGACATCGCCAACGTCGCGATGCACGATCCGGAGGTGCTCGCGTTCTGGTTCGGCGAGCCGGACGAAGTGACGCCCGCGTTCATCCGCGACGCCGCCACGCAGTCGCTCGCACACGGCGAAACGTTCTACGCGCAGAACTTCGGCATTCCGGAACTGCGCGACGCGATCGCCCGATACGTTTCGACGCTGCATCGCCCGACGACCGCCGACGAGATTGCGGTCACCGCGTCGGGCATGAACGCCCTGATGCTCGCGGTCGAGGCGCTCGTCGCGCCCGGCGACCGCGTCGTCGTCGTCACGCCGCTCTGGCCGAACCTCGTCGAGATCCCGAAAATCCTCTCGGCCGACGTCGTCTGCGTGCCGCTCCGCTTTGGCGCCGACGGCTGGTCGCTCGACGTTTCGCGACTGCTCGGCGCGCTGACGCCGGGCACGCGGGCGTTGCTGCTCAACTCGCCGAACAACCCGACCGGCTGGACGACCGATCGCGAAGCGCAGCGCGCGCTGCTCGCGCACTGCGATCGGCACGGCATCTGGATCGTCGCCGACGACGTCTACGAGCGCTTGTACTACGCCGACGACGCGCAATGCGCGCCTTCGTTCCTCGACGTCGCCGAGCCCGGCATGCGCGTGATCAGCACGAACAGCTTCTCGAAATCCTGGCTGATGACCGGCTGGCGCCTCGGCTGGGTCGTCGCCCCTCACGCGCTCATGCCCGACCTCGGCAAGCTGATCGAATACAACACGTCCTGCTCGCCGGTGTTCGTTCAGCGCGCCGGCGTCGTCGCCATCCGCGACGGCGAGCCGACGGTCGCCGCGACGCGCGCGCGCTTTCGCCACGCGCGCGACCGCCTGGTCGACGCGCTGCAGGCGCTCCCGGGCGTGGACATCGCTCGGCCGCGCGGTGCGATGTACGCGTTCTTTCGAGTCGCGGGCGTCAGCGACAGCATGGCCTTCTGCCGGCGCCTCGTCGAAGAGGTCAAGCTCGGGCTCGCACCCGGCAGCGCGTTCGGACCGGAAGGCGAAGGCTTCGTGCGCTGGTGCTTCGCGGCGAGCGATGCCCGGCTCGACGACGGCATCGCCCGCCTCGCGCGGTTCCTGCGCGCGCGCTGACGCGTCGGCCGTCACTCGCTGTCGGCGCCCTTCGTACGGCGCTCTTCTCGCCGCGCCGATAGCGCGACGCCACCGCCGACGGCTACGCTTACGTCGGCTGAGCCGGTGCAAACGTTTCGCGCGCTGCCCGAGCTTCGTCCGCCCTGCGCCGGCGCCCGGCGTGCGTGGAGCTCGCGATGCGTTACCTGAAATCGCTTTGGTCGCTCACCAAAGAATCGGTTTCGCAGTTCTCCGACGACTTCGCGCCGAGCATGGGCGCGGCGCTCGCCTACTACACCATCTTCTCGATCGCGCCGCTCCTCGTGATCGCGATCGCCGTCGCCGGCATCTTTTTCGGCGAGGATGCGGCGCGCGGGCAAATCTTCGAGCAGCTGCGGGGTTTGCTCGGCGACCGCGGCGCCGGTGCGATCGAAGCGGCGGTGAAAAGCGCCGGCCAGACCGGTCACAGCGGCTTCGCCGCGATCATCGGCATCATCACGTTGTTGATCGGCGCGACGACCGTGTTCGGCGAGCTGCAATCGGACCTCGACCGCATCTGGGATTCGCCGAAGCCGAAGCACGCGGGCCTGTGGGGCATGGTGAAGGGGCGTTTGCTTTCGTTCGGCATGGTGTTCGGCATCGGCTTCCTGCTGCTCGTCTCGCTCGTCGTGTCGGCCGGCGTTTCTGCGCTGGGAAAGCTGTGGGGCGACCTCGTCCCCGGCTGGGAAGTGCTGCTGCAGGCGATCAACTTCATCGTGAGCTTCGCCGTCATCACCGGTTTGTTCGCGATGATCTACAAGCTGCTGCCCCGCTGCGAGATCGGATGGAAGGACGTCTGGATCGGCGCCGGAGTGACGTCGCTGCTCTTCGCCGTCGGCAAGTTGCTGATCGGCCTCTACCTCGGCCGTTCGAGCGCCGCGTCGAGCTTCGGCGCCGCGGGCTCGCTCGTCATCGTCCTGTTGTGGGTCTATTACTCGGCGCAGATCTTCCTGCTCGGGGCCGAATTCACGCGGACGTATTCGTATCGCTACGGCTCGCGGAAGGGACAGGAGCCGAGCGCGGCAAAGGAGAGGGCACCGCAAGCCTCGAAGCAGGGCGAGACCAAGCAGGGTGCCGGGAGCGCAGGCACGCGCGCACCCCGCAAGCCCGAGCAACGGGCGCGTCCGGCGCCCGCGCCGATCCCCGACGTCGCCGGTCCGTACGTGCCGGTCGCGAAGCGGCCGATGCCCGCCGCGGAAAAGCTGAAGCTCGCCGCGGGCATCGCCGCGACCGTGGGCCTTCTCGCCGGCGAAGTGCTGAACGAGTTGCGCCGCCGCGGCCGCTTCAACGGCCGCCTGCTGCGGCGGACGTGATCGCTGCGCGCGCCTGATTACAAGCTTAGGCGCAAACGTTATTTCGCATTTCGCGCGCCCGCCCCTATCTTCGGAACGTCACTTCCGGAGAGTGCGATGATGGGACGCATCCATGTGATCCACGAGAACGACGCCTGGGTCGAGCCGTTGCGCGCGGCCTTCGCCGAGCTTCGTCTGCCGTACACCGAATGGTTCGTTGCCGAGGGAACGCTCGACCTCGCAAGCGAGCCGCCGCAAGGCGTCTTCTACAACCGGATGAGCGCGTCGTCGCATACGCGCGGGCACCGTTACGCCGCCGAGCTCACCGGCGGCTACCTGGCTTGGCTCGAGGCGCATGGCCGCCGCGTCGTCAACGACAGTCGCGCGCTCGCGCTCGAAATCAGCAAAATGGCGCAGTACGCGGCGCTGGGCCGCGAGGGGATCCGCGTGCCCCGCACGATCGCTGCCGTCGGGCGCGACCAGATCGTCGCCGCCGCAAAAACGATGCGCGGCCGCTTCATCACCAAGCACAATCGTGCCGGCAAGGGGCTCGGCGTGCGGCTCTTCGACGACGCCGACGCGCTCGCGCGCTACGTCGACGGGGACGCGTTCGAGGACTCGGTCGACGGCATCACCCTGATCCAGCAGTACATCGAGTCGCCCGACGCGTCGATCACGCGCGTCGAATTCGTCGGCGGACGCTTCCTCTACGCGGTGCGCGTCGACACGTCGCAGGGCTTCGAGCTGTGCCCGGCGGACGTCTGCCGGATCGACGACGCGTTCTGCCCGGTGGGCGAGCGCGCGCCCGCGCCGACGCCGCGCTTCCAGGTGATCGACGGCTTCGCCCATCCGATCATCGAGCGCTATCGGCGCTTCCTCGCAAACAACGGAATCGGGATCGCGGGCATCGAGTTCATTCGCGATCGCAGCGGCGAGCTCTACACGTACGACGTCAACACGAACACCAACTACAACAGCGACGCCGAGCGCGAGGCGGGCGTCTCCGGGATGCGCGCGATCGCGACTTATCTCGGCAGCGAGCTGGCGCGAATCGAGTCGGCCACGCCGGCGCTCGCCGCGGCATAGTCGTCAGGGTCGGCCCTCGGGCCTGACCCGGGCCGGGCCCCGGGGCAGACCACCGAAGTCGCTGCGTAGCGTCCGAAAGTTCTCGCGCGCGACGAGGAGGATAATGACGGAATCGTTCCGTCAATGGAGGCAATCATGGCCAACGCGCGCGAAGTGGTGATCGTCAGCGGTGCGCGCACACCGATCGGCGACTACGGCGGCTCGCTCAAGGACATCCCCCCGACCGAGCTCGGCGCACGCGTGGTGCGCGAAGCGATCAAGCGTGCGAACGTCGCCCCCGACATGTTCGGCCAGCTCGTGTTCGGCAACGTCATCCACACCGAGCAGCGCGACATGTACCTGTCGCGCGTCGTCGCGCTCAATGCGGGTCTGCCCCACGAGAGCGGCGCACTCACCGTGAACCGCCTCTGCGGCAGCGGGCTGCAGGCGATCGTCAGCGCGTCGCAATACATCCTGCTCGGCGACATCGACGCGGCGATCGGCGGCGGCGCCGAGAGCATGAGCCGCGGCCTCTACGGCAGCACCACGCAGCGCTGGGGCGCGCGCATGAACGATGCCAAGCTCGTCGACATGATGGTCGGCGCGCTCACCGATCCGTTCGACACCGTGCACATGGGGATCACCGCCGAGAAGGTCGCGACGAAGTGCGGCATCACGCGCGAGCAGCAGGATGCGTTCGCGGTCGAGAGTCATCGCCGCGCGCTGAAGGCGCAGAACGAGGGCCGCTTCAAGTCGCAGATCCTGCCGATCGAGCTCAAGAGCCGCAAGGGCACGACGATGTTCGAGACCGACGAGCACGTGCGCAGCGACGCGAGCGCCGAAGGCATGGCGAAGTTGAAGCCGGTGTTCGCGAAGGAGAACGGCACGGTGACGGCCGGCAATGCGTCCGGCATCAACGATGCAGCGGCGGCGGTCGTGCTGATGGAGCGCCAGGCCGCCCAGCGCGCGGGCGCGAAGCCGATGGCGCGTCTCGTCTCGTACGGACACGCCGGCATCGATCCGTCGATCATGGGCCTCGGTCCGGTGAGCGCGGTCAAGGACGCGATCCGCAAGGCGGGCATCGCGATGAAGGACATCGACGTCATCGAATCGAACGAGGCGTTCGCCGCGCAGGCGCTCGGCGTGTCGCAACAACTCGACTTCGACCCGGCGAAGGTGAACCCGAACGGCGGTGCGGTCGCCCTCGGCCACCCGATCGGTGCGACCGGAAGCATCCTCACGATCAAGGCGATGTACGAGTTGCAGCGAACCAACGGCCGCTACGCGCTGATCACGATGTGCATCGGCGGCGGGCAGGGTATCGCCGCGGTCATCGAGCGGATGTAAGGCGCTCGCCCTCACCCGCCTCGTAGACCCTCGGCACCCTTTCCCGCGCTGCGGGACAACAAGCCCCGAAGCGGCGCAGTTGCGGCGCAGGCTAACGTGAGCAACGCGAACGTTAAGCCCGCCGCAGGCGGGCGGCCGAAGCCAAAAGGGCAGGGGTGAGGGTGCTTGGGCAACAGTGTGTTCGACATCCCGCTGCTCATCGTCGCGCTGACGATCACCGCGTATTGGCTGCGCGTCGGCGCGATGGTCGTGCGCGCGCGCCACAAGCAGCGCCACGACGTCGGCGTCGTGCCGGAGCGCGCGAGCGAGCGCGCGATGTGGCTTTTGTTCGTGCCGGTCGTCGCCGCGTGGTGCGCGCTGCCTTGGCTCGCGCTCGGCCGCAGTAGCGGTCCGCTCGCGGTGCCCGCGTTCGCGCGCGAAAGCTTCGCGTATTCGGGCTTGCGCTGGCTTTTCGCCGCCGTCGCCGTCGCCTGCCTCGCGGTGACGATCGACTGCTGGCGTCGCATGGGCCGCAACTGGCGGATGGACATCAGCGACAGCAACACGGCGCTCGTCACCGGGGGACTCTTCGCCCGCATCCGCCATCCGATCTACGCGTTCAGCATCGTGATGATGATCGCGACGCTCCTCGTGCTGCCGACGTGGCCGATGCTGATCGTCGCGTGCGTGCATTTCGTGCTCATGAACGTCAAGGCGCGCACCGAGGAAGCGCATCTGACCCGTTTGCACGGTGACGAATACGCGCGCTACGTGGCCCGCACCGGCCGCTTCTTCCCGGGCGTGCGCAATTCCTGACGGCCGGCGCCGCGCGCGCCTGCCACGCGCGGCCATCGTCGCGCTCGCGATGCTCGTCACCGCGTGCGCGACGGGCGAACCACCGCTCGGCACGCCGGCATCCGATGCGATGCTCGCCCCTCCGCTGCGCGCGCTCGACACCGATCGCGGCGCGCCTTCGCGCCCTCGATTGCGAAAACGTCGCGGCGTCCGA
>DASTIY010000344.1:0-3224 GCA_035717085.1 Casimicrobiaceae bacterium | reverse complement strand
CGTTCGCGTCGACACGTACATGCAGCTGTTCGCAGCGGCGCGCATCCTTGCGCACGGACGCATTCCGCAAGGCAATCACATCGCGATCGTTTCCAACGGTCGCGGGCCCGCCGTCATGGCGGCCGATCGCGCGTTCGATCGTCGTATCGAGCTCGCGACGATGACGGACGCGACGGCGTCGAAGCTCGATGCGCTGCTCCGCCATCGGCTGCCGCTTTCGAATCCCATCGACGTGCGCGGCGACGCGCCGCCGCCGCAACTCGCCGCGGCGGCCGGCCTCGCACTCGAGGATCCGCACGTCGACGCCGTCATCGCGCTGCACGTACCGCGTCCCGGCGCACCGGCGGTCGAAGCCGCGCACGCGCTCGCGGGTGTCGCGATCGCGCATCGCAAGCCGCTGGTCGCCGCGTGGCTCGGCGCGGTCGATCGGCCCGACGTGCACGCGGCGCTCGATGCCGGCGGCGTTCCCAATTTCTATACGCCGGAAACGTCGGTGGACGCGTTGTCGTTCCTGATGGAGTACCGCAACAATCAGAGCCTGCTGCTCGAGGCGCCCGCGCCCTCCCCGGAACCGCAGCCACTCGACGTCGGCGCCGTCGAGGCACTGCGCGTGCTCCTCGCCGACAGCGACCGCAAGGCGCTTGCACCCGATGAAGCGGAACAGATCCTGACGGCTTTCAATCTCGTCGGAGACGGCACGCGCCGACGCGTCGCGCACGATTCCGACCTGCAAGCGCTGGTCGCGGGGATTGCCACCGACAAGCGCTTCGGGCCGGTCATCTTCGTACGTCCGGCGAAGTCGCACTCGCTCGCGCAGCGCCGCGCCCTGATGTTGCCGCCGCTGAACGACCGGCTCGCAGCCGATCTTCTCGGACAAGCGTGCGACGAGCTCGCCGCGCACATCGCGCAACCGGCGATCGACGCGCTCGTCACGTCGCTCACGCGATTGTCGGCGCTCGCATGTGCATTGCCCTGGGTGCAGGCGTTGACGTTCGAGCTCGACGTCGTGGATCGCACGCAGGTCTTCCGAGGGGACGCTTCGTTCGAGATCGAGCCGCAGCGCAAGCTGATGCGCGGCTATCCGCACGTCGCGATCCATCCCTATCCGGTCGAGCTGATCGGCGACGTCACCCTGCGCGACGGCACGATCCTGCACGTGCGTCCGATTCGTCCGGAAGACGGCACGCTCGAGCGCGCGTTCGTCGAACGCCTCTCGGAGCAGACGCGTTACTACCGCTTCTTCCACCGGCTCTCCGAGCTCACGCCCGCGATGCTCGCGCGCTTCACGCAGGTCGACTACGACCGCGAGCTGGCGCTCGTCGCGTTGACCGGCGCGGGTACCGACGCCGCGGCGTTCGCCGGCGTCGCGCGTTACATCGCCAATCCCGATCGCACCAGCGCGGAGTTTGCCGTCGTGGTCGGGGACGAGTGGCAGCGACGGGGCGTGGGCGGCGTGCTGATGCGCGGCCTGATCGTCTGTGCGAAGCGGCGCGGCTTCGACCGCCTGATCGGCATGGTCCTTCGCGAAAACGAGCGGATGATCGAGTTCGTGCGGTCGCTCGGGTTCAGCATTTCCGACGACCCGGAGGATCCCGCACAAGTCTGCGCGTCGCTGCCGTTGCAGGCTGCGGGATGACGCGGCGGCGCGCCCGCGCGCGCCGCCGGTTCGCTCGGCTTACGAGCCCGTCTTGTTCGTCGCCGAACGGCTCGACGTCTTCGTGCCGTTCTTCGCTTCGTTCTTCGCGATGGTCTCGTCCGTTTGCGCGAGCTTCAGATGCTCCTCGAGCACGGGCAGCGTCGTCTGCGCCCATTGCTTGAGGTCGGCGTCCTTCGCCTTGCTCGCCTCGGACTTGAACTCGCTGACGTCCTTCTTGTGGTCGGACACCATGTGCTTCATGTATTCGCGGTCGAACTCGGCGCCGGAGAGCTTCGACAGCCGGTCGTGTTCCTTCTGCGCCGACTTGTCCATCGTCGTCGGCAGCGTCACGCCTTTCTGACTGGCGAGTTGCTTCAGCTGATCGTTCGCCTTGCTGTGGTCGTCGACCATGCGCTGGCCGAACTGCTTGACCTCGGGCGCCGACGCCTTTTCCGTGGCGAGCTTGCCGAGCTGCACTTCCGCCATGCCGCCCTGCGCGGCCTTTTCCATGAACTTGCGATCGCTCGATGAAACCTTGCTCGATTGCGCGTTCGCCGACATCGCGTCGTTCGCCGACGACTTCATCGCGTTGTTGCCGGCGGCCGCGGTGGTGCCGACGTTGCTGGAGCCGTGCGTGTTGGCGGTCACCTGCGCGCCAACCGCGGCGGCGAAGCAGAACGAAACGGCCCCTACGAGCGCGGGCAGTGAATACTTGCGGGACATGGGATTCCTCCGATGGGTAGCAGACCTCGCGCCTCGCGGCGCTGGAGCGCTCGGCCGGTACGGCGCGAGCGAGTCCTCGTGCATCTGCAATATCCATGCGGATCGCGCTGTTCGCTACCCTTCGTGGCGCGCACGCTTCCAAACGCGTGTTCGCGTCAGTTTTACCTGCGCCCATGGCAATTTCGCCGAGTTGTCAGGCAAGCAACGACCGCAGGATTCTGGTCTTGTTGATCGCCTGAAAAACAAAACGCCCCGTGACGTGCCGGGGCGTTGGGTAAGTGGTCCTGCGTCAGCGTCTATTGCGCATGCGCGCGGCGAGCACGAGTGCCAGCATCATCGTGAGCAGCGCGAGCATCGTCTCCGAGAGCGTCGGCACCGGGATCGCCGCCACGGCGGGTGGCGGCGGAGGTGGCGCGGCGGAAATCGTGACGGTGGCATTGAATGCGCCGCTGTTGTTGAACCAGCCGACGCCGTCGGACACGCCGAGGAACAACCGGGTCGCGCCCGCCGGAACGACGAACGTCTGTGTCGTTCCCGTGCCGGTTCCGGTGAGGCCGTCGCCGATGAAAAAGGCCTGCTTCAGTGCCGGACTCAACGTCGTGAAGCTCGTGCCGATGCCCGTTGGACCGAAGTCGAGGTCGGCCGGAGCGGCGGTCGACGTCGGCAAACTGTCATCGAGGAAAACGCCAACCAGCGCGTTGACGGGGCAGGTGGCGCCCGAGATGCCGGCGTTTCCTGCCGTGCACGTGAGATGCGGAATCCCGGCTGCCGTCGTGCCGCGCCGGCGTTCGCGCGTTGCGGGCGCGCAACGCGGGGGCGTCCAAAAGAAAACGCCCCGGCGAGCTGCCGGGGCGTCGAGTTGGGC
>DASTIY010000343.1:0-8599 GCA_035717085.1 Casimicrobiaceae bacterium | reverse complement strand
CGATGCCGAAGCTCGCGTAGCGGCGATCGAGCAGGTTGTCGATCGCGGCGAACAGCGTCACGCGCGGCGTCAGCGCGTACTGCGCGTCGAGGTGCGCGACGAAATAACCGGGCACCTTTCCGTGGCGGTCGGCGTTGTTCTCGTCGCCGATCGCGTATTGCGACGATGCGGCGAGCAGCGACAGCGCGATCCGTGTTCCTTCGCGGAGCGCCCATTCGACGCGCATCTTCAAGCTCTGCGCCGGGATGCCGGGGATGCGGTCGCCGGCGCGCACGTCGATTCCGCCGGTTGCGTCGGCGTCCGAATTGTTCGGGCTGGCCGCGGTGAAGCTCGATCGATAGCGCGCGTCGATCGCGTCGTAACGAAGCGTCAACGTGAACGGATCCACGTCGATCGTCGCGCCGAGCTCGACGCCCTGCCGGCGCGTGCGGCCGACGTTCTGGAAGTAGCCGGCGTTCGAGCCACCGGCGCCGCTCGCGATGAACGCGAGATCGTCGCGCAGGTCCGTCCGATAGACCGCGGCCGACCAGTCGACGCGCTCGGATCGCCCGCGGGCACCCGCTTCCAGCGTCGCCGAGACGACCTTGCGTAGCGCCGGGTCGGCGAGGAATTCGTTGGGCAGCTTGCACGGCGCCACGGGATCGGCGCACGTGAGCTCGATCGGCGTCGGTGCCCGCATGCCTTCGCTGTAGTTCGCGTACGCGGTGAACGCGGTGCTCGGATGGAAGGTAAAGCCCACCGCCGGATCGAGCCGCGCGAAGCGATGCGAACCCTCGAGCGCATCGTTCGCGCCGGAGCGATCCTCGATCGTTGCGCGCGCGCTGTCGTAGCGCGCGGACGCCGCGAACGACCAGCGGGCGAGCGCGAGCGTGGATGCTGCGTAGACGCCCGCGTCGGTGTTGCGCAGCCGCGCCCGCGTCGTTTGCACGAAATCACCGGTCCCGATCGTGGCGCGGTCGCTCGCCAAGGTCGCCGGCTGCGACGCCTGCGTGAATTGCGTCGTCGCGCCGCTCGCGCTCGCGCCGATCGCGAGCTGGTTCGTGCCGCCCGCCGCGGGCGTCCGGAGCGTCCACTGCATGGCGGCGCCGTACGACGCTTCGTCGATGCGCGCCCGATCGTTCGTCGCCTCGGTCGTGTCGGTTGCGCCGGTGTCGGGATCGATGCTGCCGAACGCGTCGTTGACGTTGCTGCTGACGTTGGCGTTGCGATAGCGCCGGTAGTACGCGTTGGCGTCGACGAGTTGCGTCTGTCCGACGACGCGACTCGCCTTCAGCGTGAGGAACGCGATACGATTCTCGTTGACGTCGGGATACGTGTACGCCTCGCGCGGCCGGTCGAGGAACGATGCCGGCAGCGTCTGCGCGCCGGCGAGCCGGTTGTCCGCGAGCGTGAGCGACAGATCGACGTCGTTCACCTCGTCCTCGTAGCCCGCCTTGCCGAAGAATTGGCGGACGCGGCTCGCATTGTGCTGCGCGTATCCGGCGTCGTCCTGGACGTGCGCGGTCGCGAAGGCGTCGAAGGCGCCGCGCACGCCGCCGGCTTCGACGGTCGCGCTGCGCCGGCGAAACGATCCGCCGGAGACTTCCACGCTGGCGCCGGGATATTGCGCGCCGGTCTTCGTGTAGATCGCGAGCGCACCGCCGAGCGTGTTGAGCCCGAACGCGGGCACGGTGCCGGGGATCAACTGCACGCTGGAGATCGCCGATTGCGGCAGCAGGTCCCAGTTCACGACGTCGCCGAACGCCTCGTTGATGCGCACGCCGTCCTGGAACACCGACAGGCCCTGTGGCTGGCCGAGCAGGGGCGACGCGGCGAAGCCGCGGAAATCGAGCGACTGCTGGAACGCGTTGCCTTGTCCGGAGGCGGTCGCGACGCTGTTCGCGTTCTGCTCGAGGAACTGCGTGAGCGTGGGCGCGCGGCTCCGCGCGAAGCGGCCTTGCCCGAAGATCTGGACGTTGGCGGGCACGTCGCGCAGCGGTGTGCCGAGGCCCGGCAGCGGCGCGGTCCCGACGACGTCGACCGAAGGCAGCTCGAAGATTTCGCCGGGGTTGTCGGCGGCGGTTGCGAATGGGGTCAGAGCAACGTTGCCGGCCAACAGCGTGGCAACGATGACAGCGGATCGACGCGCGATGAAAAGCGGGGTCAGAGATGAATTTCCGGATGCATCAAGCGGCGCGCGGCTTCTCCGCTCGGAAATTCATCGCCGACCCCGATTATCTCCGACCCCTTTCATCTCCGACCCCTTACGGAATCGCCACGCCCCACGGCAGCTTTCCGACCGGGACATCGGCGATCTTGCGGTTCGTTTCGGTGTCGACGACCGCGACGGTTCCCGATCGCCCGCACGCGACGTAGAGCTTGCGCCCGTCGGGCGTGATCGCCATGTTCCACGGCCGCTGTCCGACGGGCACGGTCGCGACGATCGTGTTCGTCGCCGTGTCGATCACCTGCACCGTGCCGTCGCCCCCCGTCGAGACGTAGACGCGCTTGCCGTCGGGCCGCACGGCGATGCCGTTCGAGCGCACGCCCGCGGGGATCTTCGCAATGAGTGACTGCGTCGCGACGTCGATGACCGCGACGAGGTTCGCGTGTTCCGCGGCGACGTACGCCTTCGAGCCATCGGGCAGGAAGCCGATGCCGCGCGGACGTTCGCCGACCGTGATCGAGTTGACGACCTCCCCGCGCGCAACGTCGACGATGTCGACGCTGTCCGCCTCCTCGGCGCTCACGTAGAGCCACTTGCCGTCGGGACTCCATACCGCGTGCTCGGGGTTCTTGCCGCGCATCGTCACGCGCTTGACGATCGCGAGCGACGACGTGTCGACGATCGCGACCTGGTTGTTCTCTTCGATCGCCGCCGAAAGGAAGCGGCCATCGTGCGACAGGTAGATGCCTTCCGGCGACTTGCCGAGCGGCGCGCGCTGCGCGACCGCGTTCTTCGCGAGGTCGATGACGACGAGGCCGTTCGCCGCCTGGTCGCTGACGTAGAGCCGCTTCGCATCGTGCGCCGCGGCGATGCCGCGCGGCTTGCCGCCCGTGTCGATCGTCGCGGTGACCTCGTCGCTGCCGGTGTCGATCACCGAAACGCTGCCCGAGCCTTCGTTCGACGCGTACGCTTGCACCGCACCGTACGCGACGTGCGCGGCGAGCGCGAGCGAGGCGAGCATCATCCGAGCGAGGAACATCGTCGACGTCTCTCCGGGCGCGTTGTCCATGCACGCGTCGGGCATGGCGTGCGGCAATCCCGTATGCTAACCGAGTTGCCCCGAAACGATCGACCCATGAACGTCGCCTGCCGCAGTCTGCAAACCCGCTCGTGGCGCGCGAGCGTCGGTGCGCTCGCCATCCTCGCGAGCGGTGTCGCCGCGGCGCAGGTCGCGTCGGACACGGCGCCGCTGCCGGCGCCGTTCGTGCTGAATCCGATCACGGTGACCGCCACGCGCAGCGCGCAGCGCGCGTTCGACGTGCCGGCGTCGGTCGACATCATCGACGCCGGTGCGATCCACGACGGGCAGCCGCAGGTCAATCTGTCGGAAACGCTGGCGCGCGTGCCGGGCGTGTTCGCGGCGAATCGACAGAACTACGCGCAGGACCTGCAAGTGAGCTCGCGCGGCTTCGGCGCGCGCGCGCCGTTCGGCGTGCGCGGCGTACGGCTCTATCAGGACGGCATTCCGGTCACCATGCCCGACGGACAGGGCCAGACGGGGAGCTTCAGCCTGCTGTCCGCGGCGCGCATCGAAGTGCTGCGCGGCCCGTTTTCGGCGCTCTACGGCAACGCGTCCGGCGGCGTCATCTCGGTGTTCACCGAAGATCCGCCCGACGCGCCGTATGCCGAGATCGGTGGAGGCGGCGGCAGCTACGGCACCGGCACGTTCGGCGTCAAGCTCGGCGCACGCGCAGGCGCGGTCGGCGGCGTCGTGGCAGCCAGCGAATTCGTGACGCAGGGCTACCGCGAACATTCGTGGGCGCGGCGCGACCTGACGAATGCGAAGCTGGTGCTCGACGCGTCGCCGCAAACCCGGCTGACGCTGATCGGCAACACGCAATACCAGCCCGAGACGCAGGACCCGCTCGGGCTCTCGCGCGCGCAATGGCAGGCGAATCCGCGCAGCGTCGATCCCGCGGCGATCACGTTCGACACGCGCAAGACGATCCTGCAGCAGCAGGGCGGCGCCGCACTCGATCACCGGGTGAACGACGCACTGCAGGTACACGTCGACGCGTACGGCGGTGTGCGGCGCATCCGGCAATACCTTGCGCTCTCCGGCGCGGGCGCGACATCGTCGGGCGGCGTTCCGGATCTCGATCGCGATTACGGCGGTGTCGGTGCACGCATCGTCTGGCGTGGCGATGCGTTCGGACAGCCGCTCACGCTCACCCTCGGCGCCGATGCGGATCGGCAGCACGAGCGTCGCAAAGGCTACGTCAACCTGCGCGGGCAACTCGGCGACCTGCGTCGCGACGAGGACGACACCGTGCGCGGCACGGACGTCTACGGCGAAGCGCAATGGGACTTCGCGCCGCGCTGGTCGGCGACGCTCGGCATGCGCACGAGCACCGTGCGTTACGACTCCATCGATCATTACATCACCGCGCAGAATCCCGACGACAGCGGGAGCCGGCGCTTCACCGACACGAGTCCGGTGGCCGGCCTCGTGTTCCACGCCACCGACGCGCTCAACGTGTACGCCAGCTACGGCGAAGGCTTCGAGACGCCGACGTTCGCGGAGCTCGCGTATCGCGTCGGCGGCAGCGGACTGAACTTCGCGCTGCAGCCGGCGCGAAGCCGCGCGTACGAGGCGGGCGTCAAGTACCGCGTCGACGATCGGCAGCGGCTTACCGCCGCGATTTTCCACGTCGATACCACGAACGAGATCGTCGTCGACCAGGCTACCGGCGGGCGCACGACGTACAAGAACGCCAGCGCCACGCGACGCGTCGGCGCCGAAGTCGCGTGGGATGCGCAACTGCCGCACGATCTCACCGCACACGTCGCGCTGACGTGGTTGCGTGCCGAGTTCGCCGACGCGTTCAGCACCGGTGCGCCGCCGACGGTCGTGGCGGCGGGCGCGCGTCTTCCGGGCGTGCCGTCGAAGCAGGCGTACGCCGAGATCGCATGGAGCCCGCGCGAGATGAAGGGCGTCGAGGCGGCGCTCGAGGCGCAGTACGTCGACAAGCGCTACGTCGACGAGGCGAACAGCGACGCGGCGCCCGCGTACACCGTGATGAACGCGCGTGTCGGTTACGCCTGGACGATCGCGCGCGCGACGTTGACGGCGTTCGTCCGCGTGAACAATCTGTTCGATCGCAACTACGCGGGCTCGGTGATCGTCGCCGATACGAACGATCGCTTCTTCGAGCCGGCACCGGGACGCAACTGGTTCGTCGGCACGAGCGTCGACGTCAAGTTGTGAGGGGTGGGCGTCGATGACGCGCTACACGCGCCTGGCCGTCGCGCTGCATTGGCTGATCGCGGCGATCGTCGTCGCGCAGATCGCGTGGGGCTGGCTGATGCAGGAGATTCCGAAGTCGCCGCCAGGGCTGCGCGCCGACGCGTTCAACCTGCACAAGTCGATCGGGCTATGCATCTTCGCGCTGATGCTCGTTCGTCTCGGCTGGCGCCTCGCGCACCCGCCGCCGCCGCTACTGCGCATGCCGCGCTGGCAAGCGCAGGCCGCGAGGCTCACGCACGGCGCGCTCTACGCGGCGCTCTTCGTGATGCCGATCGCCGGCTATCTCGGCTCGGTGTTCAGCGGCTACCCGGTCAAGTGGTTCGGCATCACGTTGCCCGGCTGGTATCCGAAAGCGCCACTGCTGAAGGCGTGGATGAGCGACGTTCATCGGGTCACGAGCGTCGTGCTCGTGTCGATCATTGCGCTGCACGTCGCGGCCGCGCTCCATCACGCGTGGCGAGGCGACGGCGTGATGGCGCGGATGAGCTTCGGCGGATCCAGCGGCAAGACGCTCAATGCACGCGCCGCTGCGCCTCTTCGAGCGCCTGCACGGTTTCCGCGTGCTTGAACTCGCGCGCCATGTCGAGCGCGCTCTTGCCGCGATTGTCGACGAGATCGATGCGGGCACCCGCCGTGATGAGGGCGCGCACCGTCTCGGCGTGGCCGTAGCCGGCCGCCCACATCAGCGCCGTGAGGTCGTTGCGATACACGGCGTTCGGATCGACGCCGTGGCGAAGCAGCAGTCGCACCACGTCCGTATGGCCTTCGCCTGCGGCGTAGGTGATCGCGTTCTTGCCCACGCGATCGGTGGCGCGCACGTCCGCGCCGCGCGCGACGAGCGTCTCGGCGATGACCGCCTGGCCTGCGTACGCCGCGGCCATCAACGGCGTCACCCCGTTGATCGCGGCGAGATTGACGTCGGCGCCCGCGTCGATCAGCGCCTGCGCGATGTCCGGCCGATTCTTCTTGAGCGCGACGAGCAGGCTCGTCTCGCCGAGGCGGTTGCGCGAATCGACGGCGGCGCCGTCGTGCAGCGCACGTGCGACGCCGGCCGCGTCCTCGCTGCGCGCCGACGCGAGCAGCCGCGCGTTCGTGGCGAGTTCCTCGTCGCTGGTCGCTTGCACTGAGGGCGGCGCCAGCAGAAGCGCGCCGAGCGCGAGCGCGACACAGCTTCGCGCGACGCAACGCGCACCGCTGCGCGTCGCTGCCGTACGCCGCTCGGCGTCGCCGCCGGCGTTCACCGTCATGCCCATGGTCGTCTCCATTCTCGCGTTGCGCGGACGCAACGGCCGTCGATTGCAACTTGCCGGGAAACGCACTATAACGGCGATTGCCGCGACGTGAAAGGCAGGCGCCCACGGCGATTCTGTTCCGAATAACAAGCATCCGAGGAGAGCGCAACATGATCCAAGGCAATGCAGGCATTCGTCTCGTCGTCGCGGCAGCGAGCTTGACGCTGTCGCTCGCGGCGAGTGCCCAGGAAACCGGCACCGCAGACACGACGACCGCGAAGCCGATGTCGAGCAAGCTCGCGCCCGTCACGCAGGCGATGCTCGACAAGGCCGCATCCGACGCGAACAGCTGGCTTCACTCGAACGGCAGCTACGCGCAGACGCGTTACTACCCCGGCACGCAGATCAATACGACGAACGTCGGCAAGTTGCGGCCCGCGTTCGTGTTCCAGACCGGCGTGCTCGAGTCGATGGAAACGGCGCCGATCGTCGTCAACGGCGTCATGTTCCTGACGACGTCGTTCAACCACGTCTACGCGATCGACGCGACCACCGGCGAGGAATACTGGCACTACAAGCATCGGATGGGGCCGATCACGACGTTCTGCTGCGGGCCGAACAACCGCGGCGTCGCGATCGAGGGCGACCGCCTCTTCATGGGCACGCTCGACGCGAAGCTCGTGGCGCTCGACGCGAAGACCGGCAAGGTCTTGTGGGAGACGCAGATCGCCGAGCCCGACAAGGGCTACTCGGAAACGATGGCGCCGGTGGTCGTCGAGGGCAAGGTGCTGATCGGCACCAACGGCGGCGAGTACGGCATCCGCGGCTTCGTGAAGGCGTACGACTCGAAGGACGGCAAGTTGCTGTGGACGTTCTATTCGATCCCCGAGAAGGGCCACGAAGGCGTGTGGGCGACGAAGGACGCTTCCGGGCGCGACCTGAAGCGCGACATCGCGGCGGAGAAGGCGGCGTTCGCGAAGGACGCGTCGTTCTACCAGACGCTCGGCGGCGGCGTGTGGATGGCGCCGTCGGTCGATCGCAAGTCGAACACGGTGTACTTCGTCGTCGGCAATCCGTCGCCCGACCTCTATGGCGCCATACGGCCGGGCGACAACCTGTACACCGATTCGATCGTCGCGATCGATCTCAACACCGGGCAGTACAAGTGGCATGTGCAATACATCCCGCACGACGTCTGGGATCTCGACTCGGTGAGCCCGACGATCCTGACGCAGGCGAAGGATGCGAGCGGCAAGGTCGGCGACGTCGTCATCCATGCCGGCAAGACCGGCGAGGTCTACGTACACGACCGCGCGAGCGGCAAGCTCATCCGCCACTCGGAGGCGATGATCCCGCAGGAGGACATGTACACGCTGCCGACCGCGCAGGGTGCGCGCATGCTGCCCGGTGCGAACGGCGGCGTCGAATGGTCGCCGATGGCGGTGAACCCGAAGCTGCATCTCGCCTACGCGGCCAACCTGCATCAGCCGATGACCTACCAGGTCGAGGAAGCGCCGTATCCGGGGGGCAGCAAGCTGTGGCTCGGCGGCGCGTTCAAGACGATTCCCTCCGAAGAGCAGTGGGGGCAACTCGTCGCGGTGAATCTCGATACCGGCAAGATCGCGTGGAAGCACAAGACGCCGCAGCCGCTCATCGGCGGCGTTCTGGCCACGGCGGGCGATATCGTGTTCAACGGCGAGGCGAACGGCTGGTATCGCGCGTACGACGCGCGGACCGGCAAGGTCCTCTGGAGCTTCCAGTGCGGGGCAGGCGTGAACTCGCCGGGGGTGGCTTACACAGTGAACGGCAAGCAATACATCGCCGTTGCCGCCGGCGGCAACAACCAGATCGACTCGAAGCGCGGCAACAGCGTGTTCGTCTTCGCGCTGCCGTAATCGCATCTCGTCGGGTGCA
>DASTIY010000342.1:0-2617 GCA_035717085.1 Casimicrobiaceae bacterium | reverse complement strand
GGCCTGCCCGTCGTCGCGACGATGCCGTCGATCGAGGCGATGCATTTGCGCGACGGCGAGGACGTCATGGTCGCCGATGCGCCGGAAGCGTTCGCCGACGCGATCGCGCGCGTGCACGAGGATCTCGCGCTATGGCAGCGGCTGTCGGCGGGCGGACAGGCGAACGTCGCTCGCCACTTTTCGCGCGACGTCGCACGCGAGGCGATCGCGGCGCTGCTCGCGAAGGGCAGGCATTCGGCGCCGGAAAAGTAGGGTCGACTCTACTCGAGACGCTGGGAGCGATACGGTATCGGAGGTGCATGGTTCGTGCACGTCACGAACCCTTACACCTCCGACACGGAATTCGCGGTGCGCACGAACAGCAGGTCGAAGACGTCGTGCCCGCGCGCGAGGCCGCGCTGCTCGAACTTGGTGAGCGGGCGCCACGGCGGCCGGGGCGCGAACCGTTCTACCGTGTTCGCAAGCGCGGGCTCGGCCGCAAGCGTGTCGAGGATCGTCTCGGCGTAAGGCGCCCAATCGGTGGCAACGTGCAAGTAGCTTCCGCGAGCGAGTGTCTGCGCGAGCACGTGTACGAACGGCGCCTGCAGCAGCCGGCGCTTGTGATGCCGCTTCTTCGGCCACGGGTCGGGAAAGAAGACGTGCACGCCCGCGAGCGAGCCAGGCGCGATCATCGACTGCACGACATCGACCGCGTCGTGGCGCAGCACGCGCAGGTTGGCGAGCGACTGCTGGTCGATTCGTCGCAACAGCGCGCCCACACCGGGCCAATGCATCTCCACGCCGAGGAAATTCACGTCGGGCTTCGCCGCTGCGATCGCCGCCGTCGTCTCGCCCATGCCGAAGCCGATCTCGAGGACGACCGGCGCGTCGTTGCCGAAAATGGCACCGAAATCGAACGGTGTCGCCGGCGCGACGCCGTAACGCGGGTAGAGCTCGTCGCAGGCGCGCTGCTGCGCCGGCGACATTCGCCCCTGGCGCAGGACGAAGCTGCGGATTTCGCGTCGTCGCGGGGTGCGTTCCGATGCGCCGCTCACTTCGCGCGCAGTCGCTGCCACGAAGGATCGGCGAGCCGGCGCTCGAGCGTATGCGGCGTCGCGTCGTTCGCCGTCGAATACTCGAACACGATCGTGCCTGGCGTGCGCCACGTCGCGCTCGCGTCCGACCAGTCCGCGGGCGGGCGCCAGGTCGCCTCCTTCGCGACGCCATCGGCGCCGATCCGCCACAGCGTCACTTCCTGATCGCAGTCGCGCGCGCAGACATCGACGGTGACGAAATGGCGACGATCGGGCGAGAGCACGGGCTCGGCGGGAAGCCCGAACTCGGCGCCGCCGCGGCGCTGCACGAGCATGAAGCCGCTGCGCTCGCCCTGCGTGGTGAAGAGGACGACCGTCTCGAGGTCGGGTAGGTAATCCCAGACGGCGTACGAGCGCGCTCGCGCGCCTTCGCTGTCGCGGAAGGTCGTGAGTCCGAACGGGACGAGCTGGATGCGAAGCTCGCTACCGTCGCGCTCGATGAAGCGCGACAGCGCGCGCAGCTGCCGCGCTTCGACCAGGCGGCCGCATTGAGCCGCGTCGTCCGCTTCGATGCAAAGCGACGTGAGCTCCTCGCGCGAGATCGGCGCTCCGAGCGCATGCGATGCCACCATGCACATTGCACCGACGAGTGCGAGGGTGCGAAACATGCGTCGCCGCGCGCGCGCGACGCGATCCTCGATCCTCAATCCGCGCCCCTCGCGTGGATCCTGGTCCCTGAATGCTGGATCCTGACCCCTGCGCTAACGCACCACGCCCGTTACCGGCGAGCTCGCCTCCGCCGCGTAGTGACGGCGCGGCATGCGGCCGGCGAGGAACGCCTCGCGGCCTGCTTCGACGGCGAGCCGCATCGCGCGCGCCATGCGCACCGGCTCGCGTGCCTTGGCGATCGCGGTGTTCATCAGTACGCCGGCGCATCCGAGCTCCATGGCAATCGCGGCGTCCGACGCGGTCCCGACGCCGGCGTCGACGAGAACGGGAACTTTCGCGCGCTCGAGGATCAGCCGCAGGTTCCACGGATTGACGATGCCCATGCCCGAGCCGATCAACGACGCGAGCGGCATGATGGCGACGCAGCCGATCGCCTCCAGCTCGCGCGCGACGATCGGATCGTCGGACGTATAGACCATGACGTCGAAGCCGTCCGCGACGAGCCGTTCCGCCGCGACGAGCGTCTCGCGCACGTTCGGGTAGAGCGATTCCGCATCGCCCAGCACTTCGAGCTTGCAGAGCGCGTGACCGTCGAGCAGCTCGCGGCCGAGGCGCAGCGTGCGCACCGCCTCGTCGGCGGTGTAGCAGCCCGCACTGTTCGGCAGGTACGTGAATTCCGACGGCGGCAGCGTTTCGACGAGCGAAGGCTCGCCCGCCTGCTGGCCGATGTTGGTGCGCCGGATCGCGACGGTGACGATTTCCGCGCCCGACGCGACGATCGCGTCGCGCGTCTCGCGGAAGTCGCGGTACTTGCCCGTTCCGACCAGCAGCCGCGACCGGTAGCTGCGCCCGGCGATCACCAGCGGATCGTCGAGCGTCGAAGGATGTTGCGGGGCGTTCATTGCGCAATTCTACGCGTCAGCCGCCGCCGACCG
>DASTIY010000341.1:0-2750 GCA_035717085.1 Casimicrobiaceae bacterium | reverse complement strand
GAGTCAGAAATTCGCTTGATAGTTCGCGGTGAAATCGGCCCCCATGCTTCGTTGCTCAGCCTCACCGTACCACGCGGTACGCTTCGGCTTCGCGCCTCGCCTGGGGGCCGATTTCATCCGCTCCTTTATCGTCGGAACTTCCGACTCAGCACACTAGACGAGGAGCTTCTTGCGCATCTCGGGGTTGCTGATGATCGCCTTCCGGCGCTCGGGCGGCGCATCGAAGAGCGCGGCGGGTGGCGTCGATTCCAACCGCGCGCGCAGGCCGTCGGCACAGCGCGCGTCGAAAGCGACATCACTGCGTTCGGGCGTGGTCGCGCCGACCGAGAAGCAGGCATCGCCGAGCTTCGCGTTCAACGGACGCACGATGTCGTCGGCGATCGCCTGGCTGCCGTTACCCGCGCGCATCTCGACGTCGTAGACGCGCGGCGATCCCGCCGCCTGCATGCGCGCGCCGATCACCGCAGGCAGCGCGACGATCTCCTGCAGCAGCGCATCCGCCGCGTCGTCGGGCAAGCCGCGCAAGGCGAGCGAGGTCTTGCGGCCGCGCACCGGCACGTGCGCGAGGAAAAAGTCGCGGCTGAAGCTGTCGGCGACTTTGGTGCCGACCAGGCGCAGCGCCGTCTCCTCGCTCGCGTAGCTGCCGAGCCCCTTCGGCAGCGCGCTGTCGAAGTAGATCTCCTCGCCGCTCGCGCGGTCGGTGCATTTGACCGTCCACGACGCGAGCGCGTACTTGGTGATGACGAGTCCCGATGCTTCGAGCTTCGTCGACAGCTTGCGCATCGTCATCTCGCCGGTGACGACGAAATCCGCGTCCTGCGCGGTGGCGCCCTCGGCAGTTTCCTGCCAGGTGCGAAAGCCGAACGAGCGGATGCGCTCCTTCACGATGTTCTCGGCGATCGGCGACGGCACCCCGCCCGCCGCGCCTTCGCCGCGCACGCTGATGCGCACCGCGATGCGCGGATCGCCGCTCGCGCGGATCCACTGGATGCGCTCGTCGCGCGACATGCGATCGAGCGTGCGCCGGATCGCGTCGACGTTGACGACCGCCTGCGTGGTGACCGACACGAGCCCGTCCTTGCCCACCTGCGGCGCGCCTTCCTGCACGATGCTGCCGACGTAATCGCCGCTTTGCGCGAGCAGGTGCGTTTGCAGCAGCTCGTAATGGTTGGAGACCGATTGCCGATCGAGCATCATCCGCAGCGCCTTGACGACGAGCTGTTGCTGCGAATCGCGGCGGACGTCGGATTGCAGAAGCGACCGGTCGTTCGCGTAGCGCGGACTGCTTGGATCCGCATAGCCGACGGCGGTGATGACGAGCGTGCCGGGCTCGGTCGGGACGCTACCGGCTGACGTCGCCATCGACGGCTTCGTCGTGGTCTGCGCGGCCGTCGTGTCCGAGGCTTGCGCGCTGATCTGCGCAGGCGCCGCTGTCGCCGGCGTCGCTGTCGCAGCAGCCGCCGCCTCCTGCGACGAGGCGTTCGGCCTGGCAACGTTCGTGGCAGGCGCGACGGCCGGCGCGGACGCCGGCTTCGCCGAAGCGACGACGTTCGGCGCGTGCCCGCTCGTACCCGACCACGTCCGCCACACCGTAGACACGGCAGCGATGCCGATCACCACGAGCACCGCCACGACGGCAATCGCCGTGCGCTGTTGATGCGAGGACGGCGCGACGACCGGCGGTGAAGGTGTCGCCGTCGGGGCTGCATCGGACGATGGGCCTGGGGTGGCCGCGCCGGTCGCGCTCGACGGTGTCACCGCCGCGAGGTTCGGCGCCGTCGCGTCGGCATCGCTCGCCGACGCGGCGACGCGCGCCGCGTCGGCGAGCGAGCGCGAGAATTCGCTGGCCGTGTGGAAGCGCTCCTCGGGCCGCTTCGCGAGTGCCTTCTTCACGACCGCGTCGATCGCGGGCGGCAACTGCACGTTCAGCGTCGACGGCGGCAGGGGCTCTTCCTTCAGCACCTTCTGCATCGTCGTTGCCGTCGAGCCGGCGAACGGCCGCTCGCCTGTGAGGAACTGATACAGGATGACGCCAGCCGCGAAAAGGTCGGTCCGACCGTCGACGGGCAGGCCCATGATCTGCTCGGGCGACATGTAGTTCGGCGTGCCGACGACGGTGCCGACCTGCGTCAGGTGCGACGTGTCGACGTGCGCGATGCCGAAGTCGGCGACCTTCACCGTGCCGTCGTCCTGCACGAAGATGTTCGCGGGCTTGATGTCGCGATGCACGACGCCGCGCGTGTGCGAATAATCGAGCGCGGCGAGGATCTGCGTCATGATCCGCACGACCTCGGGCAGCCGGAAGCGCTCGTCGGCGGCGAAGCGCTCGCGCAGCTCGTGTCCCTCGACGAACTCCATCGCGATGTACGACGTGCCGGCGTCCTCGTCGAACTCGTAGATCGCGACGATGTTCGGATGCGACAGCCGGCCCGCCGCCTGCGCTTCGCGGCGGAAGCGCGCGAGCATGTCGGCGGCGCGTTCGCCGTCGAGCTGATCGGGCCGGATCGTCTTCAGCGCGACGCGCCGCTTGATCCGCGCGTCGTACGCCTCGTAGACGACGCCCATCGCGCCGCGCGCCAGCTCGCGGCGGATCTCGTACTTGCCGAGCCGTTCGATCATGACATGGCGCTCACGCGTCGGCCTCCTCGGCAGTTCGGTGGTATGCGCCGGTCCGAGCGTCGGCCTCACGGCACTCGCGCGTCGCCGGGCCCTTCGGGCGCCCTCCTTGTGCTGGCAGATCGATTCGCCAC
>DASTIY010000340.1:0-4507 GCA_035717085.1 Casimicrobiaceae bacterium | reverse complement strand
GCCGTGCGATGCCGCACGTCGTCGGCGCGCCGCGGCGCGCCGCTGCGCAGTGAAAACGTTGCGGCTCGCGCTGCGCCTCGTCGCGCGCGATTTCCGCGCGGGCGAATTGCGCGTGCTGCTCGTCGCGATCGTGCTCGCCGTCGCGAGCGTCGGCACCGTCGCGTTCTTCGCCGATCGCGTGAAGCAGGGTCTCGTGCTGCAGTCGAACAAGCTGCTCGGCGCGGACCTGATGGTGAGCGGCGATCGCCCATTGCCCGGCGCGTACGACGACGAGGCGAAACGCCTCGGCCTCGCCACCTCGCCGGCGATTCGCTTCAACAGCATGGTCGAGCTCGCGCACGCGCCCGATGCGAACGCGGTGCTCACCGACGTCAAGGCGATCACGTCGCCTTATCCGCTGCGCGGCGCGATCACGCTCGTCACCGGGCCGAAGACGACGCGCGAAGCGTCCGGCATTCCACGACCGGGCGAAGCGTGGGTCGACACGCGCCTCGCCGATCGCATCGGCGCGCACGTCGGCAGCGAAGTGTCGGTCGGCGACGCGACGCTCGTGGTGTCGGCGATCGTCGCGCAGGAACCGGAGATCGCCGGGCTGACGTTCGCGCCCGGGCCCAAGCTTCTGGTGAACCTGCAGGACGTGCCGGCGACGAATCTTCTGACGCCCGGCAATCGCGCCACGTATCGATTGCTCGTCGCCGAGCGTGCGCCAGGCGAGCTCGAGCGATTTCGCGCTTACGTGACGAAAAATCTCGCGGCAGGGCAGCGCATGGAGACCGTGCGCGATCTGCGCCCGGAAGTGCGACAGACGCTCGAGCGCGCCGAACGCTTTCTCGGCCTCGCCGCGCTCGTCGCCGTGCTGCTCGCCGCGGCTGCCGTCGCGCTCGCCGCATCGCGCTATTTGCGCCGTCACGTCGACACCGCGGCGATGCTCCGCTGCTTCGGCGCGCCGGGCACGCGCACGCTGGCGCTCTTCGTCGTGCAGTTCGCCGTGCTCGGCGTGGCCGCGTGCGCGATCGGGCTCGCGTTCGCGTTTCTCGCGCAGGAGGCGCTCGCGGCGTTGATGTCCGGTGCCGTCGTCGCGTCGCTGCCGCCGCCTGGCGTATACCCGGCGGTCGTCGCAATCGCGACCGGCTTGCTGCTGCTCTTCGGCTTCGCGCTGCCGCCGCTCGTCGCGCTCGCCGGCGTGACACCGCTTCGCGTATTGCGCCGCGACTTGCCGCTGCCGCGGCGCAACGGTGTCCTTGCGTATGCGGCGGGCATCGGCACGATCGCGCTCCTCGTCGGCTGGCAGGCGCGCGAGGCGCAGGCGGCGCTCGTCATGCTGGGCGGCGTCGGCGGCATCCTCGTTGCGTCGGGATTCATTGCGTGGCTGCTGCTCGCGGCCTTGAAGCGCCTCCCGGTGCGTGGCCTTTCGTGGCGTTTCGGCCTCGCGAACCTCCGCCGGCGGCCGTTCGCGTCGAGCCTGCAGATCGGTGCGCTCGCGCTCGGACTCACGGCGTTGCTGCTGCTGACGCTCGTACGCGGTGACCTGCTCGCGAACTGGCGCGCGAGCCTGCCACCCGACGCGCCGAACCAGTTCCTCGTGAACGTGCTGCCCGACCAGGTCGCCGATGCGCGGACGTGGATCGACTCGCAACTGCACGTCGATGCGCAGTTCAAGCCGATGGTGCGCGGCCGGCTCGTCGAAGTGAACGGCGCATCGCTCGACACGTCGGGCTACGACGAGCCGCGTGCGCGACGACTCGCCGAGCGCGAATGGAACCTGTCGTGGACCGATCGCTTGCCCGACGGCAATCGCGTCGTCGAGGGTCGCTTCTGGACGCACGATGCGCGTGGCGCGGATGCGGGCATTTCGCTCGAGGAGGGCATCGCGCAGACGCTTCGCGTCCGCGTCGGCGATCGCCTGACGTTCGACGCGGGCGGCATGCGGGTGAGCGCGCCGGTGACGAGCTTGCGCAAGGTCGACTGGGACAGCTTCCGCGTGAATTTCTTTGCGCTCTTCGCGCCCGCGGCGCTCGATGCACTGCCCGCGACGTACATTGCGGCGTTTCGCGCGCCCGAAGGCGACACCTCGTGGTTGTCCACGCTCGTCAAGCGCTACCCGAACGTCCTCGCGATCGACGTCGCCGAGATCCTCGCGCAGATCGACGGCATCCTCGATCGCGTCGCGCACGCCGTCCAGTTCGTCTTCCTGTTCACGCTCGCCGCCGGTCTCGTGCTCCTTCAGGCCGCGATCGCATCGACCCAGGACGAGCGGCGCTTCGACGCGGCGATCCTGCGCACGCTCGGCGCATCGAGCCGCCAGCTTTCGGCAGCGCAGGCGGCCGAGTTCGCGTTGCTGGGCGCCGTCGCCGGTCTGCTCGGGGCCGCCGGGGCGACGGCAATCGGTGCCGCGCTTGCCGATCGCGTCTTCAACATTCCATTCGCCGGCAATCCGTACGTCTGGCTCTACGGCATCGTCGGCGGCGCGCTCGCGGTGCTGATCGCGGGCATCCTCGGCACGCGCCAGACGCTGCGGGAGCCGCCGCTTCGCGTCCTCCGCCAGCTGGGGTAGCGCAAAGCAGGGTCCGACCCGGGTCCGACCGCACGTCTTTATGGCTGCGGTTCTTGCGGCTGGTTAAGGTAAGGATTGCAGGAAATTGCAGTGCCGGGGACAATCACCCGGTGGACACGATCTCGCAAAGCTTCGCGCTCGCGTTGCGAATGCTCGCGCATCTCGATCCGCAACTCACGCAGATCGTCGGTCTTTCGCTGGTCATCAGCCTGAGCTCGACGCTGTGCTCGGCACTGATCGGGCTGCCGCTTGGCGCCGCGGTCGCGATCGCCCGCTTTCCCGGGCGTCACGCCGTCATCGTCGCGCTGAACGCGGCGATGGGGCTGCCGCCGGTCGTCGTCGGCCTTGCGGTCTACCTGCTGCTGTCGCGCGCAGGCCCGCTCGGCGAGCTGGGACTTCTCTTCACGCCGCCGGCGATGGTGATCGCGCAAACGATCCTGATCGTTCCGATCATCGCTGCGTTGACGCGCCAGATCGTCGACGACGCGTGGACCGAATATCGCGAGCAGCTGCACAGCCTGCATTCGACGTGGTGGCAGTCGACGCGCACGCTGTTGTGGGATGCGCGCTGGTCGCTTCTCACGGTGCTGCTCGCAGGCTTCGGTCGCGCGGCTGCGGAGGTGGGTGCGGTGATCATCGTCGGCGGCAACATCGACGGCGTCACGCGTGTCATGACGACCGCGATCGCGCTCGAGACGAGCAAGGGCGACCTCGCGCTCGCGCTCGGCCTCGGGCTCGTGCTGATCACCCTCGTGATGGCGCTGAACGTCGGCGCGCACGTCACGCGCGGATGGGCGAGGGCGCGCTTTGGGTGAGGCGGAAATCCCGCTCGGCCAGCCGATCGTCGCGAAGACCGCGTCGGTCGTGCGTCGTGGCGTGCGCGTGCTCGATCGCGTCGATCTCGCGATCGCGCCGCATGCCTGCACGTTCATCCTCGGATCGAACGGCTCGGGCAAGAGCACGCTGTTGCGGCTGCTACACGGCTTGATTCGCGCCGACGAAGGCGACGTGACGTGGGCCGGGGCGACGACGCGGCCGCGGCGCCAGGCGATGGTGTTCCAGCGGCCGGTGCTGCTGCGCCGCACGGCCGCGGCCAACGTACGGCATGCGCTCGCGCTCGCCGGCATCCGCGGTGACGAGGCCGCATCGCGCACGCACGATGCGCTGACCAGCGTGGGCCTCGCGCATCTCGCCGATCGCGCCGCGCGCGTGCTTTCCGGCGGCGAGCAGCAGCGGCTGGCGCTGGCGCGCGCATCCGCGCTCGAGCCGGACGTGCTGTTTCTCGACGAGCCGACCGCGAGCCTCGATCCGCCATCGACGCGCGCGGTCGAGGAAATCGTCGCGGCGATCCACGCGCGCGGCACGACGATCGTCATGGCGACGCACAGCCTCGCGCAGGCGAAGCGCCTCGCCGACGCGGTGGTTTTCCTCGACGCGGGTCGCGTCATCGAGTGCACGCCTGCCAAACAGTTCTTCGCGTTGCCCTGTTCGCCGCAGGGCCGCGCGTTTCTCGAAGGAGAGCGACTGTGATGAAACGAGCTTTCGGTTTTCTGCTTCTCGCCTGCTCGATGGTGCTCGCGCCTTGCGCGGCGGCCGAGAATCCGTACATCGTCGTGGCGTCGACGACGTCGACCGAGCAGTCGGGACTGTTTTCGCACTTGTTGCCGGCATTCACGAAGGACGCCGGCATCGACGTGCGCGTGGTCGCCGTCGGTACCGGACAAGCGCTCGACATTGGCCGTCGCGGCGACGCGGACGTCGTCTTCGTGCACGACAAGGCCGCCGAGATGAAGTGGCTCGCCGAAGGCAACGGCGTCGCGCGTTATCCGGTGATGTACAACGATTTCGTGCTGATCGGCCCGAAGGACGACCCGGCGCACGTCGCAGGTGGCGAGGACATCGCCAGCGCCTTGCAGAAGATCGCGGCCGCGACGTCACCGTTCGTATCGCGCG
>DASTIY010000339.1:0-8053 GCA_035717085.1 Casimicrobiaceae bacterium | reverse complement strand
ACCACCTCGTCTACGAGGCCGAGCTCATCCAGCGCGCCGGCGACCCGAGCGTCACCGACCTCGTCGTCGGCGCGGTCTTCGTCGTGATGCTGTTCGAGGCGGCGCGGCGCGTCGTCGGCATCGCGCTGCCGATCATCTGCGCGGCCTTCCTCGCGTACGGCATCTTCGGGCAATACCTGCCGAGCGCGATCTCGCACCGCGGCTACGGCCTCGACCAGATCATCGGCCAGCTCTTCCTCGGCACCGAAGGCATCTTCGGCATCCCGACGCTCGTTTCCGCAACGTATATCTTCCTGTTCATTCTCTTCGGCAGCTTTCTCGAGCACGCCGGGATGATCGGTCTCTTCAACAGCATCGCGCTCGGCTTCGTCGGCCATGCGCGCGGCGGTCCCGCCAAAGTCGCGGTCGTGTCCTCCGGCATGATGGGCACGATCTCCGGCTCGGGCATCGCCAACGTGCTGACCGTCGGCCAGTTCACGATTCCGCTGATGAAGCGGTTCGGCTACACGCCGGTGTTCGCCGGGGCGGTCGAAGCGACGTCGAGCATGGGCGGCCAGATCATGCCGCCGGTGATGGGGGCGGTCGCGTTCATCATGGCGGAGACGCTCAACGTGCCGTACGTGACGATCGTCAAGGCGGCGATCGTGCCGGCGATCCTCTATTACGCCACCGCGTTCTGGATGGTGCACCTCGAGGCGGGCCGCATGAAGCTGATGGGGCTGCCGAAATCGGAATGCCCGAACCCGTGGGTGGCGATCCGGCAGAAGTGGTACCTGATGCTGCCGCTGCTGGTGCTCGTCTACATGCTGTTCGACGGTTTCACGCCGATGTTCGCGGGCCTCGTGGGGCTGGCGCTCACCGCGACGCTCATTCTCGGTGCCGCCGTCGCCGCGCGTTTCGGGCCCACGGCCTTTCGCTACGCCTTCTGGATCGCGCTCGGGCTCGGCCTCGGCTCGTACCTGAAGTACGGCTTCGATCGGCACGGCGTGACGCCGATCCTCTGGTTGATCGGCGCGCTCGTCGCGATCACGTTCGCGATCCACGGCCGCGACACGCTGCGCACCATGCGGCAGGGCCTGATCGACGGCGCCCGGCAAGCCGTGGGCGTCGGGATCGCGTGCGCGATCGTCGGCGTCATCATCGGCGTGCTGACGCTGACCGGCGCCGCGTCGAACTTCGCCGAGTTCGTGCTGCACGTCGGCAGCCAGAGCCTGTTCCTGTCGCTTTTGCTCACGATGATCGTCTGCCTGATCCTCGGCATGGGCATCCCGACGATTCCGAACTACATCATCACGAGCGCCATCGCCGCGCCCGCGCTGCTGAAGCTCGGCGTGCCGCTCATCGTGTCGCACATGTTCGTCTTCTACTTCGGCATCATGGCGGACCTGACGCCCCCGGTCGCGCTCGCGGCGTTCGCAGCGGCGTCGATCGCGAAAGGACCGCCGATGATGATCGGCTGGAAGGCGACGCACATCGCGATCGCGGGCTTCGTCATCCCGTACATGGCCGTCTACGATCCGGCACTGATGCTGCAATCGACGCCCGGGACGACGCTCGCCATCGCGGCGTTGTACGTGATCGCCAAGGCGATCCTTGCGATCGGCTTGTGGGGCGGGGCTGCGATCGGCTATTTCCTGCGCGGTCCGATCTCGTGGTTCGAGCGCGTCTTCGCGTTCGCAGCCGCATCGCTCCTCGTCACCGCGGTGCCATGGACCGATCAAGCGGGCTTCATCGCAAGCGCGCTCTTCATCGCGTGGCATCTGTGGCGCACGCGCGGTGCGCCGGCGCCCGTCGACGCGCGCGCGTAGCCCGCTTACCTTGCTGAACGCCGCCTGCCTGTTCGTGGCCGGCGCGCTGCACGCGACGATTCCGGCGACGCAATTCACGGTGGCGTGGACGCATTCGGTGGCGCGCACGCGCTGGGAGGAAACCTATCGCGTCGAAGGCGACGCGCTGCGTCTCGTCGTCGCCCGCGTGCAGGGCTCCGGCGCCGGCATGGAGCCCGCGCCCGACGCCGTCCTGCGCGGCGGCTGGTGGACGTGGACACCGCGCCTTGCGCCGTTGCGCGAAGTGCGGCTGACGCTTTCGTCCTACACGCGAGGCTACGATCTTTGCTGGCGCGGCCGTTGTCAAACGCTGCGTTCGCTCGTCACGCCGCGCGCCGGCCCGGCGCTCGCCGACGGGACGAGCGTCGAGCTACGCGCCTGCAGGAGCAAACCGCCATGAACGACTGGTTCCACCACGTCGCGCACAAGCTCGCCGACGCCTTCGGGTCGTCGTGGGCGTTCTTCGCAGCCGCCGTCTTCATCGTCGTCTGGGCCGTCACCGGGCCGATGTTCGGCTTCTCCGACGCGTGGCAGCTCATCGCGAACACGATCACGAACGTCGTGACGTTCCTCATGGTGTTCATCATCCAGAACAGCCAGAACCGCGACACCAAGGCGACGCAGCTCAAGCTCGACGAATTGCTGCGCGCGATCGCCAACGCGCGCTCGAGCCTCATCAATCTCGAATCGCTCTCCGACGACGAGATGGAGCGACTGCAGAAGCAGTTCGAGGCGGTCCGCGCGCGCGCCGTCGAGTCGGTGGAAAAGCGTTAACCGGCGGCCAGAAGATCCGGCGTCAGCGGCGCGCGCCGCTCGATCGCGCTGACGTGCAGACGAAACGTCGCGAGCCGCCGGTCGAGAAAATAGTTGCGAAGCGTGCGCGCGATCGTGCGGAACGCGAGCGACTCCCAGGGCACCTCGCTCTCGGCGAACAGGCGCACCTCGAGGCTCTCGGGCCCCGCCCCGAAGTCGACGTCGCGCAGGTGCGCGCGAAACATCATGTACACCTGGCTGATCTGCGGCAGGCTGATGACCGCGTAGAGGTCGCCGACGTCGACGCGCGCGCCCGCCTCTTCGAGCGTCTCGCGCGTCGCACCATCCGCGAGTGTCTCGCCATTCTCGAGGAACCCGGCAGGCAGCGTCCACAAGCCCATGCGCGGCTCGATCGCGCGCTTGCACAGAAGCACGCGGTCCTCCCACTGCGGCAGGCAGCCGACGACGACCTTCGGATTCTGGTAATGAATCGTGCCGCACGCCGCGCACACGTCGCGCACGAGCGTGTCACCGTCCGGCACGACGCGCTCGATGCGCGGCGAGCCGCACGACGCGCAGAACTTCACGACCGCCACTGCATCCTCATCCGGGCGCAGCGCGCCGCGTCGTGTACGCGTCGCCTCATGCGCGCAGGAAATGCTCGCGGTAGTAGCGAAGCTCGGCGATCGATTCGAGCACGTCGGCGAGCGCCTCGTGCTTGCCTTCCTTCGGAATGCCCTTCACGAGCTCGGGCTTCCAGCGCCGGGCGAGCTCCTTCAGCGTCGACACGTCGAGATTGCGATAGTGGAACCAGTCCTCGAGCGCCGGCATGAAGCGCGCGAGGAAGCGGCGATCCTGGCAGATCGTGTTGCCGCACATCGGCGAGGCCTTCGCCGGCACGTGCTCGCGCAGGAACGCGAGCGCGCTCGCTTCGACCACGACTTCCGTCGCCGTCGCGGCGCGCACCTTGTCGATCAGGCCCGAGCGCGCGTGTGTCGACTGGTTCCATGCATCCATCGCGTCGAGCACGGCGTCCTCCTGATGCACGACGTAGACCGGGGCCTGCGCGACCACGTCGAGCTCGTGGTCGGTGACGACGAGCGCGACTTCGAGGATGCGGTCGCGGTCGGGGCGAAGCCCGGACATTTCGAGGTCGATCCAGATCAGGCGATTCGGATCCGCAGGCATGCAGGCACGCTAGAATCGGGGCGATGCATTGTACCCGGGCACTGCCGCGAAGCGACGGCTGCGGACGCGCGTGACCGCGTCGATTTTCACCGTGATCTTTCTCGTCGCGCTCGGCGCCATGCTCGCATTGCGCCTGTGGCTTTCGGCCCGGCAGGTCGCGCACGTGCGGGCGCATCGCGATGCGCCGCCGGCGGCGTTCGCCGCGCGAGTCGGCGACGCGGCGCATCGGAAGGCCGCGGACTACACGATCGCCAAGCAGAAGCTCGGCCAGCTCGAGACGCTCGTCGACGCGGTCGTGCTGCTCGCGCTGACGCTGGGTGGCGGCATCGCATGGGCGATGCGAGCGACGCAGGCGCTCGACGTCGCGCCGATCGTGCGTGACGTGCTGCTGCTCGCCGCGGTGGTCGTCGCCGGGGGCATTGCGTCGCTGCCGTTCTCGTGGTGGCGCACGTTTCGCATCGAGGAGCGCTTCGGCTTCAACCGGACGACGCTCGCGCTGTGGCTCGCGGACCTCGCGAAAGGCATCGCAGTCGGCCTCGTCCTCGGACTGCCGCTCGCGTTTCTCGTCCTGTGGCTGATGCAGCGCGCCGGCGCGTGGTGGTGGATCGATGCGTGGCTCGCGTGGATGGGCTTCCAGCTCCTCGTGCTAGTCCTGTATCCGACGGTCATCGCGCCGCTCTTCAATCGCTTCTCGCCGATGCCCGCCGGCGCCGAGCGCGACCGCATCGAGCGCCTGCTCGCCCGCTGCGGCTTCCGCGCGTCGGGACTGTTCGTCATGGACGGCTCGAAGCGCTCGGGCCACGGCAACGCGTATTTCACCGGCTTCGGCAAGGCCAAGCGCGTCGTGTTCTTCGACACGCTGCTCGCGCGGCTCGCACCCGACGAAGTCGAAGCGGTCCTCGCGCACGAGCTCGGACACTTCCGATTGCGGCACGTGCTGAAGCGCGTCGTGTGGTCGGCGCTCGTGTCGCTCGCGCTCCTCGCGCTGCTTGCCTGGCTCATGCGCTCGCCGTGGTTCTATCGCGGCCTCGGCATCGCGGACGTCGCGGCTGCGCTGCAGCGCCCGGGTGTCGCGCTCGCGCTCTTCATGCTCGCGCTGCCGGTGTTCACGTTCATGCTCGCGCCCCTCGCGTCCGCGTACTCGCGGCGACACGAGTTCGAGGCCGATGCGTTCGCCGCGCGTCATGCATCCGCACACGCGCTCGTCGCCGCGCTGATCAAGCTCTACGAGGACAATGCGGCGACGCTCACGCCCGATCCGCTGCATTCCGCGTTCTACGATTCGCATCCGCCGGCGAGCGCGCGCGTCGCGCGCCTCGAGGCGCTCGCACCCACCTGAACGTCTACGGAGGTACGCCATGCCGGTCGACTTCCTGCCGCTTTCGCCCGCGCACGATTCGCTCGCTGCGCGCCATTGCCGTACCGGCGCAGGGCGTCTCGGCGACGACGCGCTGCGCCAGCACCTCGGTGCGCTGGCGGGATGGCGCGACGCCGGCGGCCGGCTGGAGAAAACCTATCGCTTCTCCGACTTTCACGAGACGATCGGCTTCGTGAACGCGCTCGCGTGGATCGCCAACCGCGAGGACCACCACCCCGATCTCACCGTTTCGTACAACCGCTGCGTCGTCGCGTGGTCCACGCACGACGCGGGCGGCATCACGGAAAACGACGTCACCTGCGCAGCGAAGACCGATCGGTTGTTCACCTAGCTTGCGCCGAGCGCGACGTTGGGACGCAACGTCCGATGAGCGAGGACGCCGGCGCCGGCTCGGCGGGTCTCGTCGTCGCCGCGCATCGGCGCCACTACGCGGTCGACCTCGACGCCGGCGGCACGATCGAATGCGTGCTGAAAGGCCGCACGACGACGCTCGCGTGCGGCGACCGGGTCGAAGTGGAGCCTGCGTATCGTGGCGGCGTGATCGTCGGCGTCGCCGAGCGGCAGAGCCTGCTCTTTCGGTCGGACGCGTTCCAGCAGAAGCTGATCGCCGCCAACGTGACGCAGGTCCTCGGCGTCGTCGCGCCCGACGTACCGGTCGACGAGCATCTGCTGAACCGGTGGATCATCGCGGCCGAGACGGCGCGCTGCCGCTTCGTCCTCGTCGTCAATAAGGCCGATCTTCCCGGAACGCCCGCATTCGTCGCGCGCTTCGCACCTTATGCCGCACTCGGGTACGACGTCGTGAGCCTCTCGGCGCGAAACGACGTCTCGCCGCTCGTTCCCTTCGTCGAGCACGCGCACAGCGTCGTCATCGGCCAATCGGGCATGGGCAAGTCGACGCTCGTCAACGCGCTCGTGCCCGGCGCGAGCGCGCGCATCGGGGAGCTCTCGGAGGCGTTGAAGAGCGGCCGGCACACGACGACGTCGGCGATGCTGTACCGGCTTCGCAGCGGCGACGGCTGGATCGTCGATTCGCCGGGCATGAAGGTGTTCGGGCTCGCGCACTGCACGCGCGACGTGCTCGTGGACGCCTTCGTCGAACTGCGCGACCTCGCGCGTCGATGCCGGTTTCGTGATTGCCGGCACGATCGCGAACCGGGCTGTGAAGTCAATGCGGCGGTCGCCGCCGGGCGTGTTGCGCCGCAACGCGTGGCGCTGCTGCGCACGCTGATCGCCGAAAGCGAAGCGGCGCGCGATCCCGCGCGCTGATCGGACGTCCTACGACCTCAGGGTGCCCAGTTCGCCAGCGACAGGAGGAGCACCAGCAACAACCACAGCACGAGCGCGCGCCACACGAGCCCCACGGCCGACGGCAAGACCTCGGCCTCGACGGGCTCGCCGATCCCCATCTCGGGTCGCGGATCGGGATGTCCGTCGTCGCCGTGCAACGCGCCGCCGAGCTGCACGCCGAGCGCGCCTGCGCCGCTCGCGAGAATCACGCCGACGGCTTCGCCGCCGAACGCCTGCGGCCATGCGCGCGCCTGCGTGCGCCAGCAATACGCCGCGTCCTCGAAATCGCCGACGACGGCGAACGACAGCGCCGTCAGTCGCGCGGGAATCCAATCGAGCAGCCGGAGCAGGTATCGCGCGGGCAGCCCGAACGTCGAAAGCGAGCGGGCGAGCACCGTGAGATCGTCGCCCGGCACCGCGCCTTTCCATTGCGTCGCGAGCAATGCCGCCGCGCGATAGAGCACGGCACCCGCCGGACCGGGCAGCACGACGAACCAGAAGAGCACCGCGAAGACCTGACGGTATGCATCGGCGAGACCGCGCTCGATCGCCACGCGGGCGATCTCCTGCGTCGACAGATCGCCGCTCGCGCCGCCGCTCCACCCCGCGAGCGCACGGCGCGCGCCCTGCACGTCGCCGGCCTTCAGCGCACCGATGATCGCCGAGATCGCGTGGCTGAAGCGGCGAAACCCCATCAACGCGTACAGGACGAGCACGTTGAAGGCGAGGCCGAGCAACGGGTGCACCGCATGCAGCAGCCACGCGAGCGCGCCGGCGGCCACGACGGGCGGCGCGATCGCGAGCACCGTCGCGACGACGCCTTGCGCGAGCGTCCCGCCGTTCAGCCGGCGCTCGATGCCGCGAATGTATTGCACGTACGCGCGCTCGGTCGCCGCGCGCCATTCGAACGAGCGCCATTGCTCGAGCGCGAGCGCGCAAATGATCGCGATCAGGTTCATCGCGCGTGGGAGAGCTTCGATCGCTGCATGGCGCGGCTCATTATAATCAACCGTTTTTTCACGAGACCGTACGCACCGGGCACGCCATGACACGCGAAGCGATGGAATTCGACGTCGTGATCGTCGGCGGCGGCCCGTCGGGCCTCGCCGCCGCGATCCGCCTGAAGCAGCTCGCGGCCGCCGGGTCGCGCGAAGTCTCCGTGTGCCTGATCGAGAAGGGATCCGAGATCGGCGCGCACATTCTCTCGGGCGCCGTCATCGATCCGCGCGCACTCGCCGAGCTGCTGCCGGACTGGAGGACGCAAGGTGCGCCGGCCGTCACGCCGGTCACCGAGGATCGCTTCCTCTATCTCACCGAGCGCAACGCGATCCGCATCCCGGCGATGCTCATGCCGCCGTTGATGCGCAATCACGGCAATGTGATCGCGAGCCTGGGCGATATATGCCGCTGGCTCGCGACGCAGGCCGAAGCGCACGGCGTCGAAATTTATCCCGGGTTCGCCGCCAGCGAAGTGCTGTACGAAAGCGACGCCGTGCGCGGCGTCGCGACCGGCGACATGGGCGTCGCGAAGGATGGTGCGCACAAAGCCGAATACCAGCCGGGCATGGAGTTGCGCGCGCGCTACACGCTGTTCGCCGAAGGCACGCGCGGATCGCTG
>DASTIY010000338.1:0-9920 GCA_035717085.1 Casimicrobiaceae bacterium | reverse complement strand
CTGCCCGACCTCGACGGCTGCTCGGTCGCGCGCGCCGTCCGCTCGGAGCGCGGCGGCGACGCCTACCTGCTCGTCGCGATCACCGGCTACGGCGGCGCCGCGGATCGCCTGCGCACGCGCGAGGCGGGCTTCGACGCGCATCTCGTCAAGCCCGTCGACCCCGAGACGTTGCAGCGAACGATCGGCGGGGCACGGTAACTCGAATTACCCGTCGAGCCCGCCGAAGCAGATGTACTTCACCTCGACGTACTCGTCGATGCCGTACTTCGATCCTTCGCGCCCGAGCCCCGACTCCTTGACGCCGCCGAACGGCGCGACCTCGGTCGTGATGAGCCCGGTGTTGACGCCCACCATGCCGTACTCGAGCGCTTCGGCGACGCGCCACACGCGCCCGATGTCGCGGCTGTAGAAATACGACGCGAGGCCGAATTCGCTGCGATTGGCGAGCTCGACGACTTCGGCGTCGTCGCGGAACGGAATCAGCGGCGCGACGGGCCCGAACGTTTCTTCACGGAAGATCCGCATCTGCGGCGTGACGCCGGTCAGCACCGTCGGCTCGTAGAACGTCCCGCCGAGCGCGTGCCGCTTGCCGCCGATGGCGACCTTCGCGCCGCGCGAGCGTGCATCGCTCAAATGCGCCTCGACCTTCGCGAGCGCCTCGGCATTGATGAGCGGCCCCTGCGTCACGCCGGGCTCGGTGCCGCGGCCGACCTTCAGCGCGCCGACCTTCTTCGCGAGCCGCTCGGCGAACGCGTCGTAGACGCTCTCCTGCACGAAGAAGCGGTTCGCGCACACGCACGTCTGCCCGGAGTTGCGGTACTTCGACACCATCGCGCCTTCGGCAGCCGCGTCGAGGTCGGCGTCGTCGAACACGATGAAGGGTGCGTTGCCACCGAGCTCGAGCGAAATCTTCTTGATCGTCGGCGCGACCTGCTTCATCAGCAATCGGCCGACTTCCGTCGATCCCGTGAACGAAAGCTTGCGCACGATCGGATTCGCGCACAGTTCGCCGCCGATCGCCGGCGCATCGCCGGTGATGACGTTGAGAACACCCGGCGGAAATCCGGCGCGCTCGGCGAGCACCGCCAGCGCGAACGCGGAGAACGGCGTTGCCTCCGCCGGCTTGATGACGACCGTGCAACCGGCGGCGAGCGCGGGGGAGACTTTTCGCGTGATCATCGACGAGGGAAAATTCCACGGCGTGATGGCGCCGCACACGCCGACGGGCTCCTTGACGACGACGAGGCGTCGATCGTTGGCGATCGTCGGAATCACGTCGCCGTAGACGCGCTTCGCTTCCTCGGCGAACCATTCGACGTAGGCCGCGCCGATCGTGATCTCGCCCTTCGCTTCGGCGAGGGGCTTGCCCTGCTCGGCCGTCAGGATGCGCGCGAGATCGTCGGCGTGCTCGAGCATCGACGCGGCCCACGCGCGCAGGATGGCGCTGCGCTCCTTCGCGGTCTTCGCACGCCATGCCGGGAATGCGCGATTCGCCGCGTCGATGGCGCGCTTCGTTTCCGCCGCGCCGCACAGCGGCGCCGTGCCGACGAGCGCGCCGCTGGCGGGATCGACGACGGGCATCGTTGCGCCGTCGTCGGCACCGACCCATTGTCCGTCGATGTAGCACTTTTCGCGCAGCAGCGAGGTGTCGGCGAGTTCGAGGGACGTGCGTTCGCGGGTGTCTGGCGCCATTTATCGCTCCGGAAAAGGGTGTCGTTGCAAATCAGACTGCGTCGCGGGGAACCGCGTTCCGCGCCGCGCGGGGCATCGGACGCGGCAGCGGCCGGCGCGAGACGACCATCACGCCGGCGAGCACGAGGGCCGCACCGGCGAGTTGCAGCAGGTTGACGGGCTCGCCCAGCATCACCGCGCCGAGGCCGATCGTGAAGATCGGTCCGAGCGAGCCGACCAGCGACGCGGTGCTCGCACCGATCAGACGGATCGATTCGGCCGTCATCCACGTCGGCAACACCGTGCACAGCAACGCCATGGCGAACGCGAGCCACTGCACCGACCAAGGCACCGCGAGCGCGGTCAGCGGACGCGTCAGCAGGAAGTGCACCACGATGAACACGGTCGACGAGAGCATGGCGAAGGCGATGAAGCGCGACGAGCCGAGCCGCGCGATGATGCCGCCGGCGCCGACGAGGTAGACCGCGTAGCCGAGCGCGCTCGCGAAAACGAGCACGGTGCCGAGCACGATCTCGCCGGTCTCGCCGGTAATCCGGATATCGTGCCATACGGCGAGCGCGATGCCCGCATAGGACAGCACGAGCGCGCCGATCGCGCTGCGCGTGATCGGCTGGCGCAGGAACATTGCGGACAGCACGACGACGATCGTCGGGTACAGGAAGAGAACGAGGCGCTCGAGGGAGGCGGTGACGTATTGCAGGCCGAGGAAATCGAGCCAGCTTGCAACGTAGTAACCGACGAAGCCGAGCGCCGTGATCATGATGGCATCGCGAAGCGTGAGCGGCACGCGCGCGCTGGCCGCGCCCTGTGCGCCGGTACGCGAACGCCCGCTCCACCACGCCATCAGCATGAAGAACGGCGCCGCATACACCATGCGCAGCGTCAGCAGCGTGATCGGGTCGGGTGGCGCCCACCGGTATGCGAGCTTGATCAGGATCGCCTTGAACGAGAAGCCGAGAACGCCGAGGACGGCGAGCAGCGTACCCATCAGCTCCAATCAACCACGCCCATCCACGCGGTGACGAGGATGAGGATGCCGAAGGCGATCCGGTACCACGCGAACGGAATGAAATCGTGCCGGCTCACGTAGCGGAGAAGCCATCGCACGCAGAGGAACGCGGCGACGAACGCCGCCACGAAGCCGATCGCGAGGCCTTGCAGATCGCCCGTCGAGAAGAGCGCACGGTTGCGCAGGAAATCGTAGATGCACGCGGCGAGCAGCGTGGGAATCGCCAGGAAGAACGAGAATCGCGTGGCGGCTTCGCGCGAGAGGCCGAACAGCATGCCGCCGATGATCGTCGCGCCCGAGCGCGACGTGCCGGGAATCAGGGCGAACGCCTGCGCGATGCCGACTTTCAGCGCATCCGGCCAGCGCATCGCGTCGACGTCGTCGATGCGCACGCTCGACGGCGCGCGCTTGCGCCAGTGCTCGACCGCCAGGATCACGAACGCGCCGACGATGAAGGCGAGCGCGACCGGCAGCGGCGCGAAGAGGTAGCGCTTGATCAGTTTGCTGAAAAGCAACCCGAGCACGGCAGCGGGAATGAACGCGACGATCAGGTTCAGCGCGAAGCGTTGTGCGATCGGATCGTGCGTCAGCCCGGTGACGGTTCGCGCGAGGCGCGTCCGAAATTCCCAGCAGACGGCGAGGATCGCGCCTGCCTGGATGACGATTTCGAAAACCTTCGCGCGCTCGCCCGTGTAGCCGAGCAGCGAGCCCGCGACGATCAGGTGTCCCGTCGACGAGATCGGCAGGAACTCGGTCAGCCCCTCGACGATACCCAGGATCAGGGCGACGAGGGCGGTGGGGTGATCCAAACGTGAGGAAGTTGCGGGCGGGAAGCGCGCGATTGTCGCATACGCTTCAGCGCGCTTCGAGCGCGTCGATGCGCGCGCGCAGTTCCACGATCTCGGCGCGCAGCGCGTCGATCGCCTCTTGCCATCCTCGCGCTTCGTCGATCGGCTCGACGCTTGTTGCCGACGTCGACGACGGCGCGCCACCGAGCAGGTGCGCCCAGCGCGTCTCGCGCGTCCCCGCCGCGCGCGGCAGCTCGACGACGAGCGCACCGTCGCCGCGCGTCGCGAGCTCGTGCAGGAAGCCCTCGACCGCCGAGATGTCGGCGAACCGGTGCATGCGGTCGGTGTTGATGCGGAGCTCGCCCGCGGTTTGCGGCCCGCGCAGCATCAGCGCGGCGAGAATCGCGACCGATTGCGACGGCAGGTCGAGCGCGCGTTCCGCGTTGTGTCCGTAGCGCATGACGCGCCCGCCGCTCGTCTCGACGACGAGCGAGCGGTGCTTCAGCGCGTCGAGCGCCTCCTGCACGTCGCGCTCGTGCAGCGACAGCACGGGGTCACGGCTCGTCTTCTGGTTGCAGCCCGCGACGAGCGCGTTCAGCGTGAGCGGGTAGGTGTCCGGGACGCTGCGCTGCTTCTCGACGAGCACACCGAGCACGCGCGCCTCGGCCGGGGAGAGATCGGTCGGCGTCATCGCGCAATGGTACTGTCTGGTATTCCCGCAGGCGAGGAGGCGCGTTCCGCCGATGGCCAACACCCCGGAAGTGACCAGCATGGCGCTGTTCTGCGACTTCGAGAACGTCGCGCTCGGCGTCCGCGACGCCAACTACGAGAAGTTCGACATCGAGAAGGTGCTCGAGCGCCTGCTGCTGAAGGGCAACATCGTCGTCAAGAAGGCGTACTGCGACTGGGAGCGCTACAAGGCGTTCAAGGCGCCGATGCACGAGGCGTCGTTCGAGCTGATCGAGATCCCGCACGTGCGCCAATCGGGCAAGAACTCGGCGGACATCCGGCTCGTCGTCGACGCGCTCGACCTCTGCTACACGAAGTCGCACGTCGACACGTTCGTCATCATCAGCGGCGACTCCGATTTCTCGCCGCTCGTCTCGAAGCTACGGGAGAACGCCAAGATCGTGATCGGCGTCGGCGTCAAGAACTCGTCGTCCGACCTGCTGATCGCGAACTGCGACGAGTTCATCTACTACGACGATCTCGTGCGCCAGAAGCGGAAGGCGCCCGCGAAGAAGCGCGCGACGAAGGCCGCGACGGCGGCAGCGTCGGCGGACGCCACGCCCGTGGAGACGACGACGACGAAGAAATCGACCGACGACGAGCGGCGCCAGCAGGCGATGGACCTCGTCGTCGGCACGATCGAAGCACTCGTCGCCGAGCGCGGCGACGAGGAGCGGATCTGGGGGTCGATGGTGAAACAGGCGCTCCGCCGGCAAAAGCCCGGCTTCAACGAGTCGTTCTACGGCTTCCGTTCGTTCAACGAGCTGCTCGAGGACGCAGCGCATCACGGCCTCGTGATGCTCGAGCGCGACGGCAAGTCGGGCGGCTACCTCGTTCGTCTCGCGCCGGCCGAATAGCCGCGCTGCGGTGTCGGACACGTGTCGGAGGCGTGTCTGACACGTGTCGGAGGTGACGGTTAGACGACCTTCACGTGGATGTCGTACAAACCGTCGATGTGCCCGTGCATGACGTCGCCGGCGACGACGGGACCGACGTTTTCCGGCGTCCCGCAATAGATGATGTCGCCGGGAAAGAGCTCGTAGTACTTCGACAGGTGCGACACCTGCTCGGCGACGCTCCAGATCATGTTGGAGAGATCGCTCGATTGGCGGACCTTGCCGTTCACCTGCAGCCAGATCGCACCCTTCTCGAGGTGCCCGGTCTTCGCCGCCGGGTGCAGGTGGCTCACGACCGCCGAGTGATCGAACGACTTGCCGATCTCCCACGGCTTCTTCTCGTTGCCCATCGCCTGCTGCAGATCGCGCCGCGTCATGTCGAGCCCGAGCGCATAGCCGAACACGTGCTCGTTCGCGCTCGCTGCCGGTATGTCGCGCCCGCCCCTGGCGATCGCCGCCACCAGTTCCACTTCGTGGTGGTAGTTCTTCGTCACCGGCGGATAGGGATGATCGATCGTCGTGCCATCGGGCACGAGCTGGATCGCATCGGTCGGCTTCTGGAAGAAGAACGGTGGCTCGCGGTTGGGATCCGAGCCCATTTCACGCGAATGCGCCGCGTAGTTGCGTCCGACGCAATAGATCCGGCGCACCTGGAAGCGCTGCGCTGTGCCGACGACCGGGATGAAGCTGCCCGTATGCGCGAACAGCACCTCACCGGCCGGCTGCGCGCTCGCCGGCAATGTCCCGCTTGCGAGCGCGCCCGCCCCGACCGCCGCGGATGTCTTCAACCAGCGCCTTCTCAGTCGATCCATCGTCGTCTCCCGTCGTCGATCGCGGCAGGCGCACGTTGCCACCTGCGGCGTGAATGATGCGCGTGATCGCCTGTGCGTCGCGCGGCGCCATCACCTTGGCGTCGTTGTCAAAGTAGCAGAAAACGTCGCGACCGGCGCACGCTGCCGACGGAATGCGCGAGATGCAGCGCGCGTCGTCGGGCGCGCCGCCTCCGCTCCACGCGATGAAGCGCGAAGCCCACGCGTCGAGCGCGACGTCGCTGTAGCCGCTCACGTACAGCACCTCGTCGCCGTGCAGCCGCGCGTAGACGAAATCGGCCGTCAGATCCTCGGCGAGCGGCCATTTGCCCGCGGTGTCGGCGACGACGAGCGCGACCCGCTGTCGCCGCAGCGCCTCGATGAACGCCTCGTCGACGAACGTCTCGTGACGGATCTCGAGCGCGTGGCGCAGCGGGCGACACGCGCCGTACGCGAGCCGTGCGCGGCCCTTGACCTTCTCGTTACGCCGACGCGCGAGCGCGGACGCCGCGTCGGTGTCGCGCGGCAGCTTGCCGAGGAAATCGTCGAGCAGCGCCCGATCGAAGCGAAACGTCGGCGGTAGTTGCCAGAGAATCGGACCGAGCTTGTCCCCGAGATTGGCGATGCCGGACGCGAAGAAGTTGGCGAGCGCGGTGTCGCATTCGCGAAGCCGCAACATGTGCGTGATGTATCGCGGCGCCTTCACGCTGAAGAGGAAGTCGTCGGGCGTCTCGTCGCGCCAGCGCGCGTAGAGCTCGGGGCGCTGCAGCGAGTAGAACGAGCCGTTGATCTCGATCGTCGAGACGTGCCGCGAGGCGTATTCGAGCTCGCGGCGCTGCGGCAGTCCGTTCGGGTAGAACGTGCCGCGCCAGGGCGGGTAGCGCCAGCCGGAGATGCCGACGCGGATTTCGCCGCGGCGGGCGACGGTGGAGTTCATCCGAACCTTCGATTGCTTCCTGGCATTCGATCGTCTAGTATAACGAACGTTATAACGGAGGAGCGTCTGAATGTTCGCACTCAAGCTCACGCAGATCGGCAATTCGGTCGGCGTCATCCTACCCCGCGAGGTGCTCGCGAAGCTTCGCGTCGAGAAGGGCGACGTGATTTACGTCACCGAAGCACCCGACGGCTTTCGCATTACACCTCACAGCGAAGCGTTCGAGGCGCAGATGAAAGCCGCGCGCACCATCATGAAGAAGCGTCGCGCGGTCCTGCGCGAGCTCGCGAAGTGACGCGAGTCTGGCTTGAAACCGAGGTCGTCGTCGCGATCCACGATGCGCAACTCGCCGAGCATGGAGGCTCGTCGGGGACTCGCGATCGCGGCCTGCTCGAGTCGGCGCTCGCGCGGCCAAAAAACCTCGACGCGTATGGCGCTCCCGATATAGTCGACCTCGCCGCCGCCTACGGCTTTGGAATTGCCCGCAATCACCCCTTCGTCGATGGCAACAAACGCACGGCGTTCGTCGCGGTCGAGCTGTTTTTGGAGCTCAACGGCCATCGCTTGACTGCCGACGATCAGGCGTGCGTCCTGACGATGCTCACCGTCGCCGCGGGCGACATCGACGAGCCGGCGTTCGCCGCGTGGATCCGCGAGCAATCGCGCGCGCTGACCCGTCCACGTCAGGCCTTCGAGTAGATCTCCGCGCCGCGGCCGACGAACTCCGCCGCCTTCGCTTCCATGCCCTTCGCGAGCGCCTCGTTCTCGCTCACGCCCTGCTTGGCCGCGTAGTCGCGCACGTCCTGCGTGATCTTCATCGAGCAGAAGTGCGGCCCGCACATCGAGCAGAAGTGCGCGAGCTTCGCGCCATGCTGCGGCAGCGTCTCGTCGTGGAATTCACGCGCCTTGTCGGGATCGAAACCGAGGTTGAACTGGTCCTCCCACCGGAACTCGAAGCGCGCCTTCGAGAGTGCGTTGTCGCGCAGCTGCGCACCCGGGTGGCCTTTCGCCAAGTCCGCCGCGTGCGCGGCGATCTTGTACGCGATGATGCCGTCCTTGACGTCGGACTTGTTCGGCAGGCCGAGGTGCTCCTTCGGCGTCACGTAGCAAAGCATCGCGGTGCCGTACCAGCCGATCATCGCGGCGCCGATCGCGCTCGTGATGTGGTCGTAACCCGGCGCGATGTCGGTCGTGAGCGGCCCGAGCGTGTAGAACGGCGCTTCGTCGCACAGGCGAAGCTGCTCGTCCATGTTGTGCTTGATCATGTGCATCGGCACGTGCCCGGGGCCCTCGATCATCACCTGCACGTCGTGCTTCCACGCGATCTTCGTCAACTCGCCGAGCGTCGTGAGCTCCGCCATCTGCGCGTCGTCGTTGGCGTCGTAGATCGAGCCCGGACGCAGGCCGTCGCCGAGCGAGAACGCGACGTCGTACGCCTTCATGATCTCGCAGATGTCCTCGAAGCGCGTGTAGAGGAAACTTTCGCGGTGATGCGCGAGGCACCACTTCGCCATGATCGAGCCGCCGCGCGACACGATGCCCGTCATGCGCTTCGCGGTGAGCGGGATGTAGCGCAGCAGCACGCCGGCGTGGATCGTGAAATAGTCGACGCCCTGCTCGGCCTGCTCGATCAGCGTGTCGCGGTAGATCTCCCACGTCAGGTCCTCGGCCTTGCCGTCGACCTTCTCGAGCGCCTGGTAGATCGGCACGGTGCCGATCGGCACCGGCGCGTTGCGGATGATCCACTCGCGCGTCTCGTGGATGTTCTTGCCCGTGGACAGGTCCATCACCGTGTCGGCGCCCCAGCGGATCGCCCACGTCATCTTCTCGACCTCCTCGCCGATCGACGACGACACGGCGGAGTTGCCGATGTTCGCGTTGATCTTCACGAGGAAGTTGCGGCCGATGATCATCGGCTCGCTCTCGGGATGGTTGATGTTGCTCGGGATGATGGCGCGGCCGCGCGCCACTTCGTCGCGCACGAACTCGGGCGTGATCGTCGCCGGGATGCTCGCGCCGAAGCTCTGTCCGGGATGCTGGCGCCGCACGATCTCGGGCAACGACGCAAGCGTGCGCTCGCGCAATTGGTTCTCGCGAATCGCGATGAACTCCATCTCCGGCGTGACGATGCCGCGGCGCGCATAGTGCATCTGCGTGACGTTCGCGCCGGGCTTCGCGCGGCGTGGCGGACGATGAAGGTCGAAGCGCAGTCCCGCGAGTTGCGCATCGGCGAGGCGCGCGCGTCCGTACGCCGACGTCGGTCCGTCGAGCGTGCGCGTGTCGTCGCGCTCGTCGATCCAGCGCGCACGAAGTGCCGGAAGTCCTTGCCGGATGTCGATGCGCGCGGCAGGGTCGGTGTACGGTCCCGACGTGTCGTAGACCGCGAGCGCGGGATTCTTCTCGGCGCCGAACGACGCGGGCGTTTCCGTCTGGGCGATCTCGCGCATCGGCACGCGCAGGTCGTCGCGCGAGCCCTGCACGTAGATCTTGCGGGATGCCGGAAGGGGGGAAACCGCTGCCGCGTCGACTTTGGCGTCGCGCGCGAAGAACTTCTCGTTGGCGTTCATGGCGCTCCTCGTGGGCCGGCGGAGAGGAGCGGGGAGACGTCGTCCACGCTTCCCTGCGCCGGCATTATCCGAACAGGTGCGAAGGGTGTGCTCTCACCCACCCGCGCGAAGCGCCGCCTCGCCCCCGCTCGAATGCCGAACGACGTACCACGGAGCCGACTGCCGGCGCTGCGGGAAGGACCCCTAGCGTTGTCGCCAGTGTACGCTACCCGACGAACCACGCGTTCGAAGGGGAAGCGCTGACGCATCGCGGGATGACACCATGAGCGAGGTCGTGACGACGTGCCGACAATGCGCGAGCATCGTTCCCGCGGGCGCCCGGTTCTGCCCGGCGTGCGGAACGCGCGTCGATGCGACGAGCGCGGCGGACACCGCCGCGGCGCAGCCGGTCCCGGTACCGAACGGCGAGCGACGCCAGGTCGCGATCCTCTTCGCCGATCTGTCCGGCTACACGCGACTGTCCAGCACGATCGACGCCGAAGAGACGCATCGG
>DASTIY010000337.1:0-9831 GCA_035717085.1 Casimicrobiaceae bacterium | reverse complement strand
GTCCCCGGAAAGCCGTGCGCGATGCACGAGTCCTGCAGGTTGGCGCCGGCGCGCACGTCGATGCGGCCGAAGTCTCCACGCAGCGACGCGCACGGCCCGATGTAGCAGTCGGGTCCGACGATGACGTCGCCGATCAGCACGGCCGACGGATGCACGTAGGCCGTCGGATCGACGACGGGCGTCACGCCGTTGATCGAATAGACAGTCAACGCCATTGCATCATCCGGAGATGCCGATGACATCCAATCCCATCGCACGCGCGCCGGCGGCGAGTGCGCGATCGTGCGTCGCCATCGCGATATCGCGGCGGTATCGCTCCCTCCAAATGAGCGCTGTCGCCAAGTGGATGGCATCGAGCGTGCGAATGACCGTCGGGAAAGGTTGCGCGGCACGCGCGAGAACCGACGACGTTATGCCGGCAAGTTCCACCGCTTCCAGCAAGTCGTAGATCGCGTGCCGGCGCTCGGCGATGATCTCGTCGGGAAGGCCCTCCGCCAACCGCATCCGGTCGAGCGCGCGCATGCACTCGACTTCGGCGAGTGCTGAAGCTATTGCGGTATCGACGAGCTTCCACTCGGGAAGCGCTTCGGCTCGACCGAGCACCAGGCGCAGCAGTACGGACGAGTCGGCATAGACGATCACGACCGCTCCTGCCGCTCTTCCAGCAGGTAATCGACGATGTCGCGGCGATGCGCCAACGCGGCCGGCAACCGAACTTTCGATGGCTTGGGAGCGCCGGGACGCGGCTTGCGAAGCTCCAAAGGATCCTCGCGACCCCACGGCACGATGCGCGCGATCGGCGTGTCGCGATCCAGGATCGTCAGGGATCGCCCGCTCCTCACCGTGCGCAAGTGCTCGCTCAAGCGGCTTTTCAGATCGGCGATGCGAATGCCTTTCATGACCAGATCATAGCCAGTTATAGTCACGACGGCAACCGCGCCGGTCACACGCGCGATCGCGCCGGCAATGCTCGTCAGCCGGCGAAGCGCCGCGCGTTGGCGAACATCCGGTACCACGGAGAAAGCTCGCCCCACCCGTCCGGGTGCCAGGACATCTGCACGGTGCGAAAGACGCGTTCGGGATGCGGCATCAATATCGTGAAGCGGCCATCCGCGGTCGTGAGGCCGGTGATGCCGTCGGGGGACCCGCTCGGGTTGTACGGATAGCGCTCGCTGGCGCGACCGGCGGCGTCGACGAAGCGCATCGCGACGAATCCGCGCGCAGCGGCGAGTTGCGCATCGTCGCGAAACTCGGCGAGCCCCTCGCCGTGCGCCACGGCGACCGGAAGGCGGCTCCCTTCCATTCCTGCGAAGAACACCGAAGGCGATCGAACGATCTCGACCGTCACGAAACGCGCCTCGAACTGCTCCGACGCGTTGCGTACGAAGCGCGGCCAGTGGTCCGTACCCGGGATGATCTCCTTCAAGCTGCTCATCATCTGGCAACCGTTGCAGACGCCGAGCGCGAACACGTCGCGGCGCGCGAAGTAACCCGCGAACGCATCGCGCAGGCGGGCATTGAAAAGAATGGATTTCGCCCAGCCTTCGCCGGCGCCCAGCACGTCGCCGTACGAGAAGCCGCCGCCGGCGACGATGCCGGCATAGCCGTCGAGGCGCTCGCGGCCGGCGAGCAGATCGGTCGTGTGCACGTCGTAGGCGTCGAATCCCGCGCGCGTCATCGCCGCCGCCATCTCGACATGACCGTTCACGCCCTGCTCGCGCAGGATCGCCACGCGCGGACGCACGCCGGTCGCCACGTACGGGGACGCGATGTCCTCGTTCGGGTCGAACGTCAGCACCGGCAGGATGCCCGGGTCGTCGTCGACGATGCGTGCGTATTCGTCGGCGGCGGCGCACGGATTGTCGCGCAGGCGCTGCATCGCATGCGTCGTCGCCGACCACGCGCGATGGAGGTCGACGCGCGACTCGTCGAGCACGACGGTGTCGCCGACGCGCACCACGATGCGATCACCGACGCGTGGCGCACCGAGCACGCTGGCGTGCACGGCCGCCTCGCGCGCGTCGCGCAGGAACGCATCGACGTCGCCGGCCGGAATCTGCACCACCGCGCCGATCTCTTCGGCGAAGAGCGCCGGAAAGGCATCGGTACCCGCCGGAAGCTGCACGTCGATCGCGGCGTGCGACGCGAACGCCATCTCGGCGAGCGTGACGAAGAGCCCGCCGTCGCCGATGTCGTGGTACGCGAGCAGTCGCGACGATGCGATGCTGCGCGTCACGAAGGAGAAGAACGCGCGCAAGCGCTCCGGTTCCGCGTCGGGCGCGGCATCGCCGAGCTGGCCGCACACCTGCGCGAGCGCGGAGGCGCCGAGCCGTTGCCGGCCGTCGCTTGCATCGAGATGCACGAGGACGCCGAGCTCCGCGTCGAGGCGCAACAGCGGCGTCATGCACGCGCGCGCGTCGGGGATCGGTGCGAACGCGGATACGATCAGCGACACGGGCGACGTCACCGCTTTGTCGACGCCTTCGTCGCGCCACGTCGTGCGCATCGACAACGAATCCTTGCCGACGGGAATCGACACCCCGAGCGGAATGCAGAAGTCGCGCGTCACCCCCTGCACCGCATCGTAGAGCGCCGCGTCCTCGCCAGGCGTGCCTGCGGCGGCCATCCAGTTCGCCGACAGCTTCACGTCGGTCAGATCACGCACCCCCGCTGCAACGAGATTGGTGATCGCCTCCGCGACGGCGATGCGCGCTGCAGCGGCGGCATCGATCAGCGCGAGCGGCGTCCGCTCGCCGATCGCCATCGCCTCGCCCGAGTAACCATCGAAATCGCGCAGCGTCACCGCGACGTCGGCGATCGGGACCTGCCACGGGCCAACCATGGGATCGCGTGCGCAGAGCCCCCCGACCGTGCGATCCCCGATCGTCACGAGGAACGTCTTGTCCGCGACGGCCGGGAAATGCAATACGCGATACGCCGCGTCGCGCACGCTGACGCCGCCAAGGTCGAGCGGCGCGAGCCGTGCCGCATCGTGCGTCACGTCGCGCGACATGCGCGGCGGCTGGCCGAGAATCACCTCCAGCGGGACGTCCACCGGCTTATCGTCGAAATGCTCGTCGGCAACCACGAGGCGACCGCTCGCGTCGGCGCGACCGACCACCGCGAACGGGCAGCGCTCGCGCTCGCAGATCGCGCGAAAGCGCTCGAGATCGTCCGCCGCGATGGCGAGCACGTAGCGCTCCTGCGCCTCGTTGCACCAGATTTCACGCGGCGTCATGCCCGATGCCTCGGTCGGAATCGCGCGGAGCTCGAACGTCGCGCCGACGCCGCCGCCGTGAACCAGCTCCGGCAGCGCGTTCGACAGCCCGCCGGCACCGACGTCGTGGATCGACACGATCGGATTCGCATCGCGCTGCTGCCAGCAGCGGTCGATGACTTCCTGCGCGCGCCGCTGCATCTCCGCGTTGCCGCGCTGTACCGAATCGAAGTCGAGATCCGCGGTGTTGGCGCCGGTCGCCATCGATGACGCCGCGCCGCCGCCCAGGCCGATCGGCATCCCCGGGCCGCCGAGCTGGATCAGCAGCATGCCGGGACGTAGCGCGCGCTTGTGCGCGTGCGCGTCGGCGATGTTGCCGAGGCCGCCTGCGAGCATGATCGGCTTGTGATAGCCGCGCATCGCGCCGTCGACGCGCATCTCGAAGGTTCGGAAATAGCCCGCGAGGTTGGGACGGCCGAATTCGTTGTTGAACGATGCGGCGCCGATCGGGCCTTCGAGCATGATCGCCAGCGGCGACGCGATGCGCTCGGGCTTGCCGTACGCCTGCGCCTCCCAGGGTTGCGCCAGCGTGGGGATGCGCAGGTGCGACGTCGTGTAGCCGACGAGCCCGGCCTTCGGCTTCGCGCCGGTTCCGGTCGCGCCTTCGTCGCGGATCTCGCCGCCGGCGCCCGTTGCGGCACCGGGAAACGGTGCGATCGCCGTCGGGTGATTGTGCGTCTCCACCTTCATCAGGACGTGCGTCGTTTCGCGATGGGCGGCGTAACGGCGATCGGCGTCCGGATAGAAGCGCAGCGCATCGGCGCCTTCGATCACCGAGGAATTGTCCGCGTACGCGACGAGCGTCCCTTTCGGCTGCGCGGCGTGCGTCGCACGGATCATCGCGAAGAGCGACTGGGCCTGCGGCTCGCCGTCGATGCGCCACGCGGCGTTGAAGATCTTGTGGCGGCAATGCTCGGAATTCGCCTGCGCGAACATCGTGAGCTCGACGTCGGTCGGGTCGCGGCCGATGCGCGTGAACGCGTCGACCAGATAGTCGATTTCGTCGTCCGAGAGCGCGAGGCCGAGCGAACGGTCTGCGTCGACGAGCGCGCGTCGTCCGCTGGCGAGTACCGGCACCGTTTCGAGCGCGCGCGGCGGCAGGTGCGTGAAAAGTCGCGCGGCATCGGCAAGATCGTCGATGACCGTCTCGGTCATGCGATCGTGGACGAGCGGAAGCAGCGCTGCGCGATCCGCCGCGGAGATGGCGCCGTTGGCGGCCGTCGCGATCTCGATTGCGGTACCGCGCTCGACTCGCACGACGGCCTCGAGCCCGCAGTTGTGCACGATGTCGGTCGCTTTCGACGACCACGGCGAGATCGTGCCGAAACGCGGGACGACGATCAGATCGGGATTCGCCGTCGAGTGGTCCGACGTGTCCACCGGACCGTACGTGAGCAGACGCTCGAGCGTGACGCGCTCGTGCGACGCCAGAGGACGCGCGATCTCGACGAAATGCCAGAAGTGCGCCGAAAGGCGGGTGATGGCGTGCGTCGGATGCGCAGCACCGACGGCGGCCAGTAGCTTCGCGACTCGAAACGGCGACAGCGCGGCCCGGCCGCGCAGGGCGAGGACTTCCGGCACGCGCGGATTATATCGCCGTGAAGTGCGGGGTCAGAGCGATAAGGATCGACGCCTCACGTGCGCCGATCCTCATTGCGCCGACCCTCAATGGTGCAGGATCTTCGCGAGGAACTGCTGCGCCCGCTCGGAACGCGGCTTGCCGAAGAAATCGTCCTTCGTCGCGTCCTCGACGATCTGGCCGCGGTCCATGAAGATCACGCGGTTCGCGACCTTGCGCGCGAAGCCCATCTCGTGCGTGACGACCATCATCGTCATGCCGTCCTTGGCGAGCTGCACCATGACGTCGAGCACTTCGTTGATCATCTCCGGATCGAGTGCCGACGTCGGCTCGTCGAACAGCATGCAGACAGGGTCCATCGACAGCGCGCGCGCGATCGCGACGCGCTGCTGCTGCCCGCCGGAGAGCTGTCCGGGAAACTTGTCCTTGTGCTCGGCGAGGCCGACGCGCTGGAGATAGCGCAAGCCGCGCTCGTCGGCCTCCTTCGGCTTGCGTCCGAGCACCTTGATCTGCGCGAGCGACAGGTTCTGCCGCACCGTGAGATGCGGAAACAGCTCGAAGTGCTGGAACACCATGCCGACGCGCGCGCGGAGCTTCGGAAGCTTCGTCTTCGGATCGTTGACGTGCACGCCGTCGACGTGGATGTCGCCCTTCTGGATCGGCTCGAGCGCGTTCACCGTCTTGATCAGCGTCGACTTGCCCGAACCCGACGGTCCGCAGACGACGACCACCTCGCCCTTGTCGACCGTCGTCGTGCAGTCGTCGAGGACCTGGAAGTCCCCGTAGAACTTCGACACGTGGTCGATATCGATCATTGGCATGAGCGCTCCGGGCGAATGACGTTGCGAGGCTAACGAATGACGGCGAGCCTGACCTGCAGCCGCTTCACGATGAGCGAGCCGCTGAAGCTGATGACGAAGTAGACGAACGCCGCGAACAGGTACATCTCGACGAGGCGCCCGTCGCGCTGCGCGATCTTCGACGCGGCGCCGAGGAAGTCGGTGATCGACAGCACGTAGACGAGCGACGTGTCCTGGAACAGGATGATCGTCTGCGTCAGCAGCACGGGCAGCATGTTCCGAAACGCCTGCGGCAGCACGATGCGTCCCATCGTCTGCCAGTAATTGAGGCCGAGCGCGTAACCCGCGTAGATCTGCCCGCGCGAGACCGACTGGATGCCCGCGCGCATGATCTCGCAGTAATAGGCGGCCTCGAAGATCGTGAACGTGATGAGCGACGACGCGAAAGCGCCGACCTGGATCGGCCGGCCGGCCTGCACCTGATAGCCGAATGCCTCGACGAGGAGCTTGCCGATCCCGTCCGGATTCAGCAGGTAGAGCTGGTGGAAGAGGTAGCCGCCGATGTACGGCACGAGGAAGTAGAACCAGAAGATCACGAGCAGCAGCGGGACCGAGCGCATCAGGTTGACGTACGCGCCGGCGAGCCGCGAGAAGATCGCGACCGACGACAGCCGCATCATCGCGAGGATGGTCCCGAACACCAGCGCGCCGCTCATCGCGAGGAACGTGAGCGTGAGCGTGAACGTCATCCCGTCCCGGAACAGGTACGGGAGCGAGCGGCGGATGACGTCCCAGTCGAAGTTGCCGAACATCGCGGCGGCCCGTCAGTGCGCGGCGGCCTTGCCGGGCATGCCGATGAATCCCGGCACGGCGACGCGCCGCTCGACCCACCGCATGCCGTACACGACGACAACGTTGGTCAGCAGGTAGAGGATCGTTGCCGCGGTGAACGCCTCGAACACCTGGAAGCTGTACTCGGACATCGCGCGCGCCGCCGCGGTGAGCTCGACGAGACCGATCGTCAGTGCCACCGACGAGTTCTTGATGATGTTCATGAACTCGGAGGTCAGCGGCGGCAGGATGATGCGAAACGCCATCGGCAGCAGCACGTAGCGATACGTCTGCGGAAGCGTGAGACCGAGCGCGGTGCCCGCAAACTTCTGGCCGCGCGGCAGCGACCCGATGCCCGCGCGCACCTGCTCGGCGACACGCGCAGCCGTGAAGAACCCGAGGCACAGCACCGCGGGCACGAACGATCCCCACGGCGGCGGCATCGTCTTGATCCACATCCCGACGTTCGGTGGCACGAACTCCGGAAAGACGAAAAACCACAGGAACATCTGCACGAGCAACGGGATGTTGCGAAACAGCTCGACGTAGGCATTGCCGAGCCGCACGGCCCAGCGCACCGGCGTCGTGCGCACCACGCCGATGATCGAGCCGAGGACGAGCGCGATCACCCACGCGGAAAGCGCCGTCGAGAGCGTCCAGAACAGGCCGACGAGCAGCGTGTGCAGGTACGTGCCGCCGCCGGTTGGCGAGAGGTCCCAGAAGATCGTCCAGTTCCAGTTGTAGCTCAATGCCCACCCCCGACCGACCGACTGCCGATGTGCCGCGGGGGGCGACTACGCCCCCCGCAGTTGATTCGACGCGACGCTACACGCGTTCCCCGATCAACATCACCCACGCTCGCCTTGCTCGCTGCCCCCGGGGGGCGGAGTAAATCGCTCGGGGCGGCCCTTCGCGACCTACATGTAGACGGCGGGATCCGGCGAGTCGGTCGGGTTCTGGAACACCTTCTTCAGCGCGTCGCTGGCCGGCACGTTCAGGTTGATGCCCTTGGGCGGGATCGGCGATTGGAACCACTTGTGGTAGATCTTCTCGATGTCGCCGCTCTTGTAGATCTGCGTCATCGTGTCGTCGACGAGCTTCTTGAACTGCGGGTCGTCCTTGCGGAACATCAGGCTGTACGGCTCGGTGCCGAGGCTCTCCGACGAGATGTGGAAGTCCCCGGGGTTCTTCGAATTGGCGACGAGGCCGTAGAGCAGGATGTCGTCCATCAGGAACGCCGTGGCGCGCCCGGTGTCGACCATCAGGAACGCCTCGGGGTGGTCCTTGGCCGCGAGCACGTTCATGCCGAAGCTCTTCTCGGTGTTGAGCTTGTTCAGCGCATTGATGTCGGTGGTGCCAGCGGTCGACACGACGGTCTTGCCCTTGAGGTCGTCGATCTTGTCCATACCCGACGACTTCTTCGTGACGAAGCGGTACTTCACGACGAAGTAGGTCATGCCGAAGTCGACCTGCTTCTTGCGCTCGGCGTTGTTCGTCGTCGAGCCGCATTCGAGGTCGATCGTGCCGTTCGCCATCAGCGGAATCCGCGTCGCCGACGTCACCGGGTTGAGCGCGACCTTGAGGTTCGGCATGTTGAGCTCTTTCTTCACCGCGTCGACGATCCGGTAGCAGATGTCCATCGCGTAGCCGACGGGCTTCTGGTTCTCGTCGTAATACGAGAACGGGATCGACGCATCGCGGTGGCCGATCGTGATCGTGCCGGTCTCCTTGATCTTCTTCAGGGTGCCGGTCAGGTCCTGGGCCCCGGCGGGCAGGGCGACGAATGCGCAGACGGCGAGCGCGAGCGAGAGACGGGAAAGGCGCATGGCTGGAAGCTCCAGATGAGGCGTTGGAAAACGGGTGACCGGAAGACGCAGGGGCGGATTGTAAGCAGGGTGTAAGGGTTTGTCCAAGACGCCGCTGCGAGCGCGCCGGGATCGGGAGCCGTCTACAGCCGTCCCTCGCGCCATGCGGCAACGCAGGCGCCGGCGAGCGCCTCGGTCGCGTCGATGCATAGGACGTCGTCGGGGAGGCCGACGGCAGCGACCCCCGGCGGCACTTCGGTGCACGCGAGGATCACCGCATCGGCGCCACGGCGGCGCAGCGACCGCGCTGCACGTACGAACCCTTCGCCGCCCGCATGCAGGCGACCCGACTTGACCGCCGCGATCGCGGGCACGATGTCGCGAGCGAGACCTTCATCGTCCGGCAGCACGCTCGCGTACCCGGCCTGCGACAGACGGCGCTGATAGAAGCCGGATGCGAGCGTGCCCGCGGTCGCCACCAGTCCGACGTGCGCCGGCGGACGCTGGACGGCGCGCAACGCGGCGATGGCCGCTTCCGCGATATGCAGCATCGGCGGTCCGCCGCGCGCGAGCGCGTCGTACCAGTGATGCGCGGTATTGCATGGCATCGCGATCAGCGTCGCGCCTCCCGCGACGAGCCGATCGCGCACCGCGAGCAACGCCGGCAACGGCGACGCGGCATCGCCGAGGATGGCCGGCACGCGCGGCGGAATCTGCGGCAGCGAGGCGACGAGCACGGGGACGTGCTCGGCATCGGAACTTGCGGGCGTGAGCGCGACGAGCTTCGCGAAGAAATCCGCCGTTGCGAGCGGTCCCATGCCGCCGAGCACGCCGAGGACGCCGCGCCGCGACGTGGTCGCGTCGTCGTGCGTATCGGAAAGCGATGCGGTCATGAATGGTTGGCGCCGAGATCGCCGGAGAATCTACTACACTGCATCCGGCGTTCTCGGTCGCACCGGCGACCAGCGCGCCGCGCGCGCATGCCCTTTCCCGACCTCGAGCCCGTTCTCACGATCGACACGTTGCGCGCGATCGAGGCGCGGCACGCGCGTGTCGGGCTCATGGAGCGTGCCGGCGTCGCGGCGGCCGATCTCGCCACGGCGATGCTGGCGCAGCGCAGCGGACGCGTCGTCGCGCTTGCCGGCCCCGGCAACAACGGGGGCGATGCCTTCGTTTGCGCGCGGCATCTGCATGAGCGTGGCGTGGACGTCGTCGTCGTCGCGCGCGATCAGCCGCAGCGTCCCGGGGATGCGGCCAACGCCTGCCAGGCCGCGACCACGGCCGGCGTGCCGATGCAACGCGAGCTGCCGGACGGCGACTGCGCGCTCATCGTCGACGGCCTCTTCGGTGTCGGACTGTCGCGCGCGATCGGCACGCCGTGGTCGACATGGATCGACTGGGCGAATGCGAAAGGCGCGTCCATTGTCGCGCTCGACGTGCCGAGCGGACTCGACGCCGCAACGGGCGTCGCGCACGAGCCGGCGATCGTCGCGACGGCGACCCCGACGTTCATCGCATTGAAGCCGGGCCTCCTCACCT
>DASTIY010000336.1:0-4011 GCA_035717085.1 Casimicrobiaceae bacterium | reverse complement strand
GGCGCCGCCGTTTTTTTGCCTGCGTTAGCATGGGCGATACCCGGCCCGAATTGCGGCGTGCCTCGCACCGCCGCGTCCACAGGAGCGTGTCATGAGCGACGAATCGTCCCAACCCTCCGGCCCCGATCTCGCGCTCGGCTTGTCCGTCGACTCGCTTGCCGACGGCGAGATGGTCGCGGGCCACGTAGGTGAGGACCCTGTGCTGCTCGCGCGGCGCGGTGACGCCTTTTACGCTGTCGGTGCGTCGTGCACGCACTACCACGGCCCGCTCGCCGAGGGGATTCTTGTCGGCGACACGGTTCGCTGCCCATGGCACCACGCGTGCTTCAGCCTGCGCACCGGTGAGGCGCTCCATGCGCCGGCGTTCGCGGCGCTCGCCTGCTGGACGACGGAGCAGCGCGACGGACGCGTTTTCGTGCGGGTCAAGGAGGAGCGGGCAGCCGTGCGTCGCGTATCGGCCACGATGGCGCGCCCGCAACGGATCGTCATCGCCGGAGGCGGTGCCGCGGGTTTCGCTGCCGCGGAGATGCTGCGTCGAGAGGGGTACGAAGGCGCACTCACGATGCTGAGCGACGACGACGCGTCGCCGGTGGACCGGCCGAACCTCTCGAAGGACTACCTGGCAGGCACCGCGCCCGAGGAGTGGGTGCCGCTGCGCGACGACGATTTCTACGTCGAGCAGCGCGTCGACCTGCGACTGAAGTGCAAGGTAACCGCGATCGATCCGCGGGCGCGCGAAGTCGTGATCGCCGACGGTAGCAAGATCGTCTACGATCGTCTGCTGCTCGCGACCGGGGCAGAACCGGTGCGTTTGCCGCTTCCCGGCATGGACTTGCCGCACGTGCACACGCTGCGCACGCTCGCCGATTCGCGGGCAATCATCGAGAAGGCGAAGACCGCGCACGTTGCCGTGGTGATGGGCGCGAGCTTCATCGGGCTCGAAGTCGCTGCATCGCTGCGCGCGCGGGGGCTCGAAGTCCACGTGGTCGCGCCGGACAAGCGTCCGATGGAGCGCGTCCTCGGTGAGCGCATCGGCGACTTCGTGCGCAGCCTGCACGAGGAGCATGGCGTCGTTTTCCATCTCGAGGACACCGCGACGGTGATCGAGCGCAATGCCGTCACGTTGAAGAGCGGGTCGGTGCTGCAAGCCGAACTCGTCGTCGTCGGCGTCGGCGTGCGACCGCGCCTGCAACTCGCGCAGGACGCAGGTCTTGCGCTCGATCGCGGCATCGTCGTGAACGAGCACCTCGAAACGAGTGCGCCGGGCATCTACGCGGCAGGCGACATCGCGCGCTGGCCCGATCGCCACAGCGGCGCGCCGATCCGCGTCGAGCACTGGGTCGTCGCCGAGCGCCAGGGGCAAACGGCGGCGCGCAACATGCTCGGCGCGCGCGAGCGATTCGACGCCGTGCCGTTCTTCTGGAGCCAGCATTACGACGTGCCGATCAACTACGTTGGCCACGCCGAAGGGTGGGATGACATCGAGATCGACGGGGACATCGCCAAGCGCGACGCCGTCGTGCGCTATCGCCGCCGCGGGCGCGTTCTTGCGGTCGCATCGATCTATCGGGATCAGGAGAGCCTGCTGGCCGAGGTACAGATGGAGCGCGCCACGGCGTAACTCGTCACCGCCCGGAAATCGCGAAAGCACCCGGCAAACGTTCGCAAACAGAAAGAAAACGCAAGCGGCAAAGGCTTGACCTGGATCAAGACGTCCTATAACGTACTAGCACGTTCGTAGACGTCCTTCTCGGCCATGACGCTTCGTCGCGACCGGCTCGAATCCTTATACGCCCAGCTCGCTTCCTCCCTGGAGCGCGAGATCGTCGGCGGGACCTACGCGCCATTCCAGCGCCTGCCTTCCGAACCCGAGCTCATGGCGAGGTACGGTGTGAGTCGCATCACCGTGCGTCATGCCGTGGCGACGCTGCAGCGCAAGGGGCTGCTCGAGGTCAAGCAGGGCAAGGGCACGTTCGTGACCGGCGGTGTCGTCCGTCATGGGCTCGACAACCTCACGGGCTTCTACGACTCGCTGATTGCGCAGGGGCTGCATCCGCGAATGCAGCTCCTGGATTTTCGCGTGGCGACCGCCACGGATCGCGCGTCGTCGACTCTCGCGAACGATCCCCGTCGCGCGATCGTGATGCGCCGCCTTTACGTGCTGCATCGTCAGCCGTTCGCGTTCGTCGAGGGTCTCGTCGTCGTCGACGACGCCCCGGTGACGCGCGAGCACATGGAGAGGCACACGATCTATCAGGTGCTGAACGATCTGGTGGGAGAGCGCGTGGTGCGCGCCGATATCGGCATCCGCGCGCGCAACGCCGGCAAGAAGATCAGCAGCGTGCTGAAGCTGGCGACCGGGCGTCCCGTGCTGGTCATGGAGCGCACGTCGATCGGGGACGGCGGCCGGCCGGTCGAGCACAGCCGCTTCTACATCGTCCCCGAGACCTACGAGTTTCGCCTGAACATCTCGGGACCGCTGCAGATCAGCAGCAGCATCCAGCCGTTCGCGCATGGGCGTTCGCGGGAGCGCGAATCCGCGCAGCTCCGGTTGGAGGACGCGACGGCGCGCACGACATGAGAGGCGAGCGCGCATGAACGTCGGCTTCATCGGCGTCGGTGTGATGGGTGCGCCGATGGCGCGCAACCTCGCGAAGGGCGGTCATGCCGTCGCGGTGTACGACGCGTCGCCGCGCGCGCTCGAAGCGTTTCGGGACAGCACGTGCCGCATCGCGCAATCGGCCGCCGATGCAGCGCACGATGCCGACGTCGTGATCACGATGCTTCCCGATTCCGAGCACGTGCGAAAGGCGTTGCTCGGCGACGACGGCGCGTGCACGACGTTGGCGCAGGGCGGCCTCGTCGTCGAGATGAGCACGATCGCGGCGTCGGCAAGCATCGTGCTCGGCGAGGAGCTCGTCCGCCGCGGCTATCGGATGATCGACGCGCCCGTGGGGCGCACGCCGCGTGACGCGGCGGCCGGAACGCTATTGGTCATCGCGGGCGGCGAGGCCGAGGATATCGAGGAGGCAAGGCCGCTTTTCGAATGCATGGCCGACTCGATCGTTCATGCCGGCCCGCACGGGCACGGCATCAAGCTCAAGCTCGTCAACAATTACATGGCCACGGTCGGGACGCTCCTCACCGCCGAGGCGCTGACGCTTGCCAACAAGGCGGGCCTCGACCGCTCGACGACGGTGAAGGTGCTGTCCAGCACCACGGCCGGGCGCGGGCAGTTGATCGTCAACTACCCGAGGAAAGTGCTCGCCGGCGACGTCACCGCCGATTTCCCGCTGCGGATGGCGCACAAGGATGTGACGCATGCGCTTTCCTTGGGCGCCGAGCTCGGCGCGCCGCTTCTGCTCGGCGCGATCGCGCGAGAGATGTTCGCGCTCGCCCGTCCGTGGGGCCGTGCCGACGAGGACTATACGGCGATGCTGCTGCTGCTCGAAGACCTGAGTCGCGCCGAGCATTTGGCGCCGACCGCAACACCATAGCGCACTTCGAAAAACGTAATCCGATCCGACCAAAATGTGGAACTGACCACCGAAGAGCGAGCCATCCTGAGCGGCGAGCGAGGCGAAGCACCCAAGCGGGCGCTCGAGTATCAGATCGAGCTGGGGAAATTCTGCGGCGCGAAGCGCTTCGTGCCGATCACCAACGTCCACATGATGGGCGACATCGAGGTGATGGGCGACGCCGGCCTCGCGTACCTCCGCGACGAAGTGGCGATCGGCGCGCGCTGCGTCGTCGGCACCACGACGAACGCGCGCTGCATCGACTTCGCGCACTGCACGCGCATGGGCCAGGATCCCCGCGAGGTCGAGAAGGAGCGCGAGCTGATCGGGTGCCTGCGCACGATGGGCGTGATGACGACCGATACGTGCATCAACTATCAGACGGTGTATCAGCCGCACCTCGGCGAGCACGTGGCGTGGGGCGACACCGGTACCGTCATCTACGCCAACTCCGTGTTCGGCGCCCGATCGAATTTCGAGTCGGGACCGGCGG
>DASTIY010000335.1:0-2244 GCA_035717085.1 Casimicrobiaceae bacterium | reverse complement strand
CAGGCGCGCGCGCATCGCCTCGATGGCGCCGCAGATGGCCTGAACGGCGCCCGAAAAGAGCGCATCCGGCGTCGACGTGGGGAAATCGTGGTACTCGCCGGGCGTCGTGCGCAGCCCCGCGGTGTTCTCGCCGAGCGCGCGGAGCATCAGCCGGACGCCCGGCAGGATCGAGCCACCGCGAAACGTGCCATCGGCGGCGAGCGCATCGATCGTCACCGCCGTGCCCGCGTTGACCACGACGCAGGCATGCGGCGACGCTTCGTTGGCGGCCACCGCGCGGCGACGCGCAGCGACCAGCGCCGCCCAGCGATCGGCGCCGAGCTGCGAAGGATTGCGATAGCCGTTCGTGACGCCGCCCGCCTCGGTGCCCGACGTCAGCCATTCGATCGGCAGTCGCCAGCGCGCGAGCTGGCCTTCGACGCGCACGCGGGCCGCCTCGCCGGCGACGTTCACGCCGACGGCGCGAAGCGGCCGCTCGAGGTTCTGCCAGTCGCGCACGGCGAGCGAGCCGATGTCCTGGTTGGCGACGGCGCCGCGCGCCGTCCATCCGCGGGGGCCGCGCAACGCCCACTTGAGCCGGCTGTTGCCGACGTCGATGACGAGAATCTGGCTCAAAGCAACCGGCCGAGGAGGATCGACTCGACCTCTATTTTCCCGCGAAACGCGTCGCGGGGTCGGACGCGACTTTCCGACGTCGGCGTTCGCGGCGCGCACGGCGCCACGAACGCGCGGACATCAAGCGCGGCGGAGGGAGATTTCCCCGGCGAGGAAACGCGAGCGGCGCGGCCCGTCGGCGAGCACCAGCGCGCCGGTGCTGTCGACGCCGGCGACCGTGCCCTTCACCTGCTCGCCATCGGGCAACAGCAGGCGCACGGGCTTGCCCTGATACGCATGGCGACGCTGCCATTCGGCGGCGAACGGGACGAATCCCTGCGCCGCGTACTGCGACAGGCTGGCCGCCAGCTCAGCGACGAGCCGTGCGAGGAGCTTGTTGCGATCGATTGGAGGCGCGCCGCGTCCCGCGACGGCCGCGAGATCGGACACGGGTTGCGCGATGTCGCGCTTCACCGCCTGCGGCAGCCGGATGTTGAGACCGACGCCCACCACGACGGTCGATGGTCCGAGCGCGTCGCCGTTGAGTTCGACGAGAATGCCGCCGACCTTGAGATGCCGGTGCACGAGGTCGTTCGGCCACTTGAGCTCGACGCCGGCGAGGCCTTCGGCTTCGAGCGCACGCACGACCGCGACGCCGACGGCGAGCGAGAGTCCGGCGACGAAGCCGGCTCCCTGCTCGAAACGCCAGCCGAGCGAGAACGTGAGGCTTCCGCCGGCGACCGCTGTCCAGACGCGGCCGCGCCGGCCGCGACCCGCGGTCTGCCATTCGGCGGCGAGGAGCGCGCCGTGGATGTCGCGGCGCGCCGCGCGGCGCAGCAGTTCGCTCGACGTGGAGTCGACCTGGTCGGTGACTTCGACGGAGATCGCGGGATGAAGCGGAATCGTCGACAGGCCGCCGGGGCCGATGAGGTCGTCATCGTTCGCCGCGGGAAGAAGCGGCGCCTTGGCGTCGGCCGCCGCGACCTCCATGTCGAGCGCCTCGAGCGCCGAGCGGATTTCCTTCACGTCGAGGAAGTCGGGGGTGGCGAGCAGGCGATAGCCGCGTCCGCGCACGCGCTCGAGCGCGAGGCCCGCCGTTTCGGCCTGCTTCAGAAGTTGCGAAACCCGGGCGCGCGTGAGCCCCACCGTCGCGGCAAGGTCTTCGCCCGAGTGGAAAGCGCCATCGGAAAGTTGGCGCAGCAGCGAGAAACCGAGAGGAGTAAGCACTAACCTACGCGCCCTTCGAAAACACCGAATTCTATCAAATTACTCGCGCGATTGCACGAATTTTGTCGGACGTACCAATGCGTAAGTCATGTGCGGCCGGCGGCTGGCAATTGCAACCGCGTTGGGTGAGACACCCGGCGCGCAAAACGTTCGGGAACAGCGTCGCCCGATGCGACCGATCATCGGTCGCCGCGGTGCGAGCGCAAAGATCAGAGCGACACGAGCTTGCGCTCGGCGTCGGCGGGTAGCACATGCTTCCACGCGTTCGCGTTGTCGCGCTGCGCGAGCCAGTCGGCGGTGTCCGCGATCGTCGCCGCGAGCGGCCGGGCGACGCGGCCGGCGCGCTGCGCACGCTCGCAGTTCATCGTCATGAAGCCGGCGCTGTCCGCGTCGCTAGCGGGCAGCCACATCGGCAAGCCGGTC
>DASTIY010000334.1:0-5925 GCA_035717085.1 Casimicrobiaceae bacterium | reverse complement strand
CGTCACGCTGAAGGCGTTCATCGTCGTGATCCTGGGCGGGATGGGCAGTTTCGTCGGCGCCATCGTCGGCGGCCTGCTGCTCGGCCTCGCCGAAGCGCTCGGCGCGGGCTACATGCCGACCGGGTGGAAGGACGCGATCGGCTTCTTCGCGGTGATCCTCGTCCTGCTGTTCCGCCCCGAAGGTCTCTTCAAGCGTGTCTGAACGGATGTCCTTCCGGATCGCGACGCTCGCGGTCCTCGCGCTGCTTTGCGCGGTGCCGTTCGTCGTGCGCGACGACTACTACCTGCACCTCTTCATCGTGTCGGCGATCTTCGTCGTGGCCGTGCTCGGGCTCGACCTGATCGTCGGCTACGTCGGCCAGCTGTCGCTCGCGCACGCCGCGTTCTTCGCGATGGGCGCGTACGTATCGGCGCTGCTGTTCGTGCGATGGCAGTGGTCGATGTGGCTCGGCCTGCCGGCGGCCGCGCTCCTCGTCGGATTCGTCGCGTTCGCGCTCGGCGCGGTGATCCTGCGCACGCGCGGGCATCGCTTCATCATCATCACCGTCGTCTTCGCCGAACTCATGAAGCTCGTCGCGACGAACTGGGTCGACATGACGCGCGGTTTCATGGGTTTGCCCGGGCTCACGCTGCCGAAGCTTTCGTTGCCCGGACTCGGTACGCTCGACATCACGGCGAAATCGCACTTCTACTACGTCGTGCTGATCGCGGCGATCGTCGCGTTCCTGCTGTGCCGTGCGCTGGTGCGCTCGTCGATCGGACGCAAATTCGTCCTGATCCGCGAGAACGAGCCGCTCGCCGAATCGCTCGGCATTTCGGCGTTCCGCTACGCCATGATCGCCTTCACCGTCGGCGCGGCGCTCGCCGGCGCGGCGGGCAGCCTCTATGCGCACTACGTCGGCTTCGTGAGCCCCGACCTCTTCAACTTCTCGTACGTGACGATCATGCTGATCATGGTGATCCTCGGCGGCAAGGGAACGCTCGTGGGGCCCGCGCTCGGCGCCGTGCTCTTCACGTTCCTGCCCGAACTGCTGCGCGAGGCATCCCATTGGCGAATGATCACGTTCGCCACGATCCTGATCGTCGCGACGCTCTTCATGCCGAAGGGCATCATCTACCCGCTCGTCGCCCACCTCGTGCCCCGCCGATGGCGGCTTCCCGATGCCCGCGCTGCTTGAGGGGCGCGGCCTCACCGTCCGATTCGGAGGGCTGCTCGCGCTGAAAGGCGTCGACCTCGCGGTGTCGCCCGGCGAAGTGCTGAGCGTCATCGGCCCGAACGGCGCGGGCAAGACCACGCTTTTCAACGTCATCACCGGCCGCGTGCGGCCGACCGCCGGGAGCGTGCTGTTCGACGCGCAACCGATCCAACGGCTCGCGCCCTTCCGCATCGCGCAGCTCGGTGTGGTGCGCACGTTCCAGAAGACCGAAGTGTTCGGTGCGTTGCCGCTCGTCGACGGCGTCGCCGCGGGGGCGCTCGCGCGAAACGACGCGGATCCGGCGGCGCGGGCGCGCGAGGCGCTCGCGACCGTCGGCCTCGAGAACAAGCTGCATCTTTCCGCACAGCAGCTCTCGTACGGCGACCAGCGGCTGCTCGAGATCGCACAGGCGCTCGCGGCCGAACCCAGGGTGCTGCTGCTCGACGAGCCCGCCTCCGGGATGAACCACCAGGAGAGCCAGCACATCGTGCAGTTGATCGTCGACCTGCGTGCGCGCGGCCTCGCCGTGATCCTGGTCGAGCACAACATGCACGTCGTGATGACGATTTCCGACCGCGTGATCGTCATCAATTACGGCGAGAAGATCGCCGAGGGCCGCCCCGAGCACGTCCGTAACGACGCACGCGTGATCGAGGCGTACCTCGGCGTACAGAAGACGCAGGATGCTCGCGCTCGATAACGTCACGCTGCATCGCGGACGTACGCGCGTGCTGGATGGCGTGTCGCTCGTCGTCGACGAGGGTGAGCTCGTCGCGCTGATCGGCGCCAACGGCGCGGGCAAGACGACGGTGCTGCGCACGATCTCCGGCATCCTCGCGCCGAGCGCCGGCACGATCGCGTTTCGCGGCAAGCCGATCCAGGGCGCCGACCCCGACGCGATCGTTCGCCTCGGCATCGCGCATTGCCCCGAGGAGCGCAAGATCTGGCCGCAGATGAGCGTGCAGGAGCATCTCGAGCTCGGCGCGTTCATACGCTCCGATCGCGACGTCGACGCGGACATGGCGCGCGTGTTCGACACGTTTCCGGTGCTGAAGGAGCGGCGCGAGCAGCTCGCCGGCACGCTCTCGGGCGGCCAGCAGCAGATGCTCGCGATCGGCCGCGCACTGATGTCGCGGCCGTCGCTCGTGCTGTTCGACGAGCCCTCGCTCGGGCTCGCGCCGATCATGGTCGAGACGATCGGGACGATGATCGCGGACATTCGCGAACGCGGCACGACGGTGCTGCTCGTCGAGCAGAACGCGTCGCTTGCGCTGCGCCTCGCCGATCGCGCCTACGTGCTCGAGACCGGGCGCATCACGCTCACCGGGCCCGCCGCGGCCCTGATCGAAAACCCGGACGTGCACCGGGCGTATCTCGGAGGATAGCGATGAAACGCGAAGTGATCACGACGCAGGGCGCGCCGACGCCGATGGCGCATTACTGCCAGGGCGTCGTCGCCGGCGACACCGTCTACGCGGCGGGACAGATCGCGTCCGACTACAAGACCGGCGTTGCGCCGGAAGCGCGCCAGGATCCGGCCTTCCCGTATTACGGCTCGAACATCCAGAAGCAGGCGCGCTACATCCTGCAGAACCTGCGCGGCGTGTTCGAGGCGGCGGGGTGCGGAATGCAGGACGTCGTGAAGTCGCAGGTCTTCATGACCGACCTGAACGACTTCTACTACTTCGATCAGGTCTGGAAGGAGTTCTTTCCATCGCCGCCGCCGCGCACGACGGTGCAGGTGAGCAACCTGCTCGTGCCCGGCTGCCGCGTCGAGATCGACCTCATCGCCGTCAAGCCGCACGTCGCGCGTCGCGTCATCAGCGGCGCGTCGACGCCGACGCCGATGGCGCATTACTGCCAGGGCGTGCTCGTCGGCGACACGCTGTACGCCGCCGGGCAGATCGCGTCCGATTACCGCACCGGTGTGCCGCCGGAGGCGCGCCGCGATCCCGCGTTTCCGTATTACGCATCCGACATCGAGCGGCAGGCGCGCTACGTCCTGACGAACATCCGCTCGGTCTACGAGGCGGCGGGCCTCGCATTCGGCGACACCGTCAAGGCGCAGGTCTTCCTGACCGACCTCGACGACTTCGCGCATTTCGATCGCGTGTGGCGCGAGTTCTTTCCCTCGCCGCCACCGCGCACCACCGTCCAGATCGGCGCGCTGCTCGTTCCCGGCTGCCGCATCGAGATCGATCTCACCGCGGTGCATCCGCGCGTTGCCCGCACGACCATCGACACGAGCGATTCGCCCTCGCCGATGGCGCACTACCGGCAAGCGCTGCTCGTCGGCGACACGCTCTACGCCGCGGGCCAGCTCGCATCGCATCAGGCGAGCGGCGTGGCGTTGGACGCGCGGCAGGATCCGGCGTTTCCCTATTACGGCTCGAATATCCAGAAGCAGACGCGCTACATCCTGAACAACCTGCAGCGCGTGTTCGCCGCCGCGGATTGCACGCTCGCCGACGTCGTGAAGTCGCAGGTCTTCATGACGGACCTGAACGATTTCTATTACTTCGACCAGGTGTGGAAGGAATTCTTTCCATCGCCGCCGCCGCGCACGACGCTGCAGGTGAGCGGATTGGTGGTGCCGGGCTGCCGTGTCGAGATCGACCTCACCGCGTGCCGGCGCTGACGCAACGCGCATGAAGACGACCGCGTCCACGAGGATCGACATCCACAGCCACGTGATCCCCGCGCGGATGATCGACGGGATCGCGAAGATGCCGCAGGCGTTCGCCGCGCGCATCGAAGGCGAGCCCGGCGCGCAGCGCGTGATCCACGAGCAGGGCTACGCCTATCCGCTGTTCGCCGAATTCCACGACGTCGAGGCGAAGCTCGAGTCGATGGACCGCAAGGGCATCGACGTGTCGGTCGTCTCGCCCGCGCCGCCGATGTTCTACTACTGGGCCGACGTCGACGTCGCGCTGCACGCCGCGCGACTCGTCAACGACGGCATCGCCGACATGGTGCACGCGAAGCCGGGTCGGCTGCGCGGCATGGCGACGATCCCGCTGCAGCATCCCGATGCGGCGATCGCCGAGATGGAGCGCGTCGTGCGCGAGCACGGCTTCAAGGCGGTCGAGATCGGCACGTCGGTCGAAGGCGAGCAACTCGCCGAGGCGCGCTTCCGGCCGATCCTGCGCCGTGCGCAGGACCTCGGCGTCTTCGCGTTCGCGCATCCGTACTACGTCGGCGCGAAGCGCGGCCTGGAAAACTACTACCTGACGAACCTGATCGGCAATCCGCTCGATACGACGATCATGCTCGCCAACCTGATGTTCAGCGGCGCGCTCGACGAGCTTCCCGGGCTGAAGATCGTGCTGGCGCACGGCGGCGGCTTCACGCCGTACCAGATCGGCCGCCTCGTGCACGGACATCTCGTGCGCGCGGAGACGCATGCGAAGTCGCGCACGTCGCCGAAGGCGCTGCTGTCACGGCTGTACTTCGACAGCCTCGTGTTCGACCCGGCAGCGCTGCGCTACCTCGTCGATCTGGTGGGTGCCGATCACGTCTGCATCGGCACCGACGCGCCGTTCGACATGGCCGACGATGCGCCGCTGTCGACGATCGCCGCGATGCCGCGGCTCACGTCGGTCGAGCAGCACGACATCTGCTGCGGGACCGCGCTGCGCCTGCTGGGCGAACGATGATCTTCTCGGAATCCGCGCAGGGTCGGACCCCGGATTCGACGCGGAGTCCGACCCTGATTGAAGGAGCGAACCATGGCGACAAATGAGATTGGCAGCAGCGTTCGCGCACGCGTCGACTACGCACCGATCACGCGGCGGCCGAAGCTGCGGCTGCCCGACGACGCACGCGTCGCGGTGTGGACGATCGTCAACGTCGAGCATTGGAATCCGGCCGGCGCCATGCCGCGTGCGGTACTGCCGCCGCCGATGGGCCAGGCGCTTCTGCCCGACGTCCCGAACTGGGCCTGGCACGAGTACGGCATGCGCGTCGGCTTCTGGCGCTTCCTCGACACGCTGTCGTCGCGCCATCTGAAGGCGACGTTCGCGGTGAACGGCAGCGCATGCTCGGTGTATCGCGAGGCGTGCACGGCGGCGCGCGACGCGGGCTGGGAATTCATCGGTCACGGCTTCGTGCAGAAACCGATGCACAAGGTCGACGACCAGCGCGCGGCGATCGCCCGGACGATGCAGGCGATCGCGGAGTTGACCGGCAAGCCGCCGCGCGGCTGGGAGAGCCCCGGACTCACCGAGACCGACGAGACGCTCGACCTCCTCGCCGAGGCGGGCATCGAATACGTCGCCGACTGGGTGCTCGACGAGCAGCCGGTGCCGCTCGCGACGCGCACCGGATCGATGGTGTCGATTCCGTACACCGTGGAGATCAACGACGTCGTCATCAGCGCGGTGCAACTGCAACCGTCCGACGAGATCCTGCGCCGCGGCCGTGACCAGTTCGATCGCCTCTATCTCGACGGCGCGACGACGCCGCGCGTCATGGCGATCTCGATCCACCCGTACCTGACCGGCGTGCCGCACCGCATCCGTTACCTCGAGGCGCTCTACGACCACATCCTCGGCCACGAGGGCGTCGTCATGTGGACAGGCGCCGAGATCCTCGACTGGTATCGCGCGCAGGTCGCGTTGAACGCGTAGCGCGCGTTCGTCAGGCTTCCGCCGTCTCGCGCTCGGCCGAAGCCTCGCGCTCCAGCAGTGCGCGCTTGCGCTCGACGCCCCAGCGATAGCCCGAGAGCGCG
>DASTIY010000333.1:0-6784 GCA_035717085.1 Casimicrobiaceae bacterium | reverse complement strand
GCGCATTCGCGGCCTCGCGAAGGCGCAGATCGAGGAACGCGTCAAGCGCGCCGCGGAGATTCTCGAGCTCGGCCCGCTGCTGCAGCGAACGCCGCGCCAGCTCTCCGGCGGCCAGCGGCAGCGGGTCGCGATGGGGCGCGCGATCGTGCGCGAGCCGGCGGTGTTCCTGTTCGACGAGCCGCTGTCGAACCTCGATGCCAAGCTCCGCGTGCAGATGCGTTTCGAGATCCAGAAGCTGCATCGCCGATTGAAGACGACGAGCCTCTACGTCACCCACGATCAGGTCGAGGCGATGACGCTCGCGCAGCGGATGATCGTGATGAACGCCGGACGCGCCGAGCAGATCGGCTCGCCCATGGAGGTCTACGAGAATCCGCAGACGATGTTCGTCGCCGGCTTCATCGGATCGCCTTCGATGAACTTCATGCTCGGCAAGGTCGACGGCGACGGTCGCATCGTGCTCGAACGCGGCGGCACGGTGCGTAGCCGCCACGCGCCCGCGCCCTCGGGCGCGCCGATCTCCGTCGGCATCCGTCCCGAGCATTTCATTCCCTGCGGCGAGACCGACGCGGCGATCAGCGGCACCGTGGAAATGGTCGAACAACTCGGCGCGGATGCGCTCGTGCACATCGGCCACGGCGATGCGACGCTCATCGCCCGCGTGCCGCACGGAACGTCGCCCGCGGTCGGCTCCCCGTTCTGCGTGAGCGCGGATCCGTCGCGCGTGTTCGCGTTCGATCCGCAGACCGGCGCACGCCTCGGTGCATGACCGGTGTCGGAGGAGTGTCGGAGGAGTGTCGGAGGCGTGATGGCGCCTGACTGGCCCTATCCGGCGCTGTGTGCCCACCGCGGCGCCGGCAAGCTCGCGCCCGAGAACACGCTCGCGGCGCTCCGCGTGGGGCACGCGCACGGCTACCGGATGGCCGAGTTCGACGTGAAACTTTCCGCCGACGGCGTCGCGTTCCTGCTGCACGACGCGACGCTCGAACGCACGACGAACGGGCACGGGCGCGCCGATGCCTGCACCTGGCGCGAACTCGCGCAACTCGATGCCGGCGGCTGGCACTCGCCGGCGTACGCGGGAGAAAGCGTGCCGACACTCGCCGCGGTCGCACGCTTCTCCGTGGCGTACGGGATGGCGGTGAACATCGAGATCAAGCCTACGCCCGGCCGCGAGCGGGAAACCGGCGCCGCCATCGCGCTCGATGCCGCGGCGTTATGGGCCGCCGCCTCGGTCAAGCCGCTTCTGTCGTCGTTCTCGGCCGTGGCGCTCGACGCGGCGCGCGACGCGGTACCCGACCTGCCGCGCGCGTTCCTGGTCGATCGCCTCGACGCGAGCACCGTGTCGCGGGCGCTGGCGATCGACTGCATTGCGCTCGACGTGAAGCACACGTTGCTCGATGCCGACCTGGTGCAGCGCGCACGCGCAGCGAATCTTCGCGTACTTGCATGGACCGTCAACGAGCTTCCGCGCGTCGATGCGTTGCGCGCGCTCGGCGTCGACACCGTGATCACCGACGCCGTCGACGTCATCGTCCCGTAACGCCACGGTCGGAGGAAAACCGCTACTCGGGGTCCGGGGAAGTCCTTCCGTTTTTCCTCCCATCCCAGACGGCTGACGCCCGAACGATTCGCCCTCGCGGCGGTCGTTCACTCAACGGCCGCGAGCCTCCATGATTCGATCCATCGCGGCCCGCCGGACCGGGAGGCACCATCGCCCGCACGCTGCATCGAGACATCACCGTGATCGGTGCTTCTGCCGGTGGTCTCGCACCGCTGCGCGAGCTTTTTGCCGGTCTGCCTGCCGATTACGGCGCGGCGATTTTCGTCGTAATGCATGTCGCACCGGAAACGCCCTCGGTGCTGCCTGCCATCCTCGATCGGCTGAGCGCGCTGCCGGTCGGTATCGCGAGCGCGGGCGCGCCGGTGCGACCCGGCACGGCGATGATCGCCCCTCCCGACATGCATCTCCTGCTCGATCACGACCGGGTGCGCCTCGTCAATGGCCCGCGCGAGAATCGCCATCGCCCGTCGATCGACGTGCTGTTCCGCTCCGCCGCCCTGGCGTACGGACCGCGCGTGACGGGCGTCCTGCTGTCCGGCATGAAGGACGACGGCGCGGCCGGCTTGTGGGCGATCAAGCGGCGCGGCGGCGCCGCGGTCGTGCAGGAGCCGAGCGACGCCGAATATCCCGAGATGCCGCGTAGCGCCATGGACATCGTCGACGTCGATGCCTGCGTGCCGGCACGCGACCTGGCCTCGACGCTCATTCGGCTGGCCGCTGAAAGCCCGGCGAAGGCGAAGGAGCCGGCGCCGTTTTCCATCGAAGCGGAGGCACGGATGATCGAGCAAAACAATTCGTCGATGGCGCAACTGGATGCGCTGGGGCAGCCGGTGCCCCTCACATGTCCGGAGTGCGGAGGCGCGCTTTGGGAGATCCAGGAAGGAGGACCGCGCTTCCGCTGTCACACGGGCCACGCGTACTCGCTCGCCACGCTCGCCGACGAGCAGTCGATCGAGGTGGAAGCCGCGCTGTGGGCTGCCCTGCGCAGGCTCGAAGAAAGCGAGCGGGTCGCGCAGCGAATGGCGTCGTACGCCCGCGTCCGGGGCAACGCATCGCTGGCGGCCTATCACGCCGACATCGCGAGCGGTACGGCCGCGCATGCGGCCACACTCCGGCAACTGCTCGGCGACCGCGCCGTGCCCCGCGAAACGAACGCCGCCGACGAAAACGCCGCCGACGACTGACGCTTCGTCGCTCCGTGACAAACACCGCCGGCGGCGGACGCTTCGCCTTTGCGACGGAGCGCTGTCGAAAACACGATGTCTTCGTCGTCGACGCGATGATTCCCGCGCACGATAAGGCGCAGGTGGTAGACTGGAAACACGACGCGACCCAGAATCGCTTCGTGCACTTCCTGCATCCGCATGTACACGATCCGTTCGTAGGCATCTCCGCATCGGGCCCCGGTAATGATTGAAGCGGCCATTCCCCGGCCCGGGCAGCCAACCGATTGCATGGTCGCCGGAATCGGCGCATCCGCCGGCGGCCTCGAGGCGCTCCTCGTATTCTCGACACCCCCCCCCCGCGACGCCGGAGTCGCGTACGTGTTCGTCGTGCCACTGTCACCCGAGCACGCTTCGCGGATGCCGGATCTGCTCCAGCGGTGGACGGCGCCGGTGCGGGCGGTCACCGAAACGACGACGCGACGCAGATCGCTTCGTGCACATCCTGCATCCTCAACGTACACGATCCATTCGTAGACGTCTCCGCATCGGGCCCCGGTCATGAGTCAAGCGGCCATTCCCCGGCCCGGGCACCCAAGGGATTGCATGGTCGTCGGGATCGGCGCGTCCGCCGGCGGCCTCAAGGCGCTTCTCGAATTCTTCGACAAGGCGCCGCCCGACGCCGGCATGGCGTACGTGGTCGTCGTGCACCTGTCACCCGAGCACTCGTCGCGGATGACGGATCTGCTCCAGCCGTCGACGGCGATGCCGGTGCGGGCGGTCACCGAAACGACGACGATCGAACCGGATCACGTCTACGTCATTTCGCCGAAGTCGCAACTTCGGATCGAGGACGGCAAGCTCGAGCCGACGCAAGCCGCCCGGCCGCGAGGCGGTGCGATGACGATCGACGTCTTCCTGGAGACGCTCGCACGGGCACACGAGCATCGCGCCGTCGGCGTCATCCTGTCGGGAACGGGCTTCGACGGGACGCGCGGCATCCGTGCGATCAAGGCGCACGGCGGCATCACGATCGCGCAGGTGCCCGAGGAATCCGAGTACGACTCGATGCCGCGCAGCGCCATCGCCACAGGCGACATCGATTTCGTGCTGCCGGTCCATGACATGGCCGCCAAGATCGTCGCGCTGTGGCGCAACGCGCAAACGATCGAGATTCCGCCGCTGCCCGATCGGCCGACGGCGGAAGACGTGCAGGCGGAAGCCGAAGAGGCGATGCGCGACATCCTGTCGACGGTGCGTGCACGCACCGGTCACGATTTCTCGCAGTACAAGCGTGCGACGCTCGCGCGGCGCATCGAGCGGCGGTTGCAGGTCAATCAGCTGCGAAGCCTCGGCGAGTATCGCGATTTCATCGGCGACCACGCCGGGGAAGCGGCCGCGCTTCTGCGCGATCTTCTGATCAGCGTGACCTGGTTCTTCCGCGATCCGCATGCGTGGGAAGCCCTCGACAAGCGGGTCCTGTCCACGCTGTTGGAAGGACGCGCCAACGGCGGCAAGGTCCGCGCGTGGGTCGTGGGCTGCGCCACGGGCGAAGAGGTGTATTCGCTGGCCATGCTGCTGCGCGAGCGCATGGATTCGATGGACCAGCCGCCCGCGGCGAGCATTTTCGCCACCGACATCGACGAGGAAGCGCTTCGCTACGCGCGCGAAGGCCTGTATCCGCCTTCGATCGCCGAGCACGTGCCTGCCGAGCGCCTACGCCGCTTCTTCGTTCCCGAGCAAGCGGGTTATCGCGTGCAGAAGCAGCTTCGCGAGATGGTGATGTTCGCCAGTCACAACGTCATCCAGGACGCCCCGTTCTCGCGGCTCGACCTCGTCTGCTGCCGCAACCTGCTGATCTATCTGACCCGCGCCGTGCAATCGAAGGTGCTCGACCTGCTGCACTTCTCGCTACGCCCCGAGGGCTACCTCTTCCTCGGCATGTCGGAATCGATCGACGACGTGCACGACGGCTTCGTGGCCGTCGACAAGTCGAACCGGCTCTTCGCGCAGCAGCCGCGCGGACGAAACGGCGTGGCGCTGCCCGCCGTGCCCACGTTCGTCCCGCAGCGTCACTCGGGCGAGCCGGTGGCGTCGGCGGGACGCCGCCTCGTCTCCTTCGGCGAGCTGCACCAGCGGCTGCTCGAGCACTATGCACCGCCGTCGATCGTCGTCGACGAGCAGTACAACATCGTTCATCTTTCCGATCATGCCGGCCATTTCCTGCGCTTCGGAGGTGGCGAGCCGACGCTGCATCTGCTGCGGGTCGTACCCGAAATCGTCCGCTACGAATTGAAGGCCGCGCTCGACCAGGCGTTGAAGTCGATGCGCACGGTCGAGCGCAGCGCGCTCACCTTCCGTCGCGAGCCGCACCCCCTGCGAATCGACGTGAAGGTGCATCCGGTTCGCGACAAGGCAACCGGGCGCACCTTCGCGCTCATCATCTTCGGCGAAGCGGGGTCCGAGGGGCCAAGCTCCGTGCCGGCACCCCCGGCGGACCTGCCCGCCGAGACCGGTCGCCTCGAAGAGCGCCTGCGCGAGATGGACGTCCAGCTCGCCGCCTCGATCGAGCAATACGAGGTGCAGAACGAGGAGCTCAAGGCGAGCAATGAGGAGCTGCAGGCGACCAACGAGGAGCTTCGCGCCGCGACCGAGGAGCTCGAGACCGGCAAGGAGGAACTGCAGTCGATCAACGAAGAGCTCGTCACCGTCAACCAGGAGCTCAAGAACAAGGTCGACGAGGCGACGCGCATCTCCGACGACCTCACGAACTTCGTGACCGCGACGGGCATCGCGTCGCTGTTCGTCGATCGCGACATGCGGCTCATGCGCTACACGCCGTTTGCGCGCGAAATCTTCAACGTGATTCCGTCCGACATCGGCCGGCCGCTGTCGGACATCACGCATCGGCTCGAAGGCATCGACCTCGTCGACTGCATCCAGCACGTCTTCGAGTCGCTGACCGTGTTCGAAATGGAAGTGAAAAGCGGCGCCGATCGCTGGTACATCGTGCGCATCCTGCCGTACCGCACCACCGACGATCGCATCCGCGGCGCGGTCCTCACCTTCATCGATGTCTCCCAGCGCAAGCATGCCGAGGCGATCGGGCGGCGCGACGAGGCGTGGTCGCGCCTCGTCGTCGAGAGCGTGCGCGAGTACGCCATCATCACGCTCGATTCCGCGGGGATCGTGCGCACATGGAACCCCGGCGCGCGGACGATCTTCGGCTACGACGAGAGCGAGATCGTCGGCAAGGACATCGCGCTGATCTTCACCCCCGAGGACCGCGACGCGGGGGCGCCGACTGACGAGATGCGGCGCGCGCGGGAAACGGGGCGCGCCGAGGACGATCGCTGGCAGCTGCGCAAGGACGGCACGCGGTTCTTCGCGAGCGGCGTGCTCGCGCCGTTCGACGTCGCCGACGCGCTCGGCTACGTGAAGATACTGCGTGACGTGACCGAGCAGAAGCTCGCCGAACGGCGCCAGCAGCAGCTGCTCACCGAGGAGCGCATCCGAAGCGCGGCGGCCGAGGAGGCGAACCGGCTGAAGGACGCGTTCCTCGCGACCCTTTCGCACGAGCTTCGAAATCCCCTTTCGCTGCTGCTGATGCAGGCCGAGATCCTGTCGCGCGCACCGGAGGCGAGGAAGTCCGAGCGGTTGATGCGAGCGGCGAGCGTCATCCAGGAGATGGTGCGCGCGCAGGCGCAACTCATCGAGGACATGATCGACGTGTCGCGGGCGCGCACCGGCAAGCTCACGGTCGACCGGCAGCTCCTTCCGCTCACGTTCGTCGTCGCCGATTCGATCGGCGCGCTGCGCCGCGAGGCCGAGAAGAAGGATGTGACGTTGGACGTGCAAACGGGCGAGTCTCCGTTGATCGTCGCAGCCGATCCCGTGCGCGTGCGCCAGATCGCCTGGAACCTGTTGTCCAACGCGCTGAAATTCACGCCGCCCAAGGGCAGCATTCGCGTGCGGCTGACGCGCGACGGGAACGATGCCCGTCTCGACGTCGAGGACACCGGCGAGGGCATTTCGCCCGAGGTGATGCCGCACATCT
>DASTIY010000332.1:0-10524 GCA_035717085.1 Casimicrobiaceae bacterium | reverse complement strand
GACCCGTCGCGCCGATCCGCGCGACGGGACCTTCCAGGATCGGCACGCCGCACGCCGCGAGATGCGTGGCAACCTCGTCGAGCGGCGTCGTCGTGATCAAACAGAAGTCGGCCGAGCCGGGCGTCGGCACGTCGGCTTTCGGCTCGAACTCGCGCCCGGCCTGATGCAGGTTGATTTTCTGGCGGCCGAACGCGAGCGCCTTGCGGCCGCCCGCGAACGTGACGACGCGCATGCCGAGCACGCGCGCGTAGAAGTCGCAGGTGACGTCGAGGTCACGCACGGTCATCACGACGTGGTCGATGCGGTCGATGTTCACGAGATCGGCGATCGCGAGCGAGGCGAGCGTCATTCTCGCATCAGCTCGCCGTCGAGCCGAGCCCTTGCGGAATCGACGCCGCTTCGCTGCGCGCCCTCGTAAAAGGCGTCGATCGTGCGCAATGCCTGCTCGACGTCGGGCGGCAACGTCCGCCGCTCATGCACGATCCAGCGCAATCCCGCAAGCGCATCGCGCAGTGCCCGCGCGCGCAACGGTGCGCCACGCGTCGCCTTCCACCATTCGAGCGTTGCCTTCACCGCGATCGCGGACGGACGGCGCAGCCACGCGAACCACAAGGCGTTGCGCGCTTCGAGGCGACGCCGGGCGGCGTTGTCGCGCACGGGTGAAGGATCGTGGCAGACGACGGCGGCCGGAAGGTAGGCCATGTGCCAGCCGGCCGCGGCGAGGTCGACCGCGAGCAGGCGCTCCTCGCCCCCGAGAAAAAAGCGCGGTTCGTACCCGCCGACCGCGAGAAAGGCGTCGCGGCGGACCATGCAGGCGCCGGCGAGCAGACCCAGAATCGCGCTGCCGTCGACGCCGAGCGCGTTCGGCAGCGGACTCGCCGCCATGCGCGCGTTCGTCGGATCCTCGCGTCGCGCTGCGCCGACGAGGACGCGCGCGGTGACCGCAGCGAGCCGCGGGTGCCTGTCGAGCGTCGCCGCGGCGATGCCGATCGACCCCGGGAGCCACCACGTATCGTCGTCACAAAACGCGACGTGCGGGGTCGTGGCGATCCGCGCGCCTTCATTGCGCGCCGCAGCGCCGAGATTGTCGACCAGGCGAACGACGCGGACCGAAGGATGCGCGCCGGCGATCGCCGCCGCGGTGCCATCCGTCGAGGCGTTGTCGACGACGACGATCGGTGCGCCGTCGACGACGCGCGCGAGTTCTGCGAGCGTGCGCAAGACCTCGCGACAGCGGTTGTAGGTGAGCACCACGACGGTGACGCGATCGGCGATCATTTCAGCGCAGCTTCCGCTCGAGCGTCCAGTAGCGTTCAGGTGCGTACACATCGTCGAGCGACGAACGCTGGCGCAATGCACGAAGTTGCGAGCGATAGCACGCGATCGCTTCGCGTTTGCGGGGTGATGCTGCGTGTGCGGGCACGTCGAGCGGGGCAAGCCGATATCCGGCGCGTTCGAGTCGCGCGACGCGTTCGCCGATCGCGCCGGGAAGGTTGCGATAGATCGCGTCGGCGTAAACGTAGACGATCCACGTTCGACTGCTGTCGACGAGCATCAGTGCGGCGTCGCTCGCGCGCCGATGGTCCGCATGAAAGAGGCCGAGTGGAACGTGGATCGCATCGGGCGCATGCCGGTCGACCACCTTCGCGAGCGACGAGGCGATTTGGGTCTCGGTGCGCGGCTCGCCGTACTGATCGTCGCGAAAGTCGAGCCACACCGGCGTGGCGCCGAGCATCTCCAGCGCGGCCCGGTCCTCGGCACGCCGCATCGCGACGACGTCGTCGCCGGCCGCGAATCCGCATTCGCGATCCCACGCGGTCGGTCCGCCCGCGGGCGCGAAACCCCCGAAGATCGTGACCACGACGGGTGCATCGCTGTCGAGGATGCGGTCACCGCATGCGAACACGGCGTCGTCGAGGTGCGGCGAGATGAAGAGGGCGTGGCTCACGGCGGTGCCGCGCGCCGCGTCGACTTGCGGGTAGCACGCCCGGGGGGCGCGGCGACGTCGAGCGTCGCGATGGCCGCGTCGAGATGCCGAGCGCGAATCGACAGATGGGCAACGGAGACGGGCAGGCTGAAGCGCCGCGGGCCGGCGCTGCCCGGATTCACGAACAGAACGCCGTCTCGTCGCTCGCACTTCGGTCGATGCGAATGTCCGCTCACGACGACGTCGATGTTCATCGATCGCGGATCGATGCGCAGCGCGGTCACATCGTGCAGCACGTAGAGACGTCGCCCTGCGATGTCGATCGTCAGCGTCTCCGGCAGCGCCGAGGCCCAGGCGCTGCGATCGTTGTTGCCGCGCACCGCATGCACCGGTGCGATTTGCGCGAGCGTCTCGAGCACGTCCGCGCTTCCGATGTCGCCCGCATGCACGATCGCGTCGCTTCCCGCGAGCGCCGCGACCGCTTCGGGACGCAGCAGCCCGTGCGTGTCCGAGACGAGACCGACGCGCACCACGCCGTTGTCAAGCGAGGTTGCGTTCACCCCATCGCCGAGCGTTGCCCGCCGCGCCTGCGCAGCAGCCAGCGTGCGTAGACGGCGACATTGACCGCCACCACGACGAGCGCGAGCGCGATCTGCACGTCGCGTGTGAGCCATTCCGGGTAGATGAGTCGCAGCAGGTAGTGCGATACGAAGTCGCCGCCGTAGCCCGCTTCGCCCGAGGCAAGGCGAAGGCGATTTTCGAGCGGTGTCAGCGGGCAGATGCGCCCCGTCGCCTCGACGAAGACCGCCCACACAATCGCTGGCACGTGCAACCACGCGAGCTTCGGGCTTCGCCAGACGAGGACGCCACCGATCAAAACGAACACGATGAACACGAAGTGCGCAAGGAGTACGACGTCGGCGGCGAGGCGGGCGAGCACCGGGTCGCGTCTACGTCGACGAATGCTGCGCCGGGGGCCGCCACGTCGCCGGCTGAAAATGGCCGCTTCGTTCCGCCGCCCACGCGGCGTCGAGGAACAGCGCGACGTGCGGCTTGCAGCGCACCTGGCACACGTCGTCGCGGGAGAACCAGCGCACGTCGAGCGTTTCCTCGCCATCGGGGCGCAGCGTGCCGCCGACCGGCCGTGCGGCGAACACCGTCGAAATCCACGACAGGCTGTCACCGTTCGCGTACGTGCTGGTGCACACCGGTCCGCCGAAAACGCCGATGAGTCCCGTGAGCTCGACGACGAGACCGGTCTCTTCCCAGGCCTCGCGCACCGCGGCGTCCGCGGGAATCTCGTACGGCTCGATCATGCCGCCAGGCGTCGTCCAGTCGCCGCCTTCGGCGTGCCGCACGAGGACGACGCGATCCGACTCGTCATAGGCGACGACGCTCACGGTCGGCACTTCGAGCACCGTGGTGCCGACCATCGATCGGAGCCGGCGCATGTAATCCGACATGGGCACGTCAGGACTCGTTCCCGGCGTCTGCACGCGTGGTTCCGGCGAGCGTCGCGCAGAGGGTCCGATACGCCGCGTCGCTCACGTGCGGGCGCATGCGCTGCGCGAGATCCTGCAGGTCGTCGCGATGCTTGCGGCGAAACGCCGGCGACGTGGCCACGAGATCGAGCTCGTTGGCGAGCGTCAACTCGCAGAAATCGCGCAGCTCGGCGGGCGTCACGGTGTGGTCGGCGCGTGTGAAGCGATCGGCGAACGTGCACTCGTCGGCGCCGCCGATGCGCGGGTGAAAACGATCGCGGTCGCAGGCCGCGTAACGATAGACGATCGCCTCCGCTTCGTTTCCGATCATCGCCGCAATCGTCCGTCGCTCGGTGGGGGGCACCAACGCGCCGTGGATGCCCGCGGTGCCATAGATCGCATGGTGTCGCCCGGCGCAGCAAAGCGCCTCGCGCGCGCCGAATCGGCGCAGCCATCCCTCGGTGCGCTCGAGATGCGCGGCGAGCGAGCCGGCGACGTGTCCGATCGCGTCGGCGCCCAGTGCGGGTAGATCCAGATTCACGCGTGCCCCATCGTCTTCACGCTGAAATCCCGAACAGGGCACCGATGCCCGACGTCACGAGCATGGCGAGTGCGCCCCAGAAGGTCACGCGGCTCGCGCCGGTGATCATCGATGCGCCGCCGGCGCGTGCCGCGACCGCGCCGAGCACGGCGAGGAAAACGAGCGACGTCACCGCGACGAGCGCGATCAGGATGTTCGACGGCGCGAGCGCGGCGACGAGCAGCGGTAGCGCGGCGCCCGCCGCGAAGCTCGCGGCCGAGGCGGACGCGGCTTGCAGCGGGCGGGCGACGGTGATCTCGGAGATGCCGAGTTCGTCGCGGGCGTGCGCACCGAGCGCGTCATGCGCCATCAGTTGCTGCGCGACCTGTCGCGCGAGTTTCTGCTCGAGCCCTCGCCTGACGTAGATCGCGGTGAGCTCGTTCAGTTCGCCTTGCTCGTCGGCGTGGAGCTCCTTGCGCTCGCGCTCGAGGTCCGCCGATTCGGCGTCCGCCTGCGAATGCACCGAGACGTATTCGCCGGCGGCCATCGACATCGCGCCGGCGACGAGCCCGGCGACGGCCGCGACGACGATGTCGTTGTGCGGCGCATTCGCCGCCGCGACGCCGAGCACGAGGCTCGCGGTCGACACGATGCCGTCGTTCGCGCCGAGCACCGCAGCGCGCAGCCAGCCGACGCGGCTGGTGCGGTGACGCTCTCCGTGGCGGCGGATGACCATCGGCGCGCGGCGTGGGTCAGGACATCGCGAAACGCGTGCCCTGTCCGTCAGTCCCGCCTGCGCAACGTGACGTGCGCGATCGCATGCTTGCCGGGGACGTGCTCGACACACTCGTAGCCGAGCGCCGGCAGGTCCAGCCCGTGAAAGAGCGGCTCGCCGCGTCCGAGCAGAACCGGCGCAATCGTCAGATGCAACTCGTCGACGAGTCGCGCACGCACGAACTGCCGGATCGTCGATGCGCCGCCACCCAGCCGCACGTCGCGACCCTCCGCAGCCTCGCGCGCGCGCTCGAGCGCCGCACGCATGCCCTCGGTGACGAAATGGAAGACCGAACCGCCCTTCATCGCCAATGGCGCTCGGGCGTGGTGCGTCAACACGAACACCGGAACGTGATACGGCGGCTCGTCACCCCACCAGCCCCTCCAGCTCTCGTCCAGCCAGGGACCGCGAACCGGCCCGAACATGTTGCGGCCGAGAATCCAGGCACCGATGTTCGCGAAACCCCGCGCGGCGGCGTCGTCGTCGGCGCCGGTTTCCCCCTGGTCCGGTGCGCCGTACATCGCCTGCCACGTTCGGGTGCGGAAGAACCAATGGAAGAGCGCCGGGCCGCCCACGCCGAGCGGATGGTCGCGACTCTGATCGGGACCGGCGACGAAGCCGTCGATCGAGACCGCGACGGCTTCCACGCGAAGTTTCGACGCGGCTGAAGAGAGGTCGCTCACGATGGCGCAAGCTCGTATTCGCGGATCGCCTCGGGTGCGCCGTTGACGCGATACCCGTCGGGATTGTCGCCGCAATGGCGAAAGCCCAGCCGCTCGACCGTGCGCATGCTCGGGCGATTCCACAACGCGACACCGGCGTACAGCACCGGGACGTCGAGAACGTCGAACGCGTGCTCGATCGCCGCGGCGAGGGCCTCGGTCGCGATGCCGCGTCCCCAATAGGACGGATCGATCCAGAAGGCGACATTCCATGCCGTACCGTCGGGCTTCGGCGCGAGCGACACCTGGCCTACGCAGGCACGCTCTTCCTCGACGAGGTCGATCGACCACAGCGCAGCCGCACCGTCGCCCATTCGTTCGCACATCGTCGCGAGCCACGCCGAGAGCTCGCGCGGCTGCATGTGCGTGAGCGGAAGCCGGTCGGGAAACTGCGGCGAGCGGGTCGCGGCGACGAGTGCGTCGAGATCGGCCTGTTGCGCGGGCCGCAGAATGCATCGCGGCGTGTGGAGACAGGTGGCGTTCATGGCGATTTCGCATACGCCTCGCGCTCGAACGCATTGTCGAGGTAGGGATCCCTTCCGCGCAGCCATTGCAGGCTGCTCGAGCCGAGGTAGAGCGGAAAGAAGAACACGCCGAAGCGCTCGTACTGGCGCACGTGCACGCGCTCGTGTTGTCGCACGCGCGCCAGCAAATCGTGATCGACACCGACGATCACGTGCCCGAGCGTGATCGCGACGAAGCGCAACGGCGGCGGAGCGCGCCGCGAGACGCGCGCAAGACCGCCGCCCGCAACTTCGAGCGTACCGTTCACACGGCGCAACGTGCCGCCGGAGCACAACACTACGGCTGCCACGAGCACGCCGAACGCGCTGGCCGGCGACACCCAGAGGTAGCGCAGGACGATGCGCAACGTCGACATACGGCGAATCATAGCCGTCTCGCAACGTTTCTCCGGCATCGCGTCATTTTCCGCCGGCGAGATCGACGAACGTGCCGGTGACGTACGAAGCCTCGTCGGACAGCAGCCACAGGATCGCGTTTGCGACTTCCTCGGGTTGGCCGCCGCGACGCATCGGAATCGAATCCTTGATGCGATCGATGCGGCCGGGTTCACCACCACTCGCGTGAATATCGGTATGGATGAACGCGGGACGCACCGCGTTCACGCGAATGCCTTCTGCGGCCACTTCGCGCGATAGACCGATCGTCAGGCTATCGACGGCGCCTTTCGACGCGGCGTAATCGACGTACTCGCCGGCGGAGCCCAGCCGTGACGCCGCCGACGATACGTTGACGATCGCGCCGCCGCGGCCGCCGCGAAGCGTCGACATGCGGCGCACGGCCTCGCGTGCGCAAAGGAACGCGCCGACGACGTTGACCGCCAGCACACGCGCAATGCGTGCCGCATCCATGTCCTCGACGCGCTTTTGCACGTCGAGCACACCCGCATTGTTCACGAGCGCCGTCGGCACGCCGAGCCGGACGTCGACGAGCTCGAACATCGCAATCACGTCGCGCTCGTCGGCGACGTCGGCGCGCACCGCCAGCGCGCGACCGCCCGCGGCCACGATGTGCTCGACGATGCGATTCGCCGCAACCGCGTCTTGTCGATAGTTGACGCACACCGCGTAGCCGCGCGCGGCCGCCATCGTCGCGGTTGCCGCACCGATGCCTCGACTCGCCCCGGTGACGATGATGACGTCGTCCGTGCTCACTGGACTAACCTCCGTACTTCGCGCTTCGGGGCCAATTCGCGCGGGCGACTCGTCATGGACCGTTCCAATCGAAGGGGATGTGCTTGCTCGAGTTCGTCGTCCATTCGAATTGGTAGCCGAATGCGTCCACCTTGCAGATCGTCGACTTGCCCCAGGTGACGAGTTGCGATCCCGGTCCGGTCTCGCAGCCCGGCGCATTCATCAGTTGCGGGAATTTGCCGGGGAGGCTCGTCGGTCCCGTCAGCGCCTTCGCCCACGCCTTGACTTTCCCCGCGATCTCGACGCCCCAGTGCGCGCGATCGGGCGCGATGTCGAACGTGATCTCGGCGCGCTCTGCGCCGTGAATCTGCCGGCCCAGCGTGAACAATGCATTCACCTGCGCCGGGAAGCCACCCGCGCGTCCACCGAAAATACGCGGCAGCGCGTCGGCCTGGCGGTCGTCGGCGCGCGCGTCGATGAACACGCCGCCGGCGCCCTTGACCTTTCCCGCCCAAAGATCGCCTTCCCAGCGGCCGACGCGAACGAAGCTCAACCCGTCGAGCATCACGTCGCCGTAATACCCGCGCTCGACGTGCCAGAACAGCACCGAGTCGCAGTAGCCGTTGTCGGGTGGCTGCGCGAACGTGCACGGGCACGCGACCGCGCAACTGCAGTTATCGAACCATTGGCCGACGATGCGCCACGACGGTATCGCTTCCATCGCGTCTCCTCCTGTCATCCGCTCATGCATGTTCTAGCACTGCCATGCGCGTCCGTCGATCGCGGCGCTCTTCGCTACGTCTGCCATCGGAGCTGCCGGATTACGCGACACGGATTGCCCGCCGCGAATACGTCCGCCGGGATGTCGCGCGTCACGACGCTGCCGGCGCCGATGATCGCGCGCGCGCCGATGTGGACGCCGGCGAGGATGAGCGCGCCACCGCCGACCCAGACGTCGGACCCGATCTCCACCGGTTTTCCGAACTCGCGCTCGCGTCGCAGCGCCGCGTCGACGGGATGGAGCGGCGTGAGGATCTGCACGCCAGGTCCGAACAGCGTGTGCTCGCCGATGCGCACGTCGCATACGTCGAGCACGACGCAATTGAAGTTGAAGAACACGCGGTGCCCGACGTGGATGTTCGTCCCGTAATCGCAATGGAAAGGTGGTTGGACGAGCACGGTGTCGCCGCCGGTGCCGAACAACGCTTGCACGAGGCGCCGTCGCTCGGTGACGTCCGAGTCGCGCGTGCCGTTCAGCAGGCGGCAGAGATCGCGAGCGCGCTCACGCGCGAGCGTGAGCTCCGAGTCGCTCGGGTCGTAGAGCTCTCCCGCCAGCATCTTGCGACGCTCGCTGTCGTTCGCCACGGCGGCCGGGTCAGCGGGTCCGATCGTCATCTCGAGCACCCCAACGCCATCGCGGCGGCTCGCCCGTGATCCAGCAGACGGTGACGAGCAGGGCGGTGAGCACGACGAGATAGAGCATGAACCACGCGGGCTGGGATGATGCATCGATCGCGATGATGCCCGCGCCGACCAGCGCGACGTAGCAGGCGACGACCAGCCATCCCTGCCACGTGGCCGGAACGCCCCAACCCCAGCCGTATCGCTTCGCCGGAAACCAGTAGTTCGGTTCAGTCACGGGAGCACCTCGCAAAGTTCGGCAGGCGAGGCGACGAGAAATTCCGGTGCCGCGGCCCGCAACTCTTCGGCGGAGCCGAAGCCCCAGAGAACGCCGGCCGCGGCGAGGCCGTTCACCTTCGCCGCCGCGATATCGACCGCACGATCGCCCACCATGATCGCGGATTCGTCCGCGCAGCGTTCGCGAACGAGGCATGCGAGCTGGTCGGCCTTCGTGACGCCGATATCGCCACCGCTCACGAACGCAAAGCGCTCGCGGATTCCGAAGCGTCGCAAAATCCGATCGGCGAAGTCGGCACGTTTGGAGGTGCAGACACCGAGCACCGCGTCGCGATCGGTCAAATCGCACAAAGCTTCTGCGATACCCGGGTACATCACGTTTTCGGCGTAACCGAAGTCGGCGTAGCGCTCGCGGTACTTCGTCACGAGATCGACGACGCGTGCATCGCCAACCGGGCCGACGATCGTCCGGAATGCCTCATCCAGCGGCGGCCCGATGAATTTCGACACCTCGCGCTCATGCAGCGGCGGGTACCCGAACCACGCCAGCGCATGGTTGAGCGAACGTGCGATGCCGACGCTCGGATCGCTGAGCGTTCCGTCCAGGTCGAACACGTGCGTCGCTGCGCACTTCATCGACGCCTCGAAGGCACGCCCTGCATCATGCGAGATGAATGCGATAGCGCAGTCCGCGCTTGCGGCCGAACGCGGCGGGCTTGACGAACTCACCGGTCAGCACGCCGCCGTTGGCGATGATGACGCGCTGCGACCCGATGTTGTCCACGTCGGTCGTGATCTCGACGAAGGCAAGGCCTTCCTGCCGCGCGAGCGGCAGCAGCATGGTGAGTGCTCGCGTGGCGTAGCCGCGTCTCCGCTTCCATGGCACCACCCCGTACCCGATGTGCCCCAGACAATACTCGGGGAGATCGGTTGTGCCCGGCTGCCAGCGCAATGCGATGCTTCCCGCGAACTCGCCATCCCACATCCACCGATAGAACCCCGGCAGTCGCCTCACGAGCGAACCATCGGGCAGCTTGATCGGCGGCCCCTTCGCCTCGCGATCGTCCTGAGAAGCGAGAAAGGCCTTGGCGTCGAGCTCAATGCGCGCGAGCTCTTCGCTCGCGGCCTGCTCGCCTCGCTCGGTGTCGGCGGACCAGCCGCGCGCGAGCGCCGCGACGTACCCGCGCAGGTATGCTGCGCCGGGTCGGACGAGCCGCAGGCGAGGCGGGCGCGACAGGCGCATCAAGGATGACACGTGGCGATCGAGGGCGGGAGCATGCGAAAAAAGGAAGTGCAGAGCGCGTCACGCGGACGAATCGTGCTGATGGATTCGATCACCCTGCTCACCGGCGACGACGCGCACGCGATCGTGGTGTCGGCGTCGCACGGCGGCGTCAGCGCCGGTGAAGTTGCGCTCGAGGTCCCCCTGAACGCCGTGTTCTTCAATGACGCCGGTGTCGGGAAGGACGACGCCGGCATCGCGGCGCTCGCGATATTGCAAAATGCCGGCATTGCGGCAGGAACCGTGTCGCACACCAGCGCGCGCATAGGTGACGTGGACGACACGTGGAGGCACGGCGTCATTTCTCACGTCAATCAGGCCGCCCGCAATCTCGGGTTTGCGCCCGGGACGCTCCTTCGCGAGGCACTCCTTCAAGCGCCGCACGCGACGTGATGGCCTTCGATTCGTCGCGCGCACTGCGTGCGCTCGGCTATCGGCCGTCGAAAGCGAACACGCCGCTGCAGCCCTTGTCGACCCACACCCCGTTCCCCTGGAAGCCCCAGCTCTCGCCTTGAATGCAGGGC
>DASTIY010000331.1:0-5714 GCA_035717085.1 Casimicrobiaceae bacterium | reverse complement strand
GAGGCGCGCTGATGCTCAAGGCCCGTCTCATCCCCTGCCTCGATGTGAAGGACGGCCGCGTCGTCAAGGGCGTGAAGTTCGTCGACCTGCGCGACGCGGGCGACCCCGTCGAAGTCGCGCGCCGCTACGACGAGCAGGGCGCCGACGAGATCGCGTTCCTCGACATTCGCGCGAGCGTCGAGAACCGCGCGCTGCTCTACGGCATGATCGAGGCGGTGGCCGACGAAGTGTTCATCCCGCTGACGGTCGGCGGCGGCGTCGAGAGCGTCGACGACGTGCGCGCGCTGCTCAACGCCGGTGCCGACAAGGTCAGCATCAACACGGCCGGCGTGCAAAGGCCGGAGCTCTTCGCGGAGGCGTCGGCGCGATTCGGCGCGCAATGCATCGTCGCGGCGATCGACGTCAAGCAATACGCGCCCGAGGCATGGCAGGTGTACATCCACGGCGGGCGCACGCCGACGGGGATCGACGCGGTGCAATGGGCGCAGGAAGTGGCGACGCTCGGCGCTGGCGAGATCCTGCTCACCAGCATGGACCGCGACGGCGTGCGCAAGGGCTTCGACCTGCGGATTACGCGTGAAGTCACCGACGTGGTCGGCGTGCCGGTGATCGCGTCGGGCGGCGTCGGCTCCTTGCAGGATCTCGTCGACGGCATCGTCGAAGGCGGCGCCGACGCGGTGCTCGCCGCGTCGGTCTTCCATTACGGTCAGTTCACCATCGGGCAGGCGAAGGCGGCGATGCGCGCTGCCGGGATAGAAATGCGAGACAGCCTCTAATGAACACCGGCTGGCTCGACGAGGTGCGCTGGAACCGGGACGGCCTCGCGCCCGCGATCGCGCAGGACGCGGCCACCCATCGTGTGCTCACGCTCGCGTGGATGAACCGCGACGCGCTGACGCTCACGCGCGACACGCGCGAGGCGCACTACTGGTCGCGCTCGCGGCACAAGCTGTGGCGCAAGGGCGAGCAGTCGGGCCACGTGCAGCGCGTGCGCGAGATCCGGCTCGACTGCGACCGCGATGCGATCCTGCTGATCGTCGAGCAGGTCGGCGGCATCGCGTGCCATACCGGGCGCGAGCGGTGCTTCTATCGGCGCCTCGACGGCGACGCGTGGCAGACGATCGAGCCGATCCTCGAGGACCCGGTGACCGTGTATGGGCGCGAGTGACGGCGAGGACGTGCTGGCGCGGATTGCCGCAACGATCGAGGCGCGACGCGACGCGGATGCGACGACGTCGTACGTCGCGTCGCTCCTCGCAGCACCCGCCGATCGGCTTTTGAAGAAGATCGGCGAGGAAGCGACCGAGACGGTCCTCGCCGCGAAGGACGATGATAAAATCCACCTGATCGCCGAGGTCGCCGATCTGTGGTTTCACTGTCTCGTGCTGCTGGCCCGGCACGGCCTCGGTCCAGACGACGTGCTGCGCGAGCTCGCGCGGCGAGAAGGCGTCTCCGGCCATGCCGAGAAGGCGTCGCGCGGCGGCTGAAGCGAGCCGCCCGGAACGAACGATCCCCATGTCGAGCGACTCCAACTGCATCTTCTGCAAGATCGTGCGCGGCGAGATCCCGAGCCGCAAGGTCTACGAGGACGACGACGTGCTGGCGTTCCACGACATCCAGCCCGCCGCCCCGGTGCACTTCATGCTGGTGCCGAAGAAGCACATCGCGATGCTGTCCGACGCCACGGACGCAGACGCGCCCGTGCTCGGCAAGATCCTGACGCTCGCGGGACGGCTCGCACGCGAGCAGGGGTCGCCGGATGGGTTCCGGACGATCATCAATACCGGGCGCATCGGCCGCCAGGACGTGAAGCACGTGCACGTGCACATCATCGGCGGCCCGGAGCCGCTCGGGCCGATGATGGGACCGGCGGCAGCATAACGAGGAGCGAACCATGGGTTCATTCAGCATCTGGCACTGGTTGATCGTGCTTCTGATCATCGTGCTGATTTTCGGCACCAAGAAGTTGCGCAACATCGGCCAGGATCTCGGCGGTGCGGTCAAGGGCTTCAAGGAAGGCATGAAGAACGCCGAGGAACCGGCGGCCGCCGGCGAGCCGCCGCAGCAGGTCACCGGCCGCACGATCGAAGGCGAGGTGCGGCAGGAGAGGTCGAGCAAGGTATGACCGTCGGCCGGCGCACGCACGAGCGCGCCGTCATCGCTGCTGGTTAGCGCCGCATGTTCGACATCGGGTTTTCGGAAATCGTCGTCATCGGCGTCGTCGCGCTCGTCGTCATCGGACCGGAGCGCCTGCCGAAGACGGCGCGCACCGTGGGGTTGCTGTTCGGGCGGCTGCAGCGCTACGTAAGCGAAGTGAAGGCGGACATCAGCCGCGAGATGGAGCTCGACGAACTGCGCAAGCTGCAGCGCGAGATGCAGGGCGCGGCGAACGAATTCGAACAGTCGGTCAAGACCGCCGCGAATGATTTCAAGAGCGGTGTGCGCAACGTCGAGCAGGAGCTCAACAACGCGGCATCCGAGGCGGCCGCGCCGACGACCGCCGTCGAGCAGAAACCGGCGCCCGCCGTGACCGAGGTCGCCGATGCGCCGAAGCAGGGTGCGCTTCCCGGCTTCGACAAGATTTGACCGATCCCGTCGACACGCAGGAATCCTTCCTGTCGCACCTGGTCGAGTTGCGCACGCGACTCGTGCGCTCGATCATCGCGGTGGTCGTCGTCCTGCTGTGCCTGTTTCCGTTCGCCAAGCAGATCTACGCGATCCTCGCCGAGCCGCTGTTGCGCGTGCTTCCGCAGGGCTCGACGATGATCGCGACCGACGTCACCGGGACGTTCCTCGTCCCGCTCAAGGTGACGCTGATGACGGCGTTCCTGATCGCGCTGCCGTACGTGCTCTACCAGGCGTGGGCGTTCGTCGCGCCGGGGCTCTACCAGCACGAGAAGAAGCTCGCGCTGCCGGTGCTGGTGTCGAGCGTGCTGTTCTTCGCGATCGGCATGTGCTTCGCGTACTTCGTCGTGTTCCCCGTCGCGTTCGGCTTCTTCGCGGGCTACACGCCGGCCGGCGTGCAGATGATGACCGACATCGACAAGTACCTGTCGTTCGTGCTGACGATGTTCATCGCGTTCGGCATCACGTTCGAGACGCCGGTCGTCGTCGTCGTGCTCGTGCGGATGCGCGTCGTCACCGTGGAGAAGCTGCGCTCGTTCCGGCCGTACGTGATCGTCGGCGCGTTCGTCGTCGGCGCGATCTTCACGCCGCCCGACGTGATCTCGCAGAGCCTGCTCGCGGTGCCGCTGTGGCTGCTCTACGAGCTCGGGCTCGTGCTTGCGCGCTTCGTCGCGACGGCTGAGCCCGAAGCGGAAACGGAAGCGACGAGCAGTTAGGACTACGACGCGCGCGGCCGCTTCGCCACGACGACGTCGACGTCGAGCGTCTTCCCGCCGCGCAATACCTTCACCTTGGCATTGGTCCCCGGCCGGAGCTCGGCGATGCGCGCGAGCAGCTGCGGCACGTCGGGCGTGGGCTTGCCGGCGATCTCCAACAGGACGTCGCGCACTTCGATGCCCGCGCGCGCCGCGGGTCCGTCGCGCTCGAGCGAGCGCACGAGCACGCCGTCCGATCGCGTCAGCGCGAACGCCTGCGCGGTCTCGCGCGTGATCGACTGCGGAACGACGCCGAGCCAGCCGCGCGTCACCTCGCCATCCTTGATGATCTGCGCGAGCACCGACTGCGCGAGCGACACCGGAATGGCGAAGCCGATGCCCATCGATCCGCCGGATTGCGAGAAGATCGTGCTGTTGATGCCGACGAGGTTGCCGGCGGTGTCGACGAGCGCACCCCCCGAATTGCCGGGGTTGATCGGCGCGTCGGTCTGGATGAAGTCCTCGAACCGGTTGATGCCGAGGTGATTGCGGCCGAGCGCGCTCACGATGCCCATCGTGACCGTGTTGCCGAAGCCGAACGGGTTTCCGATCGCGAGCACGACGTCGCCGACGTGCAACTGCTCCATCGTGCCGAACGTGATCGCGGGCAGGTGGTCGCCGTCGGCCTTCAGCACGGCGAGGTCCGATTCGGGATCGGCGCCGCGCACGCGCGCGTGGAACTCGCGTCCATCGGCCAGCACGACCTCGATCTCGTCGGCGCCTTCGACGACGTGGTGATTGGTGAGGATGTACCCCTCCGGAGCGACGATCACGCCTGACCCGAGGTTCGTCGCGCGGCGCGGCGGCAGCGACTGCGCGAGCTCCGGGAAATAGCGCTTCAGGATCGAGTCGTCGAGAAGCGAGTTGCGCGACGGCATCGCCTTGCTCGTGTAGATGTTGACGACGGCCGGCATCGCCTTCTTCGCCGCGTTCGCGTAGCTCGCGATCGCGGGTTGCGTGGACGGCGGTGCCGCCTGCTGCTGCAACAGCACGACGTCGCCGGTCTTGCCGACGAGGCGCGGTAGCAGGTCGGGGCGCAGCGTCGTCACGACGAACAGCGCGGCGACGCAGAGCGTGCAGGCCTGCGCGAAGAACAGCCAGAATTTCCTGAGCACGATGGAGAAGCGTGGGCGAATCCGCATTATAGGAGTGGAAGCGCGGTCAGACCCGGGATCCCACGCCGCTTCGCGGTGAAGTCGCGTTTTGACTCGCTCCGGCCCGGTCGGGGCCGATTCGCGATTCCCGTATAATTCCGAGGTTTTGCGGCACGAACGTTCACCGCAGGCAAGGCGAAAGGCAGGGATGGCCACCGAAGCGATCGAAAACAAGGACAAGCGCCGCTTCCTGATCGGGGCGACATCGGTGATGGGAGGACTCGGTGTCGCGGCCGTTGCCACACCCTTCGTCATGTCCCTTTGGCCGAGCGAGCGCGCGAAGGCGGCCGGCGCGCCGGTCGAAGTCGACATCAGCAAGGTCGAGCCGGGGCAGAAGATCAACGTCGAGTGGCGCGGCAAGGTGTGCTGGGTGGTCAACCGCACCAAGGCGATGCTCGACACGCTGCCGAAGATGGATTCACGCGTCGCCGATCCCGAATCGAACGTTCCGCAGCAACCGGCTTATTGTAAGAACGAGACGCGCTCGATCAAGCCGGAATTCTGGGTGGCGGTCGGCATCTGCACGCACCTGGGATGCTCGCCGACGTACCGTCCGGAAGTCGGGCCCGCAGACCTCGGCGCCGACTGGCTCGGCGGCTTCTTCTGCCCGTGCCACCAGTCGAAATTCGATCTCGCCGGACGCGTCTTCAAGGGCGTGCCCGCGCCGACCAACCTCGTCGTGCCGCCGTATCACTATCAGACCGACACGCACGTCGTGATCGGCGAAGACCCGAAGAAGTGACGAAGAACAGGACGGAAGAGACGCGGCGATGAGCAGATTCATGACGTGGGTCGACGAGCGGTTTCCGCTGACGTCGCTGTGGAACAGCCAGTGGGGCAAGTACGTCGCGCCGAAGAACTTCAACTTCTGGTACTACTTCGGCTCGCTCGCCGCCCTCGTGCTCGTCCTGCAGATCGTGACCGGCATCTGGCTCACGATGAACTACAAGCCCGACGCGCAGAAGGCGTTCGAGTCGGTCGAGTACATCATGCGCGACGTGCAGTGGGGATGGCTCATCCGCTACATGCACTCGACGGGCGCGTCGATGTTCTTCGTCGTCGTCTACCTGCACATGTTCCGCGGGCTCATGTACGGCAGCTACCGCAAGCCGCGCGAGCTCACGTGGATCATCGGCTGTCTCATCTATCTCGCGCTGATGGCCGAGGCGTTCTTCGGCTA
>DASTIY010000330.1:0-6934 GCA_035717085.1 Casimicrobiaceae bacterium | reverse complement strand
GGGGTCGGCCGGGCTTGTGACCAGGGGCATCCGGACGCATGTCGGTAGAATGGAGCATCCACCGACCTCGCACGGGAGCCAGCGATGAGCGACATCAAGGACACGATCAAGGACCAGGTCAGCAAGGACCGCGTGGTCCTGTACATGAAGGGCACGCCGCAGTTTCCGCAATGCGGCTTCTCGGCAACCGCCGCCGAGATCCTGAAGCGCTGCGGCGTGACGAGCTACGCGTCGTACAACATCCTGCAGGACGAAGACCTGCGCCAGGGCGTCAAGGACTACTCGAACTGGCCGACGATCCCGCAGCTCTACGTCGACGGCGAGTTCGTCGGCGGGTGCGACATCATGCGCGAGATGTACCAATCGGGCGAACTGCAGCAGCTGCTCGCGAAGCAGAACGCCTGACGCGTAGACGCGGGTTAAGACTTCCGGTGTCGGAGGTGACCTTCGATACCTACGTGCGCGCGCGATGCACGCGCCGCACGTCGTGAATGCGGTGCAGCGCGCGCATGACGTGCGCGAGATGAATGCGGTCGCGCACCTGCAGGCCGAAGAACATCGCGACGTCGCCGCCGGCGGGCCGCTCCATCGAGACCGTGTCGATGTTCGCGTCGGCGTTGCCGACCGCGGTCGCGAGCTCGGCGAGCATGCCGCGGCGGTCGGCGACGAGGACACGAACGCCGCAATCGAACACGCCCTGCACATCGGGTGACCATTCGACGTCGACGAGCTCGCCGCCGTCGATGCGCTGCTTGCGCAACGTCACGCAGTCGCGCAGGTGGACGATCAGCCCCTGGCCCTTGCGGAACTGCGCGATGATCGCGTCGCCGGGGATCGGCCGGCAGCACTTCGCGTACTGGATCGCGACGCCCTCGACGCCGCGAAGCGTCAACGCGGCGAGCTTCGGCGCCGCGTGCGTCGCATGGCCGTCGTCCGCCTTGCCCACCTGGCGCGTGAGCGCCTGCGCGACGACGAACGACAGCCGCTTGCCGAGGCCGATGTCGGCGAGGATCTCGAGCTGGGTCTTCGCCCCGTACTCCTTCGCGAGCGCCTCCCAGCGCTCCCACGTGATCGACTCGGGCTCGATGTTGAGCGTCGCAAGCGCCTGGTTCAACAACCGCTCGCCGAGCGCGGCCGACTCCTGCTGCTGCAGGCCCTTGAGGTAGTGCCGGATCCGCGAGCGCGCCTTGCCTGTCGTCACGAACGACAGCCACGACGGATTGGGGCGCGCGGTGGGCGAGGTCAGGATTTCGACGTGATCGCCGTTCTTGAGCTCGGTGCGTAGCGGCAAGAGCTCGTAGTTGATCCGCGCGGCGACGCAATGGTGGCCGATGTCGGTGTGCACGCCGTACGCGAAGTCGACCGCCGTCGCGCCGCGCGGCAACGCCATGATCTTGCCCTTCGGCGTGAAGAGGTAGATCTCGTCGGGGAAGAGGTCGCCCTTCACGTGCTCGAGGAATTCCTTCGAGTCGCGCGATTCCGACTGGATCTCGAGCAGGCTCTGCAGCCAGCGATGCGTCTCGCGCTGCGCTTCGGCGAGGTCGAGCTGCCCGCCCGACTTGTAGAGCCAGTGCGCGGCAACGCCCGCTTCGGCCACGCGGTGCATGTCGTGCGTGCGCAGCTGCGCCTCGAGCGGCGTGCCGAACGGTCCGAACAGCGTCGTGTGCAGCGACTGGTAGCCGTTGGCCTTCGGAATCGCGATGTAGTCCTTGAACTTGCCGGGGATCGGCTTGTAGAGCTCGTGCAGCACGCCGAGCGCCGCGTAGCACGTCGACTTGTCGGCGACCAGCACGCGCACGCCGTAGATGTCGAAGACCTGCGAGAACGTATAGCGCTTCTCGCGCATCTTCTTGTAAACCGAGTACACGCTCTTCTCGCGGCCGGTGACCACCGCCGCGATGTTGGCGCGCGCGAGCCCGTCGCGGATGACGTCGAGCAGCCGGTTCATCACCTCGCGGCGATTGCCGCGCGCCATCTTGATCGAATGCGCGAGGATCCGGTAGCGCAGCGGATAGAGGTGCTTGAACGACAGGTCCTGCAACTCGAGGAAGAGCGCGTTCAGGCCGAGCCGATTGGCGATCGGCGCGTAGATGTCCATCGTCTCGCGCGCGATGCGCTTGCGGTGCCCGGGCGCCATCGCATCGAGCGTGCGCATGTTGTGCAGCCGGTCCGCGAGCTTGATCAGGATGACGCGCACGTCGCGCGCCATCGCGAGCAGCATCTTGCGGAAGCTCTCGGCCTGCGCGTCCTCGCGCGTCGCGAACTCGATCTGGTCGAGCTTGGAGAGGCCGTCGACGATGGCCGCGACGGGCTTGCCGAAGCGGTGCTCGATCTCGCCGCGCTTGACCGACGCGTCCTCCATCACGTCGTGCAGGAGCGCGGCGGCGAGGCCCTCGGCATCGAGTCGCCACTCCGACAGGATGCTCGCGACCGCGAGCGGATGCGTGATGTACGGCTCGCCCGACTTGCGGAATTGGCCGCGGTGCGCGGATTCCGAGAACTCGAACGCGCGCTCGACGAGCGCGATGTCGGGCGTCGGCAGGTAATGCCCGAGGTGCCGCGTGAATTCGGCGATCTCGGACATGGGTCAGGCGTGGGTCAGATCGACGTCGTCGGCGTCGTCTTGTGCAGCATTTCGATCCCGACCTTGCCGGCGGCGACTTCGCGCAGCGCGATGACGGTCGGCTTGTCGCGGTCCGGATCGAGCAGCGGCGCCGAGCCGGACGTGATCTGGCGCGCGCGGTTGGTCGCGGCGAGCGTCAGTTCGAAGCGATTGGGAATCTTCGCGAGGGCGTCCTCGATGGTGATGCGGGCCATGGATTCGTCTAGTCCGTTGAAAGTAATTGAGCGAGCGCCTTCGCGTGGCGCACCTGCTGGCGGGTCGCGGCGAGCCGCGCCGCGCGCACGATCGCCGACAGGTCGTCGACTGCGCGTGCAAAGTCCTGATTCATAATAACATAATCGAACTCGCCGCAGTGGCGCATCTCCTCGCGCGCGGCGTGCAGCCGCTGCTCGATCACGTCGGGCGGGTCCTGCGCCCGGGCGATCAACCGCTCGCGCAGCACCTCGATCGACGGCGGCAGGATGAAGATCTGGACGGAATCGGGAACCAGCCTTCGCACCTGCGCCGCGCCCTGCCAGTCGATTTCGAGCAGCACGTCCTGCCCGGCGGCCACCTGCTGCTTCAACCACGTCGCCGAGGTCGCGTACCAGTTGCCGTGGACGAACGCCTGCTCGAGGAACTCGCCGCGCTCCTTCAACGCCAGGAACTGCGGCACATCGATGAAGTGGTAGTGCTTGCCCTCGCTCTCGCCGGGTCGCGGCGGGCGTGTCGTGTACGAGATCGACAGCCGGATGCCGGGTTCGCGCTCGAGCAGCGCGTTCACCATGCTGCTCTTGCCGCCACCCGACGGCGCGGCGACGACGAAGAGGCATCCGGCGGCGCCGGGGGCCTTGGTCGTGACGGTCAAGCGTTGGACCTCATGCTGGCAGCGCGCTCACTCTCGGCCTCCTTGGCTCAGCATCGCCGTTCGATTCATCTGCGTGTCGGCCTCCCTCGCTCCGTGCGCTGACGGGCCCTTCGGGCCTTCGCTCGGCTTCGCCTCGCGCAGCGTACTCACTCGAGATTCTGCACCTGCTCGCGCATCTGCTCGATCAGCACCTTGAGCTCGAGCGAAACCTGCGACAGCTCGGCGTCCACCGATTTGGAGCCGAGCGTGTTCGCCTCGCGGTGCAGCTCCTGGGCGAGAAAATCGAGCCGCTTGCCGACGTTGCCGCCCTGCGCCAGTACGCGCCGGATCTCGGTCACGTGCGTCGACAGCCGCGCGAGCTCCTCGGCGACGTCGATCTTCGTCGCGAAAAGCGCCAGCTCCTGCTTGAGGCGCTCGTCGTTGCGCTCGACGCCCGCTTCGGTGAGCCGCGCCCCGAGCTTCTCCAGAAACGCCTGGTGCAGCGCCGGCATCTTCGGCGCGACCCGCGCGACCTGCGCGTCGATGTCCGTGCAGCAGCGCTCGAGCACCGTGCGAAGCTTGGCGCCTTCGCGCGCCCGCGCATCCGTCAGTTCGCCGAGTGCCTGCGACACGAGCGACTCGGCCTGGTCGACCAGCGCTTCCTGCGAGATCGTCGCGTCGATCATCACGCCGGGCCAGCGCAGGATGTCGGCGGTGGTCAGCGGCGGCGTTCCCGGCAACGCCTTGGCAACCGCGGTCGCCGCATCGGCGAGTTGCTGGATGCGCTCGGTGTTGACGGCGATCGTCCCGGCTGCGCCCGACGTGCGCGCGAGCGACAGCCGGCATTCGACCTTGCCGCGCTTCTGCGCGCCCGCGATGCGTTCCCGCAGCGCGGGCTCCATCGTGCGCAACTCCTCGGGGAGCTTGAGCGTGACGTCGAGGTAGCGGTGATTGACCGAGCGAAGCTCCGCAGCAAGGGAAATGCCGGGTAACTCGGTGCTCGCCGCGGCGAAGCCGGTCATGCTGAGAATCATGACGAAATCCGACCGGGAAACGCCCGGAAGATTGCAGCTTTCGGCTTTACTTTCGCACGCGGCACCGCGAGAATGTATGCGTTTCGTGCTCCTCCTGCAAGGCTGGAGCGGCTCGCTGGCACGGGACTTGCGCTTCGCCTCGCGCGCGTACGCGCGCCGCATCCCCCAGGCATGCCCGTCACCAATCAAGCCCTCCCGAGCGGCTACGCGCTGCTCAATTACCGGATCGACCGCCAGATCAGCCGCGGCGGCTTTTCGATCGTCTACCGCGCATTCGACGAGACCGGGCAGCCGGTGGCGATCAAGGAATACCTGCCGTCGTCGCTGGTGCTCCGCACCGAAGGCGACGTGGTGCGCGCGAGCAGCGCCGAGAACCTGACGTCGTTCCGCTACGGGATGAAGTGCTTCTTCGAGGAGGGCCGCGCCCTCGCGAAGATCAACCATCCGAACGTCGTGCGCGTGCTGAATTTCTTCCGCGCCAACGAGACGGTGTACATGGTGATGCGCTACGAGCGCGGGCGCACGCTGCAGCAGCAGATTCAGATGCGGCAGGACCAGATGTCGGAGCGCTTCGTGCGGCACGTGTTCATGCAGCTCCTGAACGGTCTGCGCGAAGTGCACACGCACAAGATCCTGCACCTCGACATCAAGCCGGCGAACATTTACCTGCGCACCGACGGCAGTCCCGTGCTGCTCGACTTCGGCGCGGCGCGGCAGACGCTGACCACGAACCGGCCGAAGCTCGCGCCGATGTACACGCCCGGCTTCGCCGCGCCCGAGCAGTACCGCGACCACGATCGGCTCGGACCATGGACCGACGTCTACGGCACCGGCGCGTCGATGTTCGCCTGCCTCGCGGCATTCGCGCCGCAGGCCGCCGATGCGCGGGTCGCCGAGGATCATCTCGTGTCGGCGAAGAAGATCTGGTCCGGCCAGTACTCGGACAACCTTCTCGAAGTGATCGACTGGTGCCTGCGCCTCGACCCGCTCGAGCGCCCGCAAAGCGTGTTCGCGCTGCAACGCGCGATCCGCGACATCGCCCCGGTCAAGCGCAAGCTGACCTTCCTCGGAAACCTGAAACGGCTGCTGTTCTCGGAGATCGGCGCGTAGCTCCCGGTCATGCGCTTCACGATCTTCCAGGAGTCGCGCAAGGGCGCGCGCGAGGTCAACCAGGACCGGATCGCGTACACGTACAGCCGCGAGACCCTGCTGCTGGTGATCGCCGACGGCATGGGCGGCCACGTCGGCGGCGAGATCGCCGCGCAGATCGCGGTGCGCCTCTTCATCGAGCGCTTCCAGCAGGAAGCGAAGCCGATCCTGCGCAATCCGCTCAAGTTCATCCAGGACACGATGCTTCGCGCCCACGCGGCGCTCGGTTCGTACGCGAACCAGTTCTCGATGCTCGAGACGCCGCGCACGACCTGCGTGGCCGTCATCGTGCAAGGCGGCATCGCGTACTGGGGCCACGTCGGCGATTCGCGCTTCTACCTGTTGCGTCAGGGGCGGCTCATCGCGACGACGAAGGACCATTCGAAAGTGCAGTACCTCGTCGACCAGGGTCTCATCACGCCCGAGGACGTCGTTCACCATCCCGATCGCAACAAGATCTTCAGTTGCCTGGGCGGTGCCGCCGACCCGGTCATCGACCTGTCGCGCCGCACGCCGTTGCAGAACGGCGACCTGCTGATTCTCTGTACCGACGGGCTGTGGAGCGTGTACCCGCATCGCGAGATGGCGACGATGCTGACGTCGACTCCGATTCTCTCGACGGGGCCGAAGATGATGCGCGACGCGGAGGCGCGTGGCGGCCCCGAAGGCGACAACGTCTCCGCGATCGTCGTGCGCTGGGGTCCCGAGACGCTGGCGGACGAGCCGACGACGACCGACAATCTCGAACTCGGGCAGTTCGCGACACAGGTCGAGAACACGCTCACGCTCTCCGATCGCACCGGCAAGGAGCGCGATCTCTCGGAGGACGAGATCGAGCGCGCGATTGCGGAGATCCAGGCGACGATTCAGAAATACCGGAAATAGAACCCCATGCGCCAGCTGCTGCTCGACACCGAAACCACCGGCCTCGATCCCAAGCAGGGTCACCGCATCATCGAAATCGCCGCGGTCGAGGTCGTCAACCGCAGGCTCACCGGGCGTCATCTGCATTACCGGCTCGATCCGGAGCGCGACATCGACGCCGCGGCGACCGAGGTGCACGGCATGACGCGCGACGACCTGCGCGGCCAGCCGCGCTTCGCCGACGTCGCCGGCGAATTTTTGGATTTCGCGCGCGGCGCCGAATGGATCATCCACAACGCGCCGTTCGACGTCGCGTTCTTCGATGCCGAATTCGACCTGTGCGGCCTGCCGCGCTGCGCGGCGGTGTACGAACGTCTGACCGACACGCTCGCGCTCGCACGCGAGACGTTTCCCGGGAAGCGCAACAACCTCGACGCG
>DASTIY010000329.1:0-3647 GCA_035717085.1 Casimicrobiaceae bacterium | reverse complement strand
GCCCCAGCGATCGCCGAGTTCGCGGTCGATCGCGAGGCTTTGCTCGTGGAGCGCGCGCGCCCGCGCGTAGTGGCCTTGCTCGAAGGCCAGCAACCCCTGATTGTTGAGCACCGCGCCGATGCCGCGCCGGTCGTGCAACGCGCGTCTGATTGCGAGCGCCTCGTCGTAAAGCGCCGTCGACGCGGCATAGTCGCCCTGTTTCCAAGCAAAAACACCGGCCCAGTTGAGTGCCTTGGCGCGCGTCGCCGCCTCCGCAGCGTCGGCGGCAGCGAGCAGCCGCGCGAGCCAGCCGCGTCCTTCGGAAAGAAACCCACGCACCAGCCAGAACCGTGAGATCGACGTCGCGAGTCGAAGGCCGGCTTCGCGTTCAGTGGCGGATGCGCATGTCAATGCAACTCGAAAATTGGCGTGCTCGGCGTCGAGCCGGTCGAGCCACGCCTGTTGATGCTCGCCGGTGAGCTCGCGTTCCGCCTCTTCCGCCAGCGCAACGAAATGCGCGAGATGCCGGGCGCGCCAGTCGACGCCGTCGTGGGCCTCCTGTCGACGTACGTCGGCATACTGCTGCACGGTTTCGAGCATGCGATAGCGCGTTCTACCGCTCACTTCGTCGACGACGATCAGGTTCTTGTCCGCGAGCGACGTCAGGAGCTCGAGCACGTCTGCGCGGCGGACGTGAGGTCCGACGCAAACGCTTTCGACGGCGTCTAGCGCGAAGCGTCCGCCGAAGACGGACAAGGCACGGAACAGCGCGCGCTCCGCCTCGCTCAACAGCTCGTAGCTCCAGTCGATGGCCCCGCGTAGCGTCTGCTGTCGTGCGGGCACGGTGCGCGAGGCCGTCGTGAGCAGCGCGAAGCGATTGTCGAGGCGCGCTTCGATTTCCTCGACGCTCAGCGAGCGCACGCGGGCTGCCGCGAGCTCGATCGCCAGCGCGATGCCGTCCAGGCGCCGGCAAACGCTCGCGGTGGCCGGCGCATTGCCTTCGGTGATCTCGAAGTTCGAAAGATGCAACCGCGCGCGGTCGCGAAAGAGGCGGACCGACTCGTAATCGAGCAGACGCACGGCGTCGTGGGCGCGCCGTTCATCGGGAACCGACAGCGATGGAACGCGGTAGGTGAGCTCGCCCGGCACGCCAAGGCGTTCGCGGCTCGTGGCGAGCACGGTGACGTGCGCGCAGCGACGCAGGACCGTGTCGACCAGGCGCGCGCATGCGTCGAGCAGATGCTCGGCATTATCGAGCACGAGCAGGACGCGCTTCGCCTCCAGATGCTCGATCAGCGTCTGCGCCAGGTCCTTGCCGCGCCGCTCCTGCAATCCGAGCGCGGTGACCGCGGTCTGCGGCACGAGATCGGCGTCGTGCAGCGCCGAGACATCGACGAGCCACCACCCGTCGGCGTATAGCGTCCCGACACTGTCCGCCAAGCAAAGCGCAAGCCGGGTCTTGCCGACGCCCCCAGCGCCGGTCAGCGTCAACAGTCGCGCTCGCGACAGCGCGGTGCGAAGCTCGGCGAGTTCGCGCTCGCGTCCGATGAACGAGGTCAGCGCTTCCGGCGGCTTGGGCCGCGCGACATGATCGGCAGCCGCGCCGATTGCCGGGATGCGCGTGAGCGGACCCACGAACCGGTACCCCCGCGCGGTGAGCGTTTCGATCCAACGTTCGCCCCCCGCGCCGGCGAGGACGCGGCGGATCGAGGAAATCTGGACCGCGAGGTTGTTCTCCTCGACGACAACGCCGGGCCACGCGACCTCGAGGATGCGCGACTTGGGCACATATTCCGGTGCGGCGCGGATGAGTTCCGTCAGGACGGCAACCGCTTTCCTGCCCAGCGGTGCGGGCTCGCCATCCCGCGTCAGTACGGCCTTGTCGACGTCGAGTACGAAGGGACCGATTCGGTAGCTGTCCGGCACGCCGACTCCATTTTGGGAACGAGCACCTGCCATCGCGCCGTTTCCCATTTCCCAGGCGATGGGGGCGCCTGCCGGGTCGAGTTTAAGGAAGATTAAAGAGGTTTCTCAAGACGGCGGGCCGATTCCGAACGAAGCTACGAGCGCCACGAGATACGCAGCGGCGACGTCATCCCAGCCTTCGGAGGTCGACATGGCACGCAAGACGAACACAGGCAATCGAAACGAGCGTCCGCGGTTTCGCGGGCTCAACCTCGCAGCGCTCGGCCCGGCGCTCGTCGTGATCGTTTACGGGCTCGGCAATCCACCCGACGCGATGCTTGCGTCGGCCACGATCGATACGTCGCGTCCCGCGTTCGACGTTTCGGGCGGGGCGGCGACGAGCGTCGTGCTCGCGCAGGCGGTTGCGTCAGGGCGCGCCGATGCGCAACGCATCGACAACTCGCGTGAATGCTCGCCGGGCGACGGGATTACGGAGGCGTGCGTCTACGAGTGACGGCGCGCATTCGACCATGCCTGCTTGACGCGAAAGCGGCTTTCGCGACGCGAAAGCCGCGCACTTCCGGCGGCCGTCAGTCCCAGCTCATCGCACCGCCGGTCTTGTACTCGGTGACGCGCGTCTCGAAGAAGTTCTTTTCCTTCTTGAGATCGATCATCTCCGCCATCCATGGGAACGGGTTGTCGGCCTTCTCGAACAGCGGATCGATGCCGATCTGCTGGCAGCGGCGGTTCGCGATGAACCGCAGGTACTCCTTGAACATCGTCGCGTTGAGGCCGAGCACGCCGCGCGGCATCGTGTCCTCGGCGTAAGCGTATTCGAGGTCGACGCCCTTCTTCATCAGCGCGCGGATCTGGTCGCGGAACTCGGGCGTCCACAGGTGCGGGTTCTCGAGCTTGATCGTGTTCACGAGGTCGATGCCGAAGTTGCAGTGCATCGACTCGTCGCGCAGGATGTACTGGTACTGCTCGGACGCCCCGGTCATCTTGTTCTGCCGGCCCATCGCGAGGATCTGCACGAAGCCGACGTAGAAGAAGAGTCCTTCCATGATGCACGAGAACACGATCAGGCTCTTCAGCAGGCGCTGATCCGCCTCGAGCGTGCCGGTCTTGAACGTCGGGTCGGTGAGCGTCTCGATGAACGGAATCAGGAACTCGTCCTTCTCGCGGATCGACTTCACCTCGTGGTACGCGTTGAACACCTCGGCTTCGTTCAGGCCGAGGCTTTCGACGATGTACTGGTACGCGTGCGTGTGGATCGCTTCCTCGAACGCCTGGCGCAGCAGGTATTGCCGGCATTCGGGCGCCGAGATGTGGCGATACGTGCCGAGCACGATGTTGTTGGCGGCGAGGCTGTCGGCGGTCACGAAGAAGCCGAGATTGCGCTTGACCACGAGACGCTCGTCGTCGGTCAGGCCCGCCGGGTTCTTCCACAGCTCGATGTCGCGCTGCATGTTGATTTCCTGCGGCATCCAGTGGTTCGCGCAGCCGGCGAGGTACTTGTCCCACGCCCACTTGTACTTGAAGGGGACGAGCTGGTTGACGTCGGTCTTTGCGTTGATGACGCGCTTGTCTTCGGCGCGGACGCGGGTGTGGGATTCACCCCGGGACTCGACCGCAGGGGGGCGCGGACCCTCACCCCGGCCCTCTCCCAACGGAGAGGGAGACTTCTGCGGCTTCGCCAATTGCAGGCCGAGGGTGGGCGCGATGGGGGTGTCGTCTTCGAAGCTCAGCATGTTGCGGTCTCC
>DASTIY010000328.1:0-4190 GCA_035717085.1 Casimicrobiaceae bacterium | reverse complement strand
CGAAGTCGACGAAGTGCGGCTCGTGCGCCAGTTCGGCATTCACTACCTGCCGCTCGTGGTGATGGAACACGAGAAGCTGATCGAAAAGGAGGCGGCCGCGCGCGGGATGCCGAACATGAAGGTGACGTGGGCGCAGCTGTCCGGCGGCGCATCGGTCAACGACGCGTTGCTGGCGGACGCGGTGGAGTACTCGGCGGGGGGCGTGGGACCGTTGATCGTGCTGTGGGACAAGACCAAGGACGGCAAGGGCGACGTGCACGCGGTGGCCGCGGTGAGCGACGTGCCGATGACGCTTTTGTCGCGCAATCCCGCCGTCAAGTCGCTCGCCGACTTCAGCGACAAGGACAAGATCGCGCTGCCCGCGGTGAAGACGTCGATGCAGGCCGTGACGCTGCAGATGGCGGCCGCGAAGATGTGGGGCGACGACGCGTTCGAGAAGCTCGACAAGCTCACGGTGTCGATGCGCCATCCCGACGGCGCCGCGCAGATGCTGTCGGGCCAGGGCGAGATCAACGCGCATTTCACCGCGGCGCCCTACGACTTCATGGAGCTCAAGAACCCCGGCATCCACCGGGTGCTCGACAGCTACGACGTGTACGGCGGCCCGGCGACGCTGATCGTGCTCTACACGACGAAGAAGTTCCACGACGAGAACCCGAAGGTCAACGAAGCGGTCGTCGCGGCGCTGAACGAGGCCGACAAGCTCATCAAGGCCGATCCCAGGCGTGCAGCGGAGATCTATCTGGCGGTCACGAAAGAGAAGACGAGCATCGACGACCTCGTCGCGATGATCAGCAGTCCGAAGATCGCGTATCGGCTGGCCCCGAGCGCGACGTTTCCGGTCGCGCAGTTCCTGCACCGCACCGGGCGGGTGAAACACCAGGCAACCTCTTGGAAGGATCTTTTCTTCCCGTCCGCGCATCACCTTTCCGGCAGCTGAACCGGGGGCGGAAGGTGCCCGGGAGCGACGCGATGAGTCGGCACGCCGCGGCGACGCTCGCCGAGTTCGCCTGTACGCTCCGTTTCGCCGACATCCCGCCGCCGGTCGTCGAACTCGCGCGCCGGCACCTCCTCGACACGCTCGGCGTCGCGATCCGCGGACGTTCGCATCCGAACGCCCAGAGCGCGTTGCGCGGCGCGCAAGCGCTCGACGGCGCCGCCGGCCGGGTTCGCGTCTGGGGATCCGATGCAACGCTTGCCGCACCGTATGCGGCGCTCGCCAACGGCGTCGCGTCGCACGTGCTCGACTTCGACGACACGCACACGGACTCGATCGTTCACGGCAGCGCGATCATCGCGCCCGTCGTGCTCGCGCTGGGCGAGGCGCGCGACGCGAGCGGGACCGATCTCGTGACCGCGTTCGTCGCCGGCTGGGAGATCGCAGCGCGTGTCGGCCTCGCGTCGCACGGCACGTTCCACGCGCGGGGCTTTCATACGACGTCGATCGCCGGTGTGTTCGGCGCCGCGGCCGCCGCGGCGCGGCTACTCGCAGTGCCCGTGGGTTCCGCCGCGCACGCGCTCGGACTCGCCGGCAGTCAGGCATCGGGCATCAACGAATACCTCTCGAACAGCTCGTCGGCGAAGAGCCTGCATACCGGGTGGAGCGCGCACGCCGGCGTCTTGGCGGCGTCGCTCGCGAAGGCCGGCATGACGGGGCCGGCCAGCGTGTTCGAGGGCCGTGACGGACTGCTGCGTACGCACGGCGAGCGCGACAAGGCCGACGTCGCGCAGCTGACGGCCGATCTCGGTACGCGCTGGGAGACCGCGCGCATCTCGATCAAGCCGTATCCGTGCTGCCACTTCGCGCACGCGTTCGTCGATTGCATCGGCGCACTCGCCGCGCGCGGCGTGCGCAGCGACGACGTGGCGGCCATCGAATGCGTGGTGCCCGCGACGGAGATTCCCCTGATTTGCGAGCCGGCCGCGCAGAAAGGCGCGCCGGCCACGCCTTACGCCGCGAAGTTCAGCCTGCCGTTCCTGCTCGCGTCGCGCATCGTCGACGGCAGCATCGGTCACGCGACCTTCGATTCACAAAACCTTTCGCGCCGCGATCTCGCGAGCTTCGCGTCGCGCGTCACGTATCGGGTCGCGAAGCCGGGTGAGACGCCGTTTCCGCGCACGTTCCCGGGCTGGATCGAGGCGACGCTTCGCGACGGCAGCACCCTCGTCGAACGCCTCGACGTCAACGCGGGGCATCCCGACAATCCGCTCTCGGCCGAACAGGTCCGCGCGAAGTTCGTCGATAACGCACGCGACACGCTGGGCGAGGACGGTGTCGCGCGCGTGGCGCGGCTCGTCGCGGGCTTGCCACACACGAGCGTCCCCGAACTCGCGGAGGCCCTCACGCCCGAACGCGAAACGACCCCGCAACTCTGACGGAAAGCGCCATGACCGACCGCTACGCCTCGTACCAGTTCCTGCAGTTCGACCGCCCTTCGGACCGGGTGCTGCGCATCACGATCAACCGTCCCGAGAAGCTCAACGCGCTGCCGTGGGAAGCGCACGGTGAGCTTGCGCGCGTATGGCACGACGTGGACAGCGATACCGACACGAACGTCGCGATCATTCGCGGCGCGGGCAAGGCATTCTCGGCCGGCGGCGACTTCGGGATGGTCGAGCGGTTGTCGCAGGATTACGCGCGGCAGACCGAAGCGCTGCGCGAATTCCGCGACCTTTGCTACAACATCGTGAACTGCTCGAAGCCGATCGTCTCCGCGATCCACGGCGTCGCGGTAGGCGCCGGGCTCGCCGCGGCCCTCATGGCGGACATCTCGATCGTCGCGAAGTCCGCGCGCCTGATCGACGGGCACACGCGACTGGGCCTCGCGGCCGGCGACCACGCTGCGATGATCTGGCCGTTGTTGTGCGGCATGGCGAAGGCGAAATATCACGTGCTGCTGTGCGAGGCGGTCAACGGCGAGGAAGCCGAGCGCATCGGCCTCGTCTCGCTTTGCGTCGCCGACGAGGAACTCACCGCGAAGTCGGAGGAAGTCGCCGCGCGCCTCGCGACCGGAGCGCAGCGCCCCATCCGCTGGAGCAAGTACGCGATGAACAACTGGCTGCGCATGGCCGGTCCGATCTTCGACAACTCGGCCGCGCTCGAGCTTCTCACGTTCAACGGGCCCGAGGTGCAGGAAGGGCTGGCGTCGCTCAAGGAGAAGCGGCCGCCGAAGTTCGATTACAAGGTGTAAGCCGTCGCGTCGATGGCAACGAGGAACGCACCATGACGATGATCGCGGGCATCGAGCTCGGCATGAAGCGATGGGACTGGGACTACTTCCTGCGTCAGCGCCGCGACGTTCTCGGCTTGTGGCCGAGCGGCGGAGAGTTGCAGGGCGAACAGGGCATCGCGAAGGGAATCGAGTACCACCGCTCGCAGCCCTGGTGGAAATACGCTTCGCGACGCAACGAGCGTGCGAGCGCGGAGCAGCGCATCCAGATCGTTCCGCAGGTCGGCCACGCGCTCGTCGAGCAGACGATCGCGCACATCGAGTGGTCGGAGGATCTGAAGCCCGACCGCTGGTACGTGCTGACCGACACCTACACGCGAAAGAGCGAATATGCGAAGGCGCAGGACGCGGTCGAACGGAGCCGGCGCGACGGGTTCTCCTACCTTAATGGCTATCCGCTCGCCGCGCATGGCGTCGCCGGAGCGCGCATGGTCAACGAGTGCACGCGCGCAGCGGTCGGCACCGACAACAACGACGAGGATGCGAGGCTGCCGTGGGAAATCGCGCTTGCTGGCGGATGGACGTGGGGAACCATCAAGAGCATCGAAGAGCTGATCCAGCACTCGCGCGACTATCCCGTCGATCGCAACATCCACAACCAGCAATACATCGACCGGCTCGCGGCGCATTACACGGAGCACGGAATTCCGATCCTGCGTCGCGCGTCGGCTAACCTTCCCGGCTGGGACTCGCTGGGCTTCAAGGTCACGGTCGCGCTCCTCGAAGTGCTGCTCGCGTCCGCGCAAGGCGTCAAGCACATCGATCTCAGCATCGGTATCGGCATGAACCTCGTACAGGACACGGGCGCGATCCAGGCGCTGCGTTCCCTCTCCCAAGAGTACCTGGCGAAGCTCGGCTACGCCGACGTGAGCCTGCATTCGTGGACGTATTTTTACCTGGGCGACTGGCCGCTGCAGCGCGCGCAGATGATGGGCCAGATCGCCGTCAACGCGATGGTTT
>DASTIY010000327.1:0-7753 GCA_035717085.1 Casimicrobiaceae bacterium | reverse complement strand
GTCGTGGGTCCGCGGCCGGAGCGTCCCGAGTTCGTCGAGCGCTTCAAGCACGAGATCCCCGGCTACATGCAGAAACACCTCGTCAAGGCCGGGATCACCGGCTGGGCGCAGGTCAACGACTTCCGCGGCGACAGCGACATCCACGAGCGCATTCAATGCGACCTGTACTACATCGAGAACTGGTCGCTGTGGTTCGACCTGCGGATCATCGCGCTCACGCTCGTGCATGTCTTCCGCAGCCGCAATGCTCACTGAACCAGGACGCGCAGCGTCGTTTCGTTGAGGACGCGTGCAAGTCGTGACGAGCGATAATCCGCCGATGCTGGATGCTCCGCCGGACACCGCTTCGGACATCGCGTCCCCGAGCGCCGAGCGCGCCACATCGGCGGTGAGCGCGACACAGGCGGGACGGCGCCAGGCGTGGCGAGCGGCACTGATCCTCGTCGTGGCGCTCATCGTGTGCATCGTGGCGTATCTCGCGCTCGCCACGCCCGGTGCGTGGTTTCCGCGCGCGTCGGAGCGCACCTGGCACGCGAACGAGCTCGGGCTCGTGCGCGGCAGCGGCCGGCTCGTCGGCGACGCGCTGGTCGTCACCGCCCCGGATGCCGCCGGCGTGACGCTCGTCAATGTCGTCACCGACTTCCGATCGGCCGATTATCCGGCGATCGCCTGGCGCGTCGAAGGGCTCGCGGCCGAGGCCGACGTGCAGTTGCTGTGGCGCACCGACGTGCAGCCGGACAAGCTGCAGAGCGTGCGCGTGCGCGTCGAAGACCATCGCACGGTCGTGACGACGGTCGCCGGCGAAGCGGGATGGATCGGACGCGTGACGGGCCTCGCGCTCGCCATCAAGGACCCGCTCGCGCAACCGGTCGTCATTGCCGGCGTCGACGCCAAGCCGATGGGGGTACCCGGACTGGTCCGCGCCCGCCTGCACGACTGGTTCGTGTTCGAGCCGTGGAACGGCGCGTCGATCAACACGATCGCGGGCGGCGAGGATTACCAGGCGTTTCCGCTGCCGGTGCTGCTCGCGCTCGCGGTCGGGCTCGCGGGGCTCGTCGTCGTCGGCGCGACGCGCGTTCGCCCGGCGCTTTTCGGCGCACGCGCGCCGCTCCACGTCGCGCTGTTCTTCCTTTGCGCGTGGGTCGTGCTCGACGCACGCTGGACGTGGAACCTGGTGCGCCAGGAGCGCGCGACGGCGACGCGATACGCGGGCAAGGACGTGCGCGACAAGCACCTCGCCAACGAGGACGCCGATCTCTACGCGTTCGTCGAGCGCGCGCTCGCGGTGCTGCCGAAGACGCCGGTGCGGATCTTCATCGCGTCGGACGCCGACTACTTCCGCGGGCGCGCGGCCTACCACCTGTACCCGCACCGTGTGTTCTTCGATCCGCGCAGCAACCGCCTGCCGGACGCACACGAGCTGCATCGCGGCGACTGGCTGCTCGTCTACCGCCAGCGCGGCATTCAGTTCGATCGCGCCCAGGGCAAGGTGCGCTGGGATGGCGGGCAGATCGTCGACGCCGACTTAGCGCTCGTCGAGCCCGGCGCGGCGCTCTTCGAAATCCGCTGAACGCGATGGACCTCGTCATGCTCTGGATCGGCTGGCTGCTCGTGTGGTTGTTCGGAGCGGCGGCGCTGCTCGCGCTCGCATCGAAGCCGCGGCTTCGCCGCGACGGCGAAACGGCGTTCGTCGTCGGCGCGGGCTTTCTCGCCGGGCAGTTCCTGCTCACCGTGTGGATGCGGCTGCTCGCGCTCGCGGGGCTGCGTTTCGGACTCGGCACGATCGGCGTGCCGCTCGTCGTGGCCACGGCGGTCACGCTGGCGATCGCGTGGCGGCGACACCGCGCAACGATGCTGCCCGACGTTCGCGGTGGCTTCGCGGCGTTGGCCGGGCGCGCGCTGCCCGTACGATGGCGCGTCGTCGCCTCGGCGCTGCTCGCCTGGCTCGCGCTGCGCGCAGCGCTGCTGTTGATCGAAGTGCTGCGACGTCCGCTGTTCCCGTGGGACGCATGGACGCAGTGGGCGACGAAGGCGCGCGTGTGGTACGCCGAGGGTACGCTCGTGCCGTTCGTGACGGCGCCGCAGTGGCTCGCGCTGCCGAACGCGAGCGTGTGGTTCGACGCGGCGCCGCACTATCCGGCGACCGTGCCGCTCACGCAGGTGTGGTCGGCGATTCTCCTCGGTCGCTTCGACGACGCGCTCGTCAACCTTCCATGGTGGTTGACCGCCGTGGCGTTCGGGCTCGCGCTCTACGGCTTTCTGCGCGGCGTGGGCTTGCGCGCCCTGGTCGCGCTCGTCGGAACGTGGCTCGTCTTGTCGCTGCCGATCCTCGACACGCACGTCGCGCTCGCCGGCTACGCCGACCTCGCGATGTCGGCCTATTTCACGCTCACCGGCCTCTCGCTGCTGCGCTTCCTGCGTTCCCGTTCGCGCTTCGATCTCGCGGTGCTGCTCGTGATGGCGCTCGCGTGCGTGACGATCAAGAACCCCGGCAAGCTCTGGCTGGCGATGCTCGTGCCGGCGCTCGTCGCGGGTCTCGTGCCGAAATACGGGCTGCGCATCGCGGGCGCGATGTTCGCGCTGGCCGCACTGGTCGCGCTCGTGCTGACGCGCGTCGGCATCACGTTCCTCGGCTATCGGCTGCAACTCGTGTTCGACATGCCGTGGAGCGGCCTGACCGAGGCGTATTTCACGTTCGCGAACTGGCACCTGCTCTTCTACGGTGTCGTCGCCGTGGCACTGCTCGCCGGCCGGCGCGCGCTCGCGCCGCCGCTCGTGCCGCTCACGTTGATCGTCGCCGCCGGCTTCGCGTTCCTCATGTTCGGCTTCGCGTTCACCAACGCGCGCCAATGGGTCGAGGACCAGTCGACGGTCAACCGCGCGACGCTCCACCTCGCGCCGCTGATCGTCGTCTGGATGATCCTCGCGTTTCGTGCGTGGGCCGACGACCGTGCGAAGGCGACGGTGGCCGCATCATCGGATTTGCAGGCGCCACACGACGGCGCGACTAGCGCGACAGCAACAAGTCGCTGAACGCCTCGACCGGCGCGCGGGCGTCGAAGAGCAGCTCGCGCCGTTCCTCGATCGTCGACGCGAGCGACTTTCGCCATGGCGCATCGCGAACCAGGCGCGACGCGATCTCGATGTAACCGGTCTCGTCCGCCGCAATCAGCCGGTCCACACCGAGGTGGCGCAACATCGCCGCGCTCTGGCGCCCGCGCATGAAACGTCCTGGCAGCGTCACGACGGGCACTCCGCACGCGAGCGCGTCGAGGCTCGTGTTACCGCCCGACCAATGCAGCGTGTCGAGCATCGCGTCGCAACAGAGGTTGATGCGCAGGAAGTCGACATGCGGATACGGCGGCAGGACGATCAATCGATCGCGCGGCACGCCGTGCGCATCGAACACCGCGCCGACACGGCGCAGAAAGCGCTGCGTGACGTTCGGGTGCCGCCCGTCGAACACGACGAGCGACGCGGATGGATTCGCCGAGAGCACACGCGCAAAGAGCGGGTCGTTGTCCGGATGGACCTTGAACAGCGATTGCGGACAGAGCAGCAGCGCGCGATCGTCGGGGAGCCCGAAGTGCGCGCGGCCCACGCGTTCCGGCACCACGGGCTGTCGATACGACGTGCCGATGCCGGGCAGGCGCAGGAGCGTCTCGGTGTAGTGCGTCGCGGCGTCGTCCGGCTCCATGTCGCCACAGGTGACGAAAGCGTCGATCGTGGCGTGACCCGACGTGACCGGATGGCCCCAGCCGGCGAGCTGGCGCGGCGCGAGGCGCAGCGCGGCGAGCGCGAACGACGTGTGATCCATGCCGAGCTCGGGGTAGACGAGCACGTCGAGCACGTCGTCACGCATGATCGGCGCGACGACCGACGGCCGCGCGCGGCTGCCACCGAACTCGACGAAGTGGTCGGCGCGCGCGGCGATTTCGCGCGCGACCGCGTCCTGCCCCGGGAACAGGTGATAGACGTAGACCTCGAAGCGATCGCGATCGAGCTCGGTGATCCAGCTGCGGAAATAGCGTCCCGCGGTGCCTTCGTGGAAGAACGCCGACGCGAAGCCGACGCGAAGCTTTCCGCGTCCTAAGTTGGGGTGCGACTTGCGCGCATGCCATTGCGGCGCGCCCTGCTCGATCACGCGCGCGGCGAAGGCGCCGTACGCCTGCTGCAGCGCCCGATCGTCGCCGCCCTGATACGCGAGGAAGAAATTCGTCCAGCGCAAGCCGTCGATCACCTCGGCCGGCGTGAGGCCCGCGACGAGCTCGTCGACCCGACCCGACAGGTTCGCGATGCCCTCGGCGTAACGCTCGCGCCACTGCAGCAGGTCATCGCCGCTCGCGTAGATCATCGGAAGCGAGAGCTCGGCTGCGAGCGCGCCCCGCAGGTCGCGCCGATCGAGCGCGAACGAGCGTCGATAGGCATCGCCTGCGCGATCCGGCTCGTCGCGCTCGGCGAACACGCGACCGAGCTGGAACCACTCGCCGCCGCTCGCCTCCGGTTCCATCGCGATCGCCTGCTCGTAGAGCGGCCTTGCCGCATCGAGCTCGCCTCGCTCGCGGAGCAGCCCGGCGAGCGCGACCACCAGCGCGCGCAGCGGCGGCTTCGTACGCGGGCGCGCGAGGCACGCCCTCAGCAAGTCTTCCGCACGCAGCACGTCGCCGGCATCGCGCCACGCGACGGCGAGGTTCGCGACCGCGAGCTCGTAATCAGGCGACAGCGCGACCGCGCGCTCGAACGCCTGGCGCGCCTCGTCGAGTCGGCCGAGCGAGCGCAGCGCATTGCCGAGGTTGTTGAAGCCGCGCGCATTGCGTGGATCGAGCCGCGTCACCGCGGCGAACGCCTGGGCGGCACGCGCCGCCTCGCCGCGCTCGCCGCACAGGATGCCGAGAAGCTGATGCGCCGCGACGAATGCGGGTGCAAGGCGCAGTGCGTCTTCGAGATGCGCGACCGCGAGCGCCGGATCACCCCGGCGCTCGGCGATCTGCGCCTTCGCGTAGTGCGCGAGCGCGTCGCGTGGATTGCGCTCGAGCGCGAGGTCGACGTGGCGCGCCGCGAGCGCTGCGTCGCCCGTTCGCTGCGCGCACGCTGACAGCACGAGATGCGCGGCGGCCGCTGCGACGCCGTCCGACGAGCTTACGATCTTCGCACAAGCCGCGCGCGCAGCCGCGACGTCGCCCGCCGCCAGCTGGGTCCGCGCCCGCTCGAGCACGGCCTGGTTGGTCATGATGTCGCGCCGAGCGCCTCGGGTGCGACGCGCTCGAGCGCGCGCGTGTACGCCTCCTCGAGATGCCGCGTGTGCGCGGGCATGTCGGTCAGCGCGGAACGCCGCAGACCCGCGCCGATTCGCTCGCGCACGTGGCGCATGAACGCGCGATCGGTGGCGAGGCGCACCGCGATGGACACGTAGTCGGCACCGCTTTGCGCGACGGTATCGAGCACGCCGAGGTTGGCGAGGATCGAGTACGAGGTGCGCTCCGCGTGGCGGCGGCCGACGAGCGTCGCGACCGGCACGCCCATGTCGAGCGCCTCGAGCGTGCCGTTCACGCCGCCGTAGGGCAGCGGGTCGAGGACGAAATCGACGAGCCGATAGCGCGCCTGGTTCTCCGCGTCGTCGCGGCCCTGCGGCACGAACAGGACGCGCGACGCCGCGATGCCGGCGAGGCTCGCGAGATGCACGAAAACGTCGCGAAGTCCGGGATGGATGGGTGAGAAGGCGATGACCGCGTTCGGAACGCGCGCGAACACGTCGCGCCACAGCGCGAGGCAGCGCTGGGAAAGCTTGAGCGGCGTCGAGAATGCACCGATGACCACGGCGTCGTTCGCGACGCCGAGCGCATCACGTCGAAAGGGTGCCGACGGTGCCGGCGCGACGTGCCGATAGGGATACACGCACCCTTCCATCGTCAATAGCGGCTCGATCTGCAGCGCCGGATCATGCGCCACGTCGGCGTAACGATCGGTCAGCTTGAAGTCGACGGCGGACAGCGCCAGCGTACCGGCACTCGCGACATGCGTGACGACGACACGCGCCGGCTTGCGCGCGACGATGCCCGGGCGCGCGCCCTTCGTATGCGTCGACAGATCGACGAGCACGTCGAGGTCGTCCGTGGCGATCGCTTGCGCTGCGTCGTGATCCGACAGCGCGCCGACCGAGGCCATTCGAACGAACTGCGCGGCGAATCGGTTCGTCCACTCATCGCGCGCGCTCGTCGTCGCGTAACCGAAGACGTCGAAACGCTCGCGGTCGTGATGCCGCAGCGCCTCGAACATCATCTTGCCCATCACGTGATTGCGAAAATCGCCCGACAAGTAACCGATCCGCAGCTTGCCCGACCGCCGGTCGGCCGGCCTCGGCAGCATCGCGCCGTACAGCCGTTCCGCGAGGGCGGCGTGCGCGCGTGCATGCCCGCCGATGAGTTCCGGCTCGACATCGAAGAAATGCAGCAGGTAGAGCAGTTGCTGCAACGCGTCGAGCATCTCCTCGGGTCGCGGTGCGGTGAAGCGACCGTGCCGCAGACCGTCGAGATAACGCTCGACGCGTGCGAAGTCCCCGCGATACGCGCCGACTTCGAGCGCGTTCACCGCGAGCGCGATGTGCGCGGGCGCGCTCGCCTCGAACTGCTCGAAGTTGGCGAACCAGGCCTCGATACGGCCGCTGGCGAGCAGCGCGTCGGCGAGCGCCTTGTACGCGCCGACGTGCGACGGTGCGTGCCGCAGCACGTTCGAGAACGCGCCGATCGCCGCATCGACGTTCCCCTGCTCGTCGAACACCACGCCGAGGTTGAAATGCGCCGCCTCGAGATCGCCGCGAAGCGCGAGCGCGCGCTGGTACGCACGCGCCGCTTCGGGAAGCCGGCGCGCGGTCTGCAGCGCGACACCGAGGTTGTAGTGCGCATCGGCGTCGCTCGCGTCACCGGCAAGCGCGGTTTCGAACGCTGCAATCGCTTCGCTCGCATGCCCGCGCGCGAGCTCCGCCTGTCCCAACGCGCGCAGCAGGGTAGGCGTGTTCGGGTCGCGCTCGAGTCCCTGACTCGACACCTCGACCGCCGCGTCCGCCTCCCCGATTTCGACGAGGGCGGTCGCGAGCGCGACACGCGCATCGATGTAGCCGGGTGCCGCATCGATCGCTCGGCGAAAACAATCGACGGCGCGCGGGAGATCACCGGCCCCGCGCGCCACCGTGCCGGCGAGATAGCGCGCCGGGGCGTGGTTCGGCTGCGCGTCGAGCACGGCCTCGTAGCCGGCGCGTGCGGCGTCCGGATCTCCGCGTTGGTGCGCGGTGAGCGCACCCTGCAGAAGCGCGTCGAGTTCGTCCGCGCGCTTCGTCGCGCTCGCCTCGCCGCGGACCTCCTCGACGAGAGAGCGCAGCGCCGCGAGCCACGCGCCTGCATCCTGCGCGTCGAACGACGCGTCCGCGAGCGCGCGATGCGAAGGCACCGCGTCGCGCACGAGCGCCCACGCTCGCCGCGCCGGCGTCTTGGCGAGCAGCGGCGCCGAAGGCAACGCGAACCCGGCGACGTCGAGCAACAGGTCGAGGTCGAGCGACGCGACGAGCCGCGCCGCGGCATCCGGTGCGTCGAGCGGAATCGGCACCGTGCGCAGCGCGTCGCCGGCGAACGAAGACGTCACGCGATTGCCCCCGTCCTTGGGAACCAGCGCCACGATTTCGATGGCCTCGGCGGGCATGGCCCGTGCGATCGCATCGTGCAGTGCGCCGATCTCCTGCGCGTGCGCGACCAGAACGCCC
>DASTIY010000326.1:0-13225 GCA_035717085.1 Casimicrobiaceae bacterium | reverse complement strand
GCTGATGTCGGCTTCGAGGAACTGGTTGTAGCGCTTGAGCGTCGACGGCGAACTCGTCTTGCTCGCGGTCACGAGCGTCGACAGCGGCACCATCCGGCCCTGCGCGCTGCGTACGTAGAAAAGCCGCAGCGAATCGATGTCGGAGCGGAATTGCGGCTCGGCCTGCATCGTGACCTTGAACGTGCGGCCGAAGCGGTTGAAGTCGTTCACCTGCAGGCCGCCGAGGTACGTCTGGAGCGTGGTGAAGACGTCGCTTACGGGAACACCGAGCTTCAACGCCTTCTCGCGATCGACGTCGATCGCGTACGCCGGCGTGCGCGGATTGAAGCCGCTGCGGACCGAGCCGATCTCGGGACGCTTGCGCGCAGCCGCGAGGAAATCGTCGGCGACGCGCGCGAGCGCGAACGGATCACCCCCGCGCGTGTCCTCGAGCTTGAGACTGAATCCGCCGAACGCGCCGAGGCCGGGCAGCGGCGGCGGGTTGAGCGGAATCACCGTCGCTTCCGGAATCTGCGCCCCGAGGCCGAAGATGCGGCCGATGATGGCCTGAAGGCCGGTCTGCGGCGTCGTGCGCTCGTCCCACGGCGCGAGCGCGGTGACGAAGAGCGCTGCGTTCGACTGGATGCTGCTCGTCAGCAGGTTGTAGCCGTTGACGATCATCCTGCGCACGACGCCCGGCGTCTTCGCGAGCCCGGCATCGAGCTGCGCCGTCGCGCTCATCGTCCGTTCGAGCGACGCCGCTTCCGGCAGCACGGCCGCGCCGAGCAGAAAGCCCTGATCCTCGGCCGGCACGAACTCGTTCGGCACGACTCGGAAGAGCACATAGGCGCCGACGGTGAATGCGACGAGGATGCCGAGCGTCACGAGCATGGCGCGGATCGCGACGCCGACGACCGAGACGTAACCGTTCAGCGTGCGGTCGAAGCCGCGGTTGAACCATCTGAAGAACCGGCCTTGCGGCTTGTCGCGCGCGGGCTTCAGAAACATCGCGCACAGCGCGGGCGTGAGCGACAGCGCGACGAATGCCGACAGCATCGTCGACACCGCGACGGTGACGGCGAATTGCCGATAGAGCGCGCCGGCGATGCCGCCGAGGAATGCGACCGGAACGAACACCGCGGCGAGCACGAGCGCGATGGCGACGACGGGTCCCGACACTTCCTGCATCGCGCGGACCGTCGCCGCGTGCGCGTCCATCCCTTCGTCGATGTGGTGCTGCGTCGCCTCGACGACGACGATCGCATCGTCGACGACGATGCCGATCGCGAGCACGAGCCCGAAGAGGGTCAGCGTATTGAGCGTGAAGCCGAACGCGTAGAACGCGCCGAGCGTGCCGATCAGCGACACCGGGACCGCGAGCACGGGGATCAGCGTCGCGCGGACGCTCTGCAGGAAGACGTAGACGACGAGCATCACGAGCGCCATCGCCTCGAACAGCGTCTTCAGCACCTCGTCGAGCGAGGCGCGCACGAACACCGTCTGGTCGACGACGACCTGATAGGCGAGATCGGGCGGAAAGTTCGTCGCAAGCGACGCGAGCTGCGCGCGCACGCCCTTCGAGACCGCGAGCGCGCTCGCTTCGGGCGTGGTGCTGATGCCCATCGCGGCCGACGGCTGGCCGTTGAAGCGTGCCTGGACGGAATAGTCCTTCGCACCGAGCTCGATGCGCGCGATGTCGCGCAGATGTACGAGCGAGCCGTCGGGTTGCGCCTTGACGATGATGTCGCCGAATTGCTCCGCGGTGACCAGGCGGCCCTGGACGGTCACGCCGTATTGGAACGCCTGGTCGGGCGGCGACGGATACTGGCCGATCTGGCCCGCCGGCGCCTGCACGTTCTGCTGGCGCACGGCATTCGCGACGTCCGACGTCGTGATGCCGAGCTCCGCCATGCGATCGGGGCGCAGCCAGATGCGCATGCCGAAATCGCTGCCGAACACGTTGGCGTCGCCGACGCCGTCGACGCGCTTGATCGCGTCGACCAGGTTGATATTGAGATAGTTGCTGAGGAAGAGCGAGTCGTACGTGCCCTTCGGCGAATAGAGCGTGACGAACATCAGCGTGTCGGGCGTGCTCTTGCGCGTCGTGATGCCGGCCGCCACCGCTTCCGACGGCAGGCTCGACGTCGCTTGTGCGACGCGGTTCTGCACCTGCACCGATGCGGTATCGGGATCGCGCTCGAGACCGAACGTGACCGAGAGCCGGTACGTGCCCGCCGACGACGACGTCGACTCCATGTAGAGCATGCCGTCGACGCCGTTGACCTGAGCCTCGATCGGCTGCGCGACCGTCTGCTCGACCGTCTGCGCGTCGGCGCCCGGGTACACCGCCGAAACGACGATGGTCGGCAACGTGATGCGCGGGTATTGCGCGATCGGCAGCTGCAGGCCGGCGATGCCGCCGGCGAGCAGGATCACGAGCGCGGTGACGATCGCGAAGACGGGGCGGTCGATGAAGAATCGAGCCACGCCGCGCCTGCTATTTCGGCGGTGCCGTCGTGCCGCCGCTCGCGCCGGCGTTCGCTTGCGACTGCAGTTGCGCTTCGGTGACGAGCGTCGGATCGACGGTGGTGCCGGGCGCCGCCTTCTGCACGCCCGCGACGACGACGCGCTCGCCCGGCTTCAGCCCCGACTGCACGATCACGAGGTTGCCGAGGCGATCGCCGAGCGTGACCGGCCGCTCCTCCGCCTTGTTGTCGCTCCCTACGACCGTCACGAAATTGCGTCCGAGCAATTCGGTGACCGCACGCTGCGGCACGAGCAGCGCATTGGGCACCTCGGCGACGGTGACCAGCACGCGCACGTTCATGCCGGCGCGCAAGAGGTTCTCGGGATTCGGAAAGCGCGTACGCAACTGCAACGTGCCGGTCGCACCCGAGACAGCGGGCTGCACGAAGTCGAACTTCCCCGGGTAGGGGTACGTCGTGCCGTCAGGCAGGATCAGGCGGAATGTCGACGATTCGGCCTGCTGGCGCGCCTGCGCTTCGGTCCCGTGGCTTTTCATGTATCGCACGTATTCCGCCTCGGGAATGCTGAACGCCACGTACATGGGATCGAGCGTCTGCACGGTGGCGAGCACGGTGGTGCTGGCGACGACGAGGCCGCCGATCTCCACCTGCTGCGTGCCGATCTGGCCGTCGACGGGCGAGCGCACCTCGGTGTTCTTCACGTCGAGCTCGGCGCTCTGCACGGCGGCCTTGCGCTGATCGACGAGCGCCTGCCCCGACTTCTCGGATGCGACCGCTGCGTCGTACGTCGCGCGCGGGATCGCGTTGTACGGCAGCAGCGGCTTGTAGCGCTCGACGTCCTGCCGGGCACGGGCGAGCGACGCCTGGGCGTCGGCGAGCGCGGCCTTCGCCTGCGCGAGCGCCGCCTGGTATTGGCGCGGATCGACGACGAACAGGAGCTGACCGACGCGTACCCGCTGTCCGGCGTCGAACAGGATCTTCTGCAGCGTGCCGGTGACCTGCGAGCGCAGCGGCACTTCGCGCACGGCGCTCACCGTGCCGACGAGTTCGCCGGTGATCGTCGCATCGCGATTTATCACCTGCATGACGTCCACCTTGGCGGGCGGCGGCACAGCGGCGGCGCCGCCGCCGCCGGGCGCAGTCGCCGTCGCAGGTGCGGCAGCCCCGCCAGCGGCTGTCGTGTTCGATTTGGAGCAACCCGCGAGGATCGAAAGCGCGCAACACAGCGCCAGCGCGGAGAGGATGGTCCGGACCGCCGGCGTGACGGCAGGCAATCGGTCTTCCTTTGTAAAAGTGCCGGTAACAGTTACGCGAAAGCGCCCGCCACGGCGAAGACGAAGGCGAACGCCGTCGTACGCGGCTCGCCCGAATTCGCGAGCGCGCGTACGGACTTAGCCGCGGCGTTCGCGTCAGACTCGGGTCGGCGGGCGGCGCCGCAAGACCCGAGTTCGAGCAAGTTTCAGGCTAGGCGTCCGTACGCCAAAGCCGGTTACGTGCTGCGCGGAAGGACCGTGTAGACGCGCGTGATGAACGCGTGCAGGTCTTCCATGTATTTGCGCAGGAACTCCTCCGTCGTCGGATTCGACACTTCGCCGCGATCGGTGATCAAGTCGTCCTTGAACTGGATGTACGCCTCGGGCGCATTCATCTGCGGCGAATTGCAGAAGCTCAGCACGCTTCGCAGCTGCTGTTGCGCGATTGCGGTGCCGATCGCGCCCGGCGACGTACCGATGACCGCCGACGGCTTGCGCGTGAACGAGTTCTGTCCGTACGGGCGGCTCGCCCAGTCGATCGCGTTCTTGAGGCCTCCGGGAATCGACCGGTTGTACTCCGGCGTGACGAACAGGACGGCGTCGACCGCCGCGAGCGCCTGCTTGAAGGCGCGCGCGGGCGGCGGGTAGTCGGCGTCGTAGTCGTAGCTGTAGATCGGCAGGTCGCGAAAGGAGATCTCGGTCATGTCGAGCTCCTTCGGCGCGAGGTGGACGAGCGCGTTGGCGAGCCTGCGGTTGATCGATTCCCTGGCGAGGCTGCCGATGAGGTAACCGAGCTTGTAGGTGTTCATGAACGATGTCTCCTCGATCAGTTCCAACGTCCGTAGATGCCGCCGAGGCTGTAGCGCCCGGCGCCCAGGAAGGCGATCGCGAGCGCGCCGAACAGGTACATGCCCTGCAATTCGAGCGACCAGCCGCCCGTGTCGTTCAAGGTGACGAGCTCGCCGGCGTGCACGAGCGCGATCGCGACGATGATGTCGATGACGACGACGAGCGCTGCGGCGCGCGTCCAGAGGCCGATGATCAGCAGGATCGGCGCGAGCACCTCACCCACATAAACCAGGTACGCGAAGGCCGCGGGCAGGCCGGCTTTGGTCACGACGTCGACGATGAAGCCCATGCTCGGTCCGAACTTGGCGATGCCGTGAAGCAGCATCAGCACGCCGACGGTCAGGCGCAAAATGAGCCGTCCGAGGTCGAACGCTGCAGACGGCGCGCGTGCGCCGGTGATCGATAGGTTCGCCATCCCGTCCTCCTTCGAGGTTCATATGGAACGCATCCGACTTGCATCCGAGCGCGGCCACGCGAATCACGGCTGGCTCGATTCGTACCACACCTTCTCGTTCGCCGATTACTACGATCCCGCGCACATGGGCGTGAGCGCGCTGCGCGTGATCAACGAGGACCGCGTGCAGTCGGGGCGCGGGTTCGGGACGCATGGCCACCGTGACATGGAGATCATCACCTACGTGCTCGACGGCGCGCTCGCGCACAAGGATTCGATGGGCAACGGCTCGACGATGCGCCCGGGCGACGTGCAGCGGATGTCGGCAGGCACCGGCGTTACGCACAGCGAATACAACGACGATCGGGACGGCGTCACCCATTTCCTGCAGATCTGGATCGAGCCCGACCGGCGCGGCGTCGCGCCGTCGTACGAGCAGAAGCATTTCCCCGATGCCGAGAAGCGTGGCCGACTGCGCCTCATCGCGTCGCCCGACGGACGCGATGGTTCGGTGTCGATCCATCAGGACGCGCGCATGTACGCAGGGCTTTTCGAGGGAGACGAGTCGGCGCGGCTCGACCTCGCGCCCGACCGCGTCGGCTACGTCCATGTCGCGCTCGGCAGCGTCGACGTCAACGGCCATCGGTTGTCGGCCGGCGATGCCATGACCACGGATCGCGGCATTGCGCTTCGCGACGGCCGCGCCGCCGAAGTCCTCGTATTCGACCTGCCGGCGGACTGGCGCGCGTAGCGCACGTCGACCGCGACCGGACTCAATGCCCGGTCCGGTCGCCCTCGCGCGTCGCCTCGAACAGGAACCACGTCCGGCGCTCGGCTTCATCGATCCACACCTCGAGCAGGCTCGCCGTCGCGACGTCGCCGTGCTCGTCGCAGAGGCCGTGCGCCTCGCGCATGCGGGCCGCCATCGCCTGGTTGTCGTCGCGCAGTTCCGCCAGCATGTCGAGCGTCTCGACGTACGGCGCGTCGTTGTCCAGCACGCGCGACATGCGGGCGATCTCGCCGATCGAATGCAGCGTCAGTTCGCCGAGCTTGCGCACGCGCTCGGCCATCGGATCGGTCGTCGCGTAGATCTGGTCCGCCTGCTCGTCGAGCAGCAGGTGATAGTCGCGAAAATGCGGCCCGCTCATGTGCCAGTGGAAGTTCTTCGTCTTGAGATAGAGCGAGAAGGTGTCGGCGAGCAGCGCGTTGAGCGCCCCGCCGATGTCGCGGCGCGCGCTTTCCGGGAGGTCGCTTCGCGTGCCCAGCCGTTCCTTGGTGGCGCGCACGGCAGCGCTGGCGGACGGTGTCTTGTTCTTCATTCTCGGGCTCCTTTCGGATACGGCTCTGACCGCAACGGGCCGCGGGAGTGCCGCGCACGGCGGCAGATGGCGCTTCACGCCGATGGTACTCCGGCACGAAAGGAAGGCTGCCGCCCGCCACGCGGGGCGGCACCCCTGACGCGATGCTTACTTGCCGTCCGTCGCTTGCGCGCGCGGCTCGGGCGTCGGCGCAGCGGCGGCGGGGGCCGCAGGGGCAGCGGGGGCCGCAGGGGCAGCGGGGACGGCGTTGGCCGGCGCGGGCGCCGTCGAAGGCGCCGGCGGCGCGGGTTGCGCGGGCGACGTGTCGAAATTGGCCTCGTCGGCCGTTTCGTCGTACTCGGCCGGCAGCAGGTGTGCGATGCCCTTGTGACAATCGATGCACGTCTTGCCGCGCGCATCGGCGCTCGCGTGGTTCTTCTGTGCGCGCGGGCGCTGCTTCGCGCGCTCCATCGCATCGAAGCTATGGCAATTGCGGCATTCGCGCGAGTTCGTCGCCTTCATCTGCCGCCATTCGTTCTGCGCGAGACGAATCCGGTTCTTCTCGAACTTTTCCTTGGTGGCGAGCACGCCGGTGAAATGGCCGTAGAGCTCACCGGTCGCCTTGACCTTGCGCACGACCTTGTGCGTCCAGTCGTGCGGCACGTGGCAATCGGAGCAAATGGCGCGCACACCCGTGCGATTGCGATAGTGGATCGTCTCCTGGTACTCGACGTACACGTTGTCGTGCATCTCGTGGCACGTGTTGGCGCAGAACGCGAGCGTGTTCGTCTGCTCGAGCGCCGTATTGAAGCCGCCCCACAGGATGATGCCGACGACGATGCCGATGCCGAGCAGCGATCCGACCGACCAGCGTACGGCCGGGCGCCACAGCGCACGCCACAGCCTGCGGATGCGCGAAGGCGAGGTGTCGGCGGTAGTCATGGCGTGGTTCGTCAGGGACGATGCGAAGCGTCGCAGCGCCGCGTGCGCATCACTGCGAAAGGATCCACTCGACGAGGTTGTCGATCTGCGCCTTGTCCTTCGTCTTGACGATCGCGTGATCCTCCTCGTGCCCGTCGGGGAACTTCACGCGCTCGCCCGACGTGATGTGCTCGACGAGCCGCGCATGCGCCTCGGGCTTGCCCTTGAACTTGGCGGCGACGTCCTGGTACGACGGTCCTTCCTTCTTCTTGTCGACCGCGTGGCACTTCAGGCAATTGCTCTGGCGCGCAAGCCGCATCGCAGCGTCGGCGTCGGCGGCGGGCGCCGGCGCGGCAAGCGAACATGCAGCGGCCGCTCCGGCAACGAGGAGGGGGATGCGTACTGAAGCCTTCATGTGAATCTCCACGAGTGCGAGGCGACGGTCGGCGTCACCAGTTGGTGTAGGCGACCGAGACGCCGAACACGTGCGCCGTGTAGCTCGGGCTCGGCTGGCCGGTCAGAAGCACGTTGTTGCTCGACGTCGGGGTCGCATTGTCGTACGCGAAATCTTGAGAGCGGTAGCGCTGGAACCAGTAGTTGGCGCGGAACAGGAGGTTCTTGCTGTATTGCCAGCGTCCGAACAGTTGCAGCGAATGCAGCTTGTTCTTGACGTCGGGAATCGGCAAGGGCGCTGCGAGCGCCGATCCCGCCGACTCGCTGATGCGCGTCGTGCCGTCGTTGTAGAGATACTGGATGCCGGCGCTGTACGGCTTGCCTTCGGGCTTCCAGTCGAGGCCCGCACCGATCGCGGTGTCCGTCGTGCGCGAGTCGGCGATCCAGTCGCGATTCGTATCGGCCGACTGCCCCATCGTCGCCGGCGCCGTGCCCTGCGACACGCCCGAGAAGCTGCGTCCGAGCTGGTTCGTGTCGTAGCGCGACCACGTCACGAACGCATACAGGCTCACGCCGTTGCCGGTCGCATACTGTCCGTCGACCGTGTACGACTGGCCTTGCGCGTCGCGCAAGCCCAGGCACTCGTTCGGGAACACGATCGGCGGCGTCTGGTTCAGCAGCAACTGGTCGTTCGCGCCGCCGCAGTTCGGGCCCTTGTAGTCGCGCTTCCACCAATCGCCCATCAGTTGCACCGAGAACGGGCTCTCGCCGGGCGTGACCGTCGCCTGCGCCTTGATCCGGTCCTGGTCGTAGTCGGCGACGAAGAACTGCCGCATCGTCGGATTGGTGTCGAAATTGTTGAAGACGAGCGTGGGGAGCGTGACCATCGCGGCGTATGGCCGGTTTGTGCTGAAGTCGGATCCGCGTCGCTCGTCGTGCATGTACTTGACGAACCCGTTGACGACCGGGTTGCCGCGAAACTTGAGTTCGGCGCCAATCTCGTTCAAATGCGTGTCGGCGCGAAGCTCGTCCTCCGCCGGCTTGTAGTCGGTTTTCCGGTACTCGTAGAACCCGCGCAGCGTGAGGCCGCGCATCAGCCGATAGTCGGCGTCGGCGGTGAACTTGTTCTCGGTGATGCCCGGTATCGGGTTGGTCCGGATGAAGTTCGAGTTGACGTCCTCGGGCGTCTTGCCATTGGGAATGATCACCTGCGACAGCGTGTCGCCCGGCGTGTAGACGAAGATGCGATCCGGCGTCGTGTTGTCGTGGTCGGTGTAGTGGTAGTCGAGGCGCAGCGCGAGGCGATCGAGCGGCCGTGCCGTGAACGCGACGTCGACGAGCGTGTTCTTGATCTTGCCGTCGAGCGAGTCGGCGGGCATCGGAAACGGCGTCGCCAGGCCGGGCGTGACGAGCGGCGCGACGTTGATCGTCATCGGCAGGAAGAGATCGTTCTGCCGGGCAACGCCGTATTGGTACGTCGCCGTCAGGCGCGTCGTCGGATTGAAGTTGTAGCCGGCGGTCGCCTGGATCTGATTGAAGTCGTTGTCCGGCGGCAGCGCCATGCGCCCGAAGCCCGTCGGAAAGCCGACGCCCGCCGGGCCTTCCCAGCCGGAAATTGCGGCATACGGGTTCTGCCAGGTGAACGAGTCCTGGTCGTTGCGGTACTTCGAATACCAATAGGAAAGCGTGAACTGCAGGTCGCGCGAGTAGTAGTTGAGCGCGGCTTCGAGCTGCGTCGTGTTGTCGTCGATCGCATAAGGCACGAGCACCGAGCGTGGGTTGCCGCCGCTGTTGCCCATCACGGCCCCGGTGATGCGCGTGCCGTCGCGTTGGTCGTAGCGGAAGTTCGCCGTCGCCTCGAAGCCGTTGCCGAGCGTCCAATTGCCGGCGAGCTTGTAGATGTCGCGGTCGGTCTTCACGCCGAAGCCCGAGCGCTCGAAGGCGTTGATCGCCGCCGCATTCGACGGCGGTTGCGAATTGCCTGCCGTGACCCCGGGAAAGCCGGCGGGCAGCGTCAGGCGGTCGCTGCCGAGGCCGTTGAAGATGAACGAGGCCTGATCGGTCTGGGCATGCGTGATCTCGTCGAACTCGGCGCTAATGCCCCAAAGGCCCTGCTTGCCGGTGGCCGCGCCGATCTGCCGCGTCGGAACGCCGAGGTTCCAGCCGAAGGCGCTCGCGTAGCGGCCGCTCGTCGTGTCGCGCGACAGCCAGTTGAAGTTCGCGATCGCGAACGCGTCGTCGCGGAACAGGCCGTTCCATTCGCCGAACTTGTAGCGGGCGCCGTTCACGTCGGCGCCGGCGATGCCGATCTCGACATTGTTCGTCTCGTAACGCGTCATGTCGGCGTTCCCGTACAGCGGAACCTGGAACAGCGGTTCCGCCATGACCGGTGCCGCGAGCGCCAGCGCGATCGCCGCCGCAAGCGGCCGCGTGCGAAACGTGGTGAAGTGTTCGCGCTTCATCGAATCCTCCCGATTCGCTCAGCGCGTGAAGCGTGCGCCGGCCGGGTGATTGCTGCCGTGCACCTTCACGTGGCAATTGACGCACGCGTTGCCGAGCATCTTGTCGGCGCCCAGGTTCGGCGGCAGGTTCGCGCCGCTATAGAGCGTGCTCGGATGGAACGGCGTCTGGTGGCATTGCTGGCACAGGAACGGCGGGCGCGTGGTCAGCATCGGCGACGCGTTCGTTCCGTGCGGATCGTGACAGTTGGTGCAATCCTCGCGCGCCGGCGGATGCTCCCACAGGAACGGGCCGCGCTTGTCCGCGTGGCACGTGTAGCAGGTGTCGTTGACCGACGCCTTGATCAGGTTATGCTCGCCGACCGATCCGTGCGGCTGGTGGCACGACGTGCACGGCATCGCGCCCGTGCGGATCGGATGTGACGACGCGCGCAGGCTGGCGGCCCGCTTATCCTTGTGGCAATCGAAGCAGACGCCGGCCTGCGTCTGGGCGACGCGGACCTGATCGACCGCCTTGTGCGGATGATGGCAATCGTTGCAGGCGACGTCGTTGCGCTCGTGGATCGAGCCGGCGAAGTGCATGCGGTTGGCGCCCTGGTGACACGCGAGGCAGGCGCCGTTCCTGACGGAAGCGGGCGTCGTCCTGGCGAAGACGACGGTCGGCGGCACCTTGGTGTTGCGGATGTGTTCGGTGGATTCGCCGTGGCATCCGACGCACGCCTGGCCGCGCCCCCACGGCGAGCGCGGGTCGCCGCTGACCGCGTGCTTCGTGGCGAGCATGCCGCCGACGTCCTCGTCGTGGCATTTGAGACACGCCGCGCCCGGCTCGCCGGCGGAAGCCGACGTTGTCGCGGCCGGCGGAGTCGACGGCGCGGGACTCACCGGCGTTTGCGCCTGGATTCCCAGCGCCGCCAATGAAAGGCCGAGCACCATCAGGAATCGGCCGGCAACCTTATTGTTCAATCGCATGCGCTACCTCCCCTGCTTCGCTTGCGAGGCTTTACCGCTGTCTTACGCTAGGCTTCGTCGTGCACGTTTCACATGACCCAGATCAAGCACGCGCGCTTCGATCGGCCTGCCCACCGCGTGTGTGGCACATCGGCAACACTCCTCGCTTGCCGCCGCCTTCGATGTCGATACCGGGTCGACGGCGATTCGGATCTGCATGGACATTTCTTCGAAGAAGATTCAGCAGGCGACCGGTCGCTTGCGCAACTTGCGCTGCAGCGTTCGCCGGTCGATCGACAGCGCGCGCGCCGCCGCGGAGATGTTTCCTCCGTTCTCCTGAAGCACGTGGTGGACGTACTCCCATGCGATGCGCTTAACCGACATGGGGCGCAAAGGCAGGACGGCATCGGCATCGCCGGCATCGCGAAACAACGCGGCGGCGATCCGCTCGGGACGCGCGGGTTTCACGAGGTAGTGGACGGCTCCAAGCTTGATCGCTGCGACCGCCGTCTCGATGCTCGGGTAGCTCGTCACCATGACGATGCGCATCGTCGGATCGAGCGCGCGAAGCGAGGGGATCAGTCGCAGACCGGAATCGTCGACGAGGCGCAAGGCGACGACCGCGCACGCAGGAGGCGCGAGCGTGGCCAGCGCAAGCGCGTCGGCGGCGCTGTGCGCGACGCGCACGGTGAAGCCCTGGTTCGCCAGGCCCGATCGCAGCCGATGGCAAACGTCCGGATCGTCAACGAGGAGAAGCGTTCGCCCGGCACCGATCCCCTGCGGGGGCGCGCTCTCGCTCTCCTTTCGTTCCACTTCACGCACGCGGCGCCTCGATCCCGGCCGGTTGCCGGCATACGGTCGAAACGATGCTAGCGACGCCCCGCATCGGCGGCGTTGACGCGCGTCAAGACGCGTCGCGGACCTGCATTTCGCCGGTTTCGCGGGGCTCGAAAGGCGCTGCGGCATCACCGCCGGTGCGCCCTGTACAGTGGCTGTGTCGCGCGATGCCGCGCGCCGACGCGCGCCATGGTGGCGTGGGGCGGGAGCGTGCATTCGATCGAGACGCAGCGGGGGGTCCGCAAAATGAAACGACGTCGACGCATGGCGGTCTGCTTATCTATGCCGGTGAATGGTAGAAGCGACCGGGGACCACGCGCGTGCGGCAAAACGCCGCACCCGTCGGCGTTGCCCGCGTTTCCCCCTGAGAAGCGAGGTTTCGCCGGTGTCCCCGTGTTGCGCATACGCGACAGCGCAGGACTTCGCTGATGCCGTGGACACCGACGGTGGAGAGGCGGGCAGGGCCGGCGACCCGGCGCACGGGCGCAACCGGCGGCAGCGGCGCGCGGCAGAACGGGCCCGGGCGTCCGCCCGGCGGCGCTCAACCTCGCATCCCGCCGGGTCGGGCGTGGATGTGGTTCGCGGTCGCGCTGATCCTGAACTTCGTCATCGCGCGCTACCTGCTGCCGGGCGGCGAAACGCCCCTCACCGTGCCCTACACGTTCTTTCGCGACGAGGTGGCGAAGGGCAACGTGCTGGCGATCTTCAGCCGCGGCGAGACGATGACCGGACGATTCGCCAAGGCGGTGACGTTTCCCGCAACGGAAGCGAAGGGCGAGCCGCCGACGCCGCCGGCGCCTTCCGCGCGCGGCATCCCGCGCCACTCGCCACCGCGCACCTCGACGATCTTCGAGACGACGGTGCCGTCGTTCGTCGGCCCGGGACTCGAGCAGTTCCTGATCGAGCACCACGTCGAGATCAGCGCCGAGCCGATTCCGGAAGGGTCGAGCGCGATGTCGATGCTGCTGCTGGGCTTCGGTCCCGCACTGCTCCTGATCGGCTTCTACGTCTGGATCTTTCGTCGCGCGTCGCAGCAGGGCGGTGGCTTCGGCGGCGGCCTGCTCGGCATCGGCAAGAGTCGCGCACGCCGCTACGACCAGGAGACCGATGCCAAGGTGACGTTCGAGGACGTCGCCGGCATCGACGAAGCGGAGAACGAGCTGATCGAGATCGTCGATTTCCTGCGCGACCCGCCGAAGTACACGCGGCTCGGCGGCACCGCGCCCAAAGGCGTGCTGCTCGTCGGTGCACCGGGCACCGGCAAGACGTTGCTCGCGAAGGCCGTCGCCGGCGAGGCCGGCGTGCCGTTCTTCTCGATGAGCGCGGCGGAGTTCGTCGAGATGATCGTCGGCGTGGGTGCGGCGCGCGTGCGCGATCTCTTCAAGCAGGCCCGCGAGAATGCCCCCGC
>DASTIY010000325.1:0-19973 GCA_035717085.1 Casimicrobiaceae bacterium | reverse complement strand
CGGTTCCCTCTCCGGGCGCGCGCGGGGAGAGGGTCACGGTGAGGGGTGCAACGATTACGACGACGCCACCCTCTCGTGCGCCGCCTCGACCGCCTTCTTCGGATTGATCAGATGCCGCCGCCCATCGGACGTCTTGTCGGCGGTGTCGCGAATGATCGCGATCAGCTGCGGCGGCGTGAGCTTCGGATTCACCGCGACCATCTTCGCCGCGAGGTTCGCGACCTGCGGTGACGCCATCGACGTTCCCGACTCGGCAAGCCGGTCACCGCCGGGAATCACGCTGTCGACCTGATACCCATTCGCGTCGACGACGACGGTCGGTCCATAACTCGTGAACGAGGCCTCGTCCCCGGCGCGGTCGACGGCACCGACGGCGACGAGGTTCGGCGCGCGAATGCCGGCGGGAATGTCCTCGCTGAAGCTCGCGTCCTCGTTGCTGTTGCCCGCAGCGGTCACGAACAGGATCGACGGCGCGCTCGCGAACGCCTTCTCGAGCGCGCTTTTCTGGATGTCGAAGTAGTCGCGGGCGATCTTCTTGCGCTCGTCGGGCGTCTTGCCGATGTTGCAGAGCTCGAGCGCTTCCTCCAAGCCCTTGACGGTCCCGCCCCAGCTCATGTTCACCACGCGCACGTGGTTGCGCTTGAAAAAGTCGACGTACGCCTGCTGGTTCTTCGCGTCGCGCAGCGCGAGCTCCTTCGTCGGACACGGATCGGGCAACAGATGCCAGTCGAACTCGATGCGTCCGACGACGACGTGCGCATAGGGATTGCCGGCGAGCGTGATGCCCGCGACGTGCGTGCCGTGCATCCAGTTCCCGGCGAGATCGAGCTCCTCGATCGCCGCCTTGTACTGGTCCGGCTTCAGCGTCGACAGGTATTGCTTGACCTCGGACGCCTCGGGACTGTCGATGTTCGAGCGCAGGTCGGAGAAGCCCTTGAGCCGCGCCTTGAGCTCCGGAATCTTCGCCTGCAGCGCCGGCGGGATCGGCTGCAGCGCGCCGGTCGCCGGCTTCGCAAAGCGATCGAACGCGATCACGGCCGGCTTTCCGGCGTCCTTGACGACGCGGTGGTCGAAGAGCGACGTGTCGACGCCGCTGTCCCAGATGCCGACGTTCACCGTCGCATAGCCCTTGCCCGGCGGCAGCGTCACGTCGCGCGCCGCCCAGATGTCGGGTTTGTCGACGTGATGCGCGGCGAGGTACGCGCTGTACGTCTCGACGAGCGTCTTCTTGAGCGGCAGCGTGGCGACGATGCGGTACTTCGCGTTGACGATCGCCGGTGCGAGATCGGAGCTGATCGCACCCGCCTTGTCGACGGTCGGCTGGATCACGTTGCGCAGATAGCCGATCGTCAGCGCCTCGCTCATGATCTCGGCACCCGCCTTGGCTTCGCGCGCTTCGTTCTGCACGACCTCGTACGGCATCGTCGCGAGGTCCGCCGTGATCAACTGCCCGACCTCGGTGCGATACGCGTCGGAATCGCGATTGCCGACCTTCTTCTGCGCGCCGATCATCGCGCGAAGCTGCAGTCCCGACATCAGCTTGTCCGCAGGCTTCTCCTGCAGCGCCTTGATCCGTTCTGCACGCGCGAGCGCACTGTCGACGTTCCCGGCGAGCCAATCGAGCTGTGCGAGCTCGCCTTCGAGCTGGCGCAGCGTCGCGCGATCGTCGATCTCGTAACCCGCGAGCACCGACTCGGTGTCGCGCCGCACGTCGCTCGCGAAGCGCGCGAATTTCGCGTCGTCGCGCACCAGGTCCTCGACGCGGCCTTCGATCGCGTAGGTGAAGCGCGGCAGGTCGGCGGCCTTCTCGATGCGCGGCTTCGCCTGCGCGGCGGCTGCCGTTGCGACCAGCAATGCGACGACGGCGATGAGAAAACGGTGGAGGCTTGGCACGGAGAACTCCTCGCGCGGGCGCGATGCAGGGGGAATCAGTGTAACCAACGCTCGAGCGCGGCGATCGGCCTGCGACGAGCGAGCGCCGGCGGCGACGAAGTGAAGGGCGTGGCGACGGCCGGCGCCGCCGGTGACGAACGGATCAATGTCCGGCGAAGACCGCCCGGGCGGGGATGATCGCGAGCAAGGCGACCGCGAGCCACGCCCAGAGCGCGGGGTCGCGCAGGGCGTCGCGCGGAGAGCGAATGGAACGCAACGGAAAGAGGCTGGAAGTTTTGGAACCCAACGGAATCGGGCTGGAAGTTTTGGAACGCAACGGAAAGAGGCTTGAAGTTTTCATCGAACCGGGATCGGGTACGGCAGAAGTCAGGGGTGTGAACGCGTGCGACCGCGTGTGACCCGCTCGCGGCCTGCAAGATCCCGAGCGGTGCCGACGTCGGCAAAGCCGACCTCGACCATCAGCGCGCGCACGGCAGCGGCCTGATCGAAGCCGTGCTCGACGACGAGCGTCCCGCCAGGCACCAGTCGCGACGGCGCGCCGCGAACGACGATTCGCAGCGCGTCCAGACCGTCGGCACCCGCACGAAGCGCGGCCATCGGCTCGAAGCGAACGTCGCCTTCGCCAAGATGCGGATCGCCAACCGCGACGTACGGCGGATTGCTTGCGATCAGATCGAATCCCGTCCGCTGCGACGGCAGGGCGTCGTACCAGTCGGATTGGAGCAGCCTCACGTTCGCAAGTTTCAGTCGTTCCGCATTGCCGCACGCGACCGCAAGGGCATCGCCCGAGTTGTCGCTCGCGACGACGACGGCGCGCGGTCGCGCGTGGGCTATGGCGAGCGCGATCGCGCCCGAGCCGGTCCCGAGGTCGAGCACCAATGCTTCACGATCGGCGGGAAGCACCGCCAGCGCCTGTTCGACGAGCGTCTCCGTCTCGGGACGCGGAATGAGGACGCGCGCATCGACGGCGAGCGGAAGTCCCCAGAACTCGCGTACACCGGTGAGGTAGGCGACCGGCTCGCCGGCGCGACGGCGCGCGGCGAGCTCGGCAAAGGCCGCGCACCGCTTCGCAGGGCATCGCTCGGACGCATGGGCCACGAGCCACGCGCGATCGACGCCGAGCGCGTGCGCGAGCAGCACTTGGGCATCGAGGCGTTCGAGGCCGCTTCGCGCAACCGCGTCGCCCACCGTCATGCTCGCCACGTCGGTCGCCAGTTCGCCATGCGCACGGCCTCGTACACGCACACGCGACGTCCGTAATAGTGTCCGAAGCCGGCTTCGACGAGCCCGGCCTTGACGAGCACGTGCTGCGACGCGACGTTCTCGGGGTGCGTGATGCCGATGATGCGATGCAGCCCGAGCTCGTCGAAGCCGTAGGCGACGAGCGCGCGACTGCCCTCGGTCGCGAAGCCCTTCCCCCATGCCGCATGGCGCAGCCGGTAGCCGACTTCGACCTCGACGGTGCCGGGCACGTACTTGAGCGCAAACCAGCCGACGAAATCGCCGTTGTCGCGGCGCGACGCACGCCACGTGCCGAGTCCGGGATAGAGCGCGTATGCGCGCAGTACCCGCGCAAGCGTCGCGTCGACGTCGTCGCGCGTGCGCACACCACCGTGACCGATGTAGCGCATCACGCGCGGATCGCTGTCGAGCTCGTGCAGCTCGTGTCCATGCGCTTCGGTGATCGCCGACAACGCGAGGCGCGCCGTCGTTCGCCACGGCTTCACGCCTCGGCCTCCTTGCACCGCGAGCGCCATGTCCCAATAGGCGTGTCGGCCTCCCGCGATCGCGCGGCGTCGCGCCCGTTCGGGCGCCGTCCTTGGGCTGTCAACTCGATGTGACGCATCACGTGTCGGGCTTCGGGCCGCGCGCTCGTACGGGCCCTGCTCGCTCACGCGTGAGCGAGCTCGGCGAGCTGCTCGGCCTGGAACTCCTGCGCAAGTGCGTTGATGATCTCGTCGAGATCGCCCTGCAGGATCGCGTCGATGCGATACAGCGTCAGGTTGATGCGGTGATCGGTGACGCGGCCCTGCGGGAAGTTGTACGTGCGGATCCGTTCGCTGCGATCGCCCGAGCCGATCAGGCTCTTGCGATGCGCCGCTTCCTTCTGCTCGCGCTCGCGCCGCTCCTTGTCCGCGAGCCTGGACGCGAGCACCGACATCGCCTGCGCGCGGTTGCGATGCTGCGAGCGATCGTCCTGGCATTCGACGACGATGCCCGTGGGCAGGTGCGTGATGCGGACAGCGGAATCGGTCTTGTTGACGTGCTGCCCGCCCGCGCCCGACGAGCGAAACGTGTCGATGCGCAGGTCCGCGGGATTGATCGTCACGTCGGCGACGGGATCGGCTTCGGGCAGCACGGCGACCGTGCACGCCGACGTGTGGATGCGCCCCTGCGCTTCGGTCTCCGGCACGCGCTGAACGCGATGGCCGCCGGATTCGAACTTGAGCTTCGCGTACGCGCCCTGCCCGACGATGCGCGCGATCACTTCGCGATAGCCACCGAGATCGGACGGCGACTCGGAGACGAGCTCGACGCGCCAGCCCTGCCGTTCGGCGTAGCGCGCGTACATGCGGAAGAGATCGGCGGCGAAGAGCGCCGATTCGTCGCCGCCGGTTCCCGCGCGAACTTCGAGGAAGACGTTGCGCTCGTCGTTGGGGTCGCGCGGCAAAAGCATCGTCTGCAACTCGCCGGTCAGCGTCTCGAGCCGCGCCTCCGCCGCCTTGCGCTCCTCGTCGGCGAACTCGCGCATCTGCGGGTCGTGCGCAAGCTCGTTCGCCGTCGCGAGGTCGGCCTCAGCGCGCGCGAAGTCACCGTAGCGCGCGACGACCGGATCGATCTCCGCGCGCTCGCGCGAAAGCACGCGATAGCGGTCGAGGTCGCGCGTCGCATCCTCCGCCGCGAGCAGCGCATCGAGCTCCTGCAGGCGTGCGGAAAGCTGGTCGAGCTTGGTGCGAAGCGAGAGTTTCATGCGATGTCGTCGAGGCGGAATCGTAGCGAAGCAGCGAAAAACAGGGTCAAACTCGATTTTAGGTGCTCCTAAAATCGAGTCTGACCCTTTTTCTGCCAGCTACGACTCGGCGGGAGGCTCGGCGCAGCCGTAGATGCGCGAGAAGAGCGCGATCAGCTCGGCGCGCTCGGCATCGCCAGCGCCGTTCAGCGCGGCGAGCGACGGATGCAGGAACTTGTTGGTGAGCGAGCGCGACAGCGACTCGACGACTTCCGCCGGCGATGCGCCGTTCGCGAGCAGCCGCTGCGCGCGCTCGACCTCGCGCTTGCGCAGCGTCTCGTGATGCGCCGAAACGCTGGCGATCGTCGGCACGACCGCGCGCCCCTGCAGCCAGCGCAGGAAATGCGCGGTCTGATCGGCGATCATGCGCTCCGCCTGCACGACCGCGTCACGGCGGATCTGCAGGTTGTCCTTCACGATCTCGGAGAGATCGTCGACGCTGTAGAGGAAGACGTCCTCGAGCTCGGCCGCTTCCGCTTCGACGTCGCGCGGCACGCCGAGGTCGACGACCAGCACCGGCGCGTGCCGGCGCTGCTTCACCACGCGCTCCAGCATGCCCTTGCCGATGATCGGCAGCGTGCTCGCCGTGCAGGTGACGATGACGTCGAACTGCGCGAGGCGCTCGTTCAACTCCGTCAGCGTTATCGCGTCGGCGCCGAACCGATTGGCGAGCTGGCTACCGCGTTCGAGCGTGCGGTTGGCGACCGTGATCGAGCGCGGCTTGCGGTTCGCGAAATGCGTCGCGGCAAGCTCGATCATTTCTCCGGCGCCGACGAGCAACAGGCGTTGGTCGGACAGCGCCGGGAAGATGCGCTCGGCGATCTTCACCGACGCGGCCGCCATCGAGATCGACGCGGTGCCGATATCGGTTTGCGTGCGCACGTCCTTCGCCACCGCAAACGTGCGCTGGAACAGGCGATTCAACACGAGGCCGAGCGAACCGGCGGCTTCGGCCTGCCGCACCGCCTGCTTCATCTGGCCGAGGATCTGCGGCTCACCGAGCACCATCGAATCGAGCCCGCTCGCGACGCGAAACGCGTGCGTCACCGCCTCCTCGTCGTTCAGCGTGTACACGTAGGGACTGAGCGACGACGGCGCGAGCGTGTGCGACTGCTCGATCCAGCGCGCAACCGCGTCGGGCTCGCCGCCGTGGAAGTACACTTCGGTGCGATTGCACGTCGACAGGATCGCCGCTTCCTTCACCCGCTGCGCCGACGTGAGGTCGCGCAGCGCCCCGGACAGCGCGTCGGGCGCGAACGTCACCCGCTCGCGCACGGCGAGCGGCGCGGTCGTGTGGTTGAGGCCCAGCGTGTAGAGGGACATGGCTGTGGATGCGACCATCGCCGCCGGCCGGGAGTTGCGTCGGCCGAAGCCTGCGGTCGGTCGCTGCGCCATTCGATGCGCTCGACAGCGCTCCCGTTCGGCGGTGGTGAGGCGATTTTACCTAAGCGAGGCTGGCGCCAGTGCTCCAACCCGTTGATTTGCGTCAATGATCGACCGCGCAATCCCGTCGCTTTGGCGGCGCGGGTGGCCGCCGGCCCTCGCCGGCCTGGTCGGCGTCGCCAGCCTGCCGCTCGTGATCCTGCCGACGCTCGAGGCACTGATGGGTGCGGGCCGGTCGCCGACGCACTCGCTCGCGCTGCTCGCCACGCTTTCGCTGATCCAGCCGGCGCTGCTTACGATCCTGGCGGCCTTCATCGGCGCGGCGCTCGCCCCGGGCCTCGGCTTCACGTCGTATCTCGCAGGCGTGAACGCTCGCGGGCCGTTCGCCGCGCAGATACGTCCCGCGCTCGCCGCGGGGCTCGTCGTCGGCGTCGCCATCGTCGCGCTCGACATCGCGCTCTTTCGCCATTTCACGCTGCATCCGATCGGGTCGGTTCCGCTTCGCGGAATTCTGCAGGCGCTCGTCGGCGGGGTGCTTTACGGCGGCCTGTCCGAGGAAGTGATGATGCGCTGGGGCCTGATGACGCTGGTCGTGTGGCTCGGCGTGCGGGTCTGCGATCGCAAAGCAGCGACCGCGAGTACGGAAGACACCTCCGACGCGGCACGCCCCGCGATCCCGGCGTCGCTCTATGCCATCGCGATCGTCGTCGTCGCGCTGGTGTTCGCTACCGGCCATCTGCCCGCCGCGGCGGCCATTGCACCGCTCACGACCGACGTCGTGCTGCGCATCCTGTTGCTGAACGCCGTCGCCGGCCTCGTATTCGGCTGGCTGTATTGGAAGGCGAGCCTCGAGGCGGCGGTGCTCGCGCACGCGACGGTGCACCTCGTGTTCGCGGTCGCGCAGTATCTCGGCTGGGGCTGACAATCCCCGATGACCGTATCAGACACTCCTCTGACACTCCTCTGACACTCCTCTGACACCGCGATGAACCTCGCCTTCGCAACCGCCACCGAGCTCCTCGAGCTCTATCGGACGAAGCAGGCGTCGCCGGTGGACGCCGTTCGCGCGTCTCTCGCGCAGATCGCACGCCACGATCGCGAGCTCGGCGCGTTCGTCTGGCGCGACGACGAGGCGGCACTCGCCGCGGCGCGCGAGTCGGAAGCACGCTGGCAGCGCGCCGCGCCGATCGGCGCACTCGACGGCGTCCCGGTGACGATCAAGGACCTCGTGCTGATGCGCGGCGCGCCGACATTGCGCGGCTCACGCACGATCGATGCCGCCGGCCCGTGGACCGTCGACGCGCCGGCGACGGCGCGCCTGCGCGAAGCGGGGGCGATCATCCTCGGCAAGACCACGACGCCCGAAATGGGTTGGAAGGCGGTGACCGACAGTCCGCTGACCGGCGTTGCGCGCAACCCGTGGAATGCGTCGCGCACGCCGGGCGGCAGCTCGGGCGGAGCCGCCATCGCGGCCGCGACCGGCATGGGCGCGCTGCACGTCGGCACCGACGGCGGCGGCTCGATCCGCGTACCGTCGTCGTTCTGCGGCATCTTCGGCCTGAAGCCAAGCTTCGGACGGGTGCCCGCGTGGCCGCTGTCACCGACCGGCACGGTCGCGCATCTCGGGCCGATGACACGCAGCGTCGACGATGCTGCTCTGATGATGAACGCGATCACGCAGCCCGACCCACGCGACTGGCACGCCTTGCCGTACGACGCGCGCGACTATCGTGAAGGCCTCGACGACGGCATCGCGGGCGCGCGCATCGCCTGGTCGCCGCGTCTCGGCCGCTTCCCCGTCGAGCGCGACGTCGAAGCGGTCATGCGCGACGCGGTGAGCGCGCTCGCCGACGCCGGTGCACACGTCGAGGAAGTCGATCCCCCGGTGCCCGACGTGCACGCGATCTTTCGCGTGCATTGGTGGATCGGCTGCTACAACGCGGTGCGCGGCATCGCGCCGGAACGGCGCGCGGGCATGGATGCCGGCCTCCTTCGCATCGCCGACGAAGCGCGCAACGTCGATCTCGACGATTACCTCGACGCGATCGCAGCGCGCGGCGCGTTCGGAGCCGCGATGCGCGCGTTCCACCAGCGCTACGACTTCCTCGTCACGCCGACGGTCGCCGTCGCGCCGTTCACCGCCGGCCGGCTGGCGCCCGAATCGCTCGGCAACGTCGGCTCCGATTGGACCACGTGGGCGTCTTTCTCGTACCCCTTCAATCTCACGCAACAGCCGGCCGCGACGGTGCCCTGCGGGTTCACGACCTCGGGCCTGCCCGTCGGCCTGCAGATCGTCGGTGCCTCGCACGACGATCGCGGCGTGTTGCGCGCGGCACGTGCGTTCGAGCGGGCACGTCCATGGCAGGCGAGCTACGCGCGATTCGCGCAAGCGTAATCAGACGGCGATCGTTCCCGATGTCGATGGGTTGAAGATGCCCGGGCGACCGCAGCGGCGAATCGAGCCGTCGGCCGCGACCAGCAATGCGCACAATCCGTGGCTCGCGAGCAGCGCTTCCGCCTCGATGCCCACGAGCATCGCCGTCGTCGCGTAACTGCCCGCGAGAATCGTGAGTGGCGCGACGACGCTCACCGATTGCCAGTACGCGACCGGCCATCCGCTGCGCGCATCGAGCAGGTGGCAATACCGGCGTCCGTCGAGCTCGAAATAACGTTCGTAGTCGCCGCTCGTCGCGAGCGCGCCGTCGAAGAGCTCCACCGTCGCGAGCGGCGCCTCGCCGCGCGGATGCCGAATGCCGACGCGCCACGGTACCGTGTCGTCGCGGCCGCCGAACGCGCGCACGTCACCGCCGAGATTGACGAGACCGTGCGCAATGCCCGTATCGCGCAAGATCGTCGCAGCCCGATCGGCCGCGTATTCCTTGCCGATCCCGCCGAAATCGAGCTCCATGCCGGAAGTCGGCAGGCGGATGTCGTGCGCGTTCCATTGCACCCGCCGCCATCCGACGAGCGCGCATGCGGCGGCGATCTCGTCGCGACTCGGTACGCGGGGCGTGACGCGCCGGAAGTCCCATGCACGGCGCAGCACGCCCGACGTAATGTCGAAGCGGCCTTCGGATAGCACGAAACAGCGGTCTGCGTAGCGGAGCAGGCTCGCCGTCTCGCCGTCGATGGCGATCGCATCGCGTCCAGCGGCACGATTGATCGCGCCGATCACGCTGTCGTCGCGATAGCGCGAATACTTGCGCTCGATGCGCAGCACCTCGTCGATCGCGGCCGCTGCCGCCCGTTTCGCCCGCGCCGCGCTCGCGTCGGCGAGGAGCAGCTCGTGCGTCGACGCCATCGCGCGAAACACGTAGCGATGCAGTGGCAACGCCGCCAGCAACGGCGCAGGCATCGGCGTCAGAAGCGCTTCGTGAGGCCGAAGGCGATCCATCGCGCGGAAAAGGTCGCGAGGCCCGGACTGCCGCCACCGATGCGCCAGGCGCCACGCTGCCGGTAGAAATCGAGCTCGACGTCGGCGCTGACCCCGTGCGCGAAATCCTTGGCGACGCGAAGGCCGAGCGTGACGGCGCCGAACGCGGAAAGGCGCGCGTCGCCCGTGTAGAGCCGTCCCGGGACGGCACCCTGCGGAAACGGCGGATCGTGGTAGAACGACGCCGCACTTTGCGTGTAATAGCGCAGTGTCGGCGTCAGCGTGAAGCCGCGGGGGATCGGCTGCACCCACGACGCCTCGACCATGTGCGAGCGATCGCCGAACGAATCGTCGAGGAAGCGATAGGCGAGCTGCAGCGTTCCGTCGACGCGCGCCACGTAACGGCGGTAGCGCGTGAGCCACGCGAAGACGCGCCGATGATCGGGCCGCGCGTCGAGCAGCTTGTACGGATCCGTGTAGTAGCCCCGCCCGTCGGACCACGTGATCGACGATTCCACGACCTCTTCGGCGTTCAGCACCTGCGTAATGCCTGCGAGGTAGTCGTACGTCTCGCGTCGCTGGTGGTGCACGGTTCCGGTCACCGGGTCGATGCGGTCGCTCGTCGCGCCGAAGCCAAGCGCGAACGTGCGATTGCGGTCGTCGCTCCACGCGCGCCACTCCACCGATGCGGCACCCGAAATGAAATCGCGCTCGTGCGAATAGGCACCGCCGATTGCGACCGACGTGCTGCCGAAGTACTTCGTGAGTTTCGCATCGGCAGCCGCCCGATAGTCGGTGATGCCGAGGCCCGATGCGCCCGACAGCGTGTCGTGATGCAGTGGCGACGCGCCCGACATGCTGTCGTGCACGAGCGTACCCTCGATCGTGAGCGAGTCCGACAGCGGCACGAGCGCGTAGAGCGAGGGGCTGCGTACGCTCATGCGGTCGGCGCCCGACTGCCAGTCGCGGTAGTCGAAGTAGCGCAGCGAGACGATGCCTTCGTCAGGCGCACTTTGCGCGAGGCACGACGCGGGGACGATGCCGGGAAGCGCGAGCGCGGCAGCGAGCAACGCGCGCGCGCATTCCGGCGTCTCGTTGCGCTCACCGTCAGTTGCAGCCACAACCGCCCCCGCCGACGCTTCCGCCCGCGCTCGCGCCCTCCTTGCTCTGGTAGACGTGCAGTGTCGACTTCGTCGCGAGCGCGTCGGCGTCGAAACGCATCGAAGGTTTGGCGAGGTCGCCTTTCTCCCATGGTTGCGGCGGTGCGAACGTCGCGCACCCCGATAGCGTTTCGATCGCGACGAGGAGTGCGGCGAAAAGCAGCCGCGCCGTACGAACCATCCGCGTCAACGCTCGCGCAGCGCGCTTTCGATTTGCGTCTCGAGCGCGCCCCGGCGCTCGTCGTGAAAGCCGTCCTCGATCGCCATGACGTTGCCTCGGCGGTCGATCAGGAACGAGCTCGGCATGCCCTTCACGCCGTACGCCGACGGCGTGGCGCCGCTCGCGTCGTAGACGACGGTGAACGTTGCCGGCACGTCAGCGAGGAAGCGTGCCGCGTCTTCCGGGTGCTTGTCGACATTGACAGCGACGACGGTGAGCCCTTCTGTCCCGTGCCGCAACTGCATCGCGTTCATCCACGGGAACGAGCGGCGGCACGGCGTGCACCACGATGCCCAGAAGTCGACGTACACGACGCGGCCGCGCAGCGACGCGAGCGAGAGCGTCTTGCCCTCGCCATCGGTGAGCGCGAACGCGGGCGCAGGCTCGCCCGGCGCGAGCCCGTACGCGTTCAGGGCGAACGCGAGCAGGGCGGCAGCGGCGACGGTGCGCATGCCGGGCAAACAGCCGCGGCGGCCGCGCATTCCCGCATTGCGGCGCTAGGCGTTCAGCCGGTCGAGCAGCGCCTCGAGCTTCTCCGGATCGTCGACGCGGCGAATGCGCTCGACGAGCGCCGCGCCCGCGCCCACGTTCGTCTGCAGCACGCGCTGCTTGACGGCGAGCAGTTCCGACGGATGCATCGAGAACTCGCGTAGCCCCATGCCGAGGAAGAGCCGCGTCAGCCGCTGCTCGCCCGCCATCTCGCCGCACATGGCGATCGGCACGCCGGCCTTCGTCGCCGCGCCGAGGGCGAGGCTGATGAGCCGCAGCACCGCCGGGTGCAGCGGGTCGTACAGATGCGACACCGCCTCGTCGGCGCGATCGACCGCGAGCGTGTACTGGATGAGGTCGTTCGTTCCGAGCGACAGGAAGTCGAGCTTGCGCAGGAACGCGCCGATCGCGAGCGCTGCGGCCGGAATCTCGATCATGCCGCCGACCTTCGTGTCCGCATCGAACGGCACGCCCTGCTCGCGCAGCGCCTCCTTGGCGCGCGCGATCATCGCGAGCGTCTGCTCGATCTCGGATACCGACGCGAGCATGGGGATCAGGATGCGCACCTTGCCGTACGACGTCGCGCGCAGGATCGCACGAAGCTGCGTGAGGAAGAGACGCGGCTCCGCGAGGCAGAAGCGCACCGCGCGCAATCCGAGCGCCGGATTGGGCGCGACGCGAGCCAGCCCTTCGAAGCCGTGCGGCTCCTTGTCTGCGCCGAGGTCGAACGTGCGGATCGTGACCGGCCGTCCCTGCATCCCCGCCGCGACTTTCCGATACGCCTCGAACTGCTCGTCCTCGGACGGCAACGCGTCGCGATCGAGGAACAGGAACTCGGAGCGGAAGAGACCGATGCCCGACGCGCCGTTCGCGATCGCCTGGTCGACGTCCTCGGGCAACTCGATGTTCGCCTGCAGCTCGACGTGGATGCCGTCGAGCGTCTCGGCGCGCTTGGTTCTCAATCGCTTGAGCTTCTGGCGCGCGAGCTCGATCTCGTTTTGCCGCAGCCGGTACTCGCCGAGCACCGAGCGATCGGGATTGACGATCACCACGTGCCGGCTGCCGTCGACGATCAGCATCTCGCCTTCGCGGATCAGCTGACGCGCGTTGTGCGTCGCCACCACGGCCGGCACGTTGAGGCTGCGCGCGACGATCGCGGTGTGCGACGTGGCGCCGCCGAGGTCGGTCAGGAACGCGGCGTAGTGGTGGTGCTTGAATTGAATGACGTCGGCCGGCGAGAGGTCGTGCGCGACGAGGATCGTCTGCTCCTCGGCGCTCGTCGCGGGCAACGTTCCCGGCCGTCCCATCAACCGCTTGAGTACGCGCTCGGCGACCTGCACGACGTCGGCCTTGCGCTCGCGCAGGTACGCGTCGTCGATCTGGTCGAATTGCTCGACGAGCGCGCCCATCTGCAACGTGAGCGCCCACTCGGCGTTGCAACGCTGCTCGGCGATGATCCGCTTCGGCGTGTCGGCGAGCGTCGGATCGTTCAGGATCATCCAGTGCACGTCGAGGAACGCGCCGAACTCGCCCGGCATCTCGCCGCTCGTCAGCGCCGTATGGAGTCCTTCGAGCTCCTGCCGCACGTCCGCGACCGCGCTTTCGAAGCGCGCGATCTCGGCGGGCACCTGCGACGCGGGAATCGTGTAATGCGCGACCTCACGCGTCGCGTGCGACACGAGTTGCGCGCGGCCGATCGCGATGCCGCCCGAGACGCCGACGCCATGGAGCGCAAAGCTCACCATGCGCGAAGCGGCAAGCGTGGGGGGGTCGCGAGCGGGGAAGGGCCGCCCCGAGACGCGAGTTGCGCGCCCTGGGGGGCAGCGCAGCGGCGAAGCCGCAAGCGTGGGGGGGTCACCTCCGCACCTTATTCCCGCTCGTTGAAGCGATCGGCGACGAGCGCGCAGATCGCCTCCATTGCCGCCTCCTCGTCGGGGCCGGCGATCTCGACCGTGATCTTCGATCCCTTGCCGGCGGCGAGCATCATCACGCCCATGATGCTTTTCGCGTTCACCTTCCGGCCGTTGCGCTCGACCTGGATGTCGCTGTCGAACTTCGCGGCGAGCTGCGTGAGCTTTGCCGACGCGCGCGCGTGCAGGCCGAGCTTGTTCACGATCTCGACGTCGCGGCGGATCATCGCAGCATCAGACGTGGATCACGCCTTCGCAACCGCCGGACACGGCCTTCTTCACGAGCGTGTCGAGGCCCTTGGTGCGGTACGTGAACGTGCGCACGAGCATCGGCAGGCTGACGCCCGCGACGATCTCGACGTGCCCCGGTTGCGCGAGCTTCATCGCGACATTGCACGGCGTCGCACCGTAGAGATCCGAGAGGATCACGACGCCCTCGCCGGTGTCGACCGCCGCGACGGCCGCACGCGCCTTCGGCAGCAACAGGGCGGGATCGTCGTCGGGCGCGACGGGGAAAGCGGCGAACTGCGGCGGCCGCGTGCCGAGCACGTGCGACACCGCGCTGGCGAGGCTCTCGGCGAGCGCCGCGTGCGCGACGATCAGCACGCCGATCATCGCGACGCTCGCGAGCGTGCGCTCACGCGCGCCCGCACGCCTCGAGGAGACGCGTCGCGAAGAGCGCGCCGACGTCGAATCCGCTTTGCTCGGTGATCTCCACGAAGCACGTCGGGCTCGTGACGTTCACTTCGGTCAGGAAATCGCCGATCACGTCGATGCCGACGACGAGGAGACCCGCCTGCCACAGCGGCTTCGCCAGCGCCTCGCCGATCTCGCGGTCGCGCGCCGACAACGGCCGGGCCACGCCGCGGCCGCCGGCAGCGAGGTTGCCGCGCGTCTCGCCCGGCTTCGGGATGCGCGCGAGCGAATACGGCACGACCTCGCCCGCAATCAGCAGGATGCGCTTGTCGCCCTCGCTGATCGCCGGAATGAACTGCTGCGCCATGACCGTGCGCTCGCCGAACTGCGAGACGACCTCGACGATCACGTTGCGGTTCGGGTCATCGGCACGGACCCGGAACACGGACACGCCTCCCATGCCGTCGAGCGGCTTGACGATCACGTCGCCGTAATCGTCGATGAAGTGGTGAATGCGAGCGGCGTCGCGCGTCACGAGCGTCGGCGCCGTGAACTCGCGGAACTCGGTGATCGCCATCTTCTCGTTGTAATCGCGAATCGCGCGCGGCTCGTTGAACACGCGCGCGCCCTCGCGCTCGGCCGCCTCGAGCAGGTACGTCGCGTAAACGTACTCCATGTCGAACGGCGGGTCCTTGCGCATCAGGACCGCCGCGAAATCGGTCAGCCGGCGCTCCTCCGGCTCGAAGGCGTCGTACCAGTGGTGGTCGTCGTCGTAGAGCGCGAGCCGGCGGAAGCGGGCGCCCGTCGCGCCGTCGCGCCAGTAAAGCCCGGCCGGTTCACCGGCGTAAACGACGTGATCGCGCGCCGCGAGCGAACGCATCATCGCGACGCTCGAATCCTTGTAGGCCTTGAGCAGTGGCAGCGGGTCGAGGAGGAACGCGAAGTCCATGGGCAGTCGGCGGCCACGGCACGCTGTGTTCCGCACGACGGGCCAAGCCGTGCGACGAGGGATCGTACCGCATTGTCCAGCCCGGGCGTCGCCCCATCGGAGCGCGTCGTCCCGAACGGGCCGCGACGCCCGCCCGGGATGCCGGCCGCAGCGTTCAGCCCTCGTACTTGAACGAGAGCTGAAGGCGCGTCCGGTACGCGACGATCCTGCCGCCTTCCAGCTTCACGTCGAGCTTCTGCACCTCCGCGATGCGCAGGTCGCGCAGCGACTTGCTCGCGGTCTCCACCGCATTCTTCGCCGCATCCTCCCACGACGTCTCGCTGCTCCCCACGACGTCGATGACGCGATAAACACCTTCCGCATGACCGGTATCCGGCATGATGACCTCCTTCCGATACGCCAATGCGCGTGCCCGATCGCAGACGCGCAGGCGCCGGGCACCACGCGCCTGCACGATCCACGATACGCATTCGCGACGGCCGGGACAACGGGTCGACGATCACGTGGCAGGGTCGCGCGCGGGATCGCCCAGCGGCATCAGGTGAATCGCATCGGCGAGCAGCGAGGCGCCTGCGCGCACGCCCGCCTCGATGCCGTTACGACGCGCGACGTGGGTCGGCACGCGCAAGGTGAGGAGCGCGTTCACCGAAGTGACGCGAAGACCGATCGTCGTGTCGTCGCCGAGCGCCACGCACTCCTCGATCACGCCGAAGACCGGGTTCTCGTGCTCGCCGCGTGACGGGCGATCGCGTCGATGCAGGACGATGCCGCTCACCGGAATCGTCCACGAGACACGCGTGCCGGGTGCGAAGGCCGGCGCGCGCAGCGCTTCGAGCGCGACGCCGTGCCAGTCGAGAAACGTGCGGCCGAGCGCCGCGTCGTCGCGCTGCACGGTGGCGTCGAAGACGTTGCGCAGGTCGACGAGCCGCGCGACGAGGGCATCGACAGGCTTCGTCATCACCTCGCGCGGCGCACCGATCTGCAGCGTGCGGCCGCGATGGAGAATGCACATCCGGTCGGCGAGCATCGCCGCCTCGTCCAGATCGTGCGTGACGAGGACGATCGGCATGCGCAGCGTGCTCCGCAGTTGCGCCAGCTCGCGGTAGAGCTTCTGGCGCGTCACCCGGTCGACTGCGGCGAACGGCTCGTCCAAGAGCAGGGCGAGCGGATCGCGCGCCAGCGCGCGCGCCATCGCGACGCGCTGCTGCTGTCCGCCGGAAAGCTCGGCCGGTCGCCGGTGCTCGAGCCCGGCGAGGTGCACGCTCGCGAGCAGTTCGCGCGCACGTGCCGCACGCATGGCACGCGGCCGGTGGCCGAGCGCCGCGATCACGTTGCCGAGCGCGGTGAGATGCGGAAAGAGCGCGTAGTGCTGGAAAACGATGCCGACGTTGCGTGCCTGCGGCGACAGGTTCACGCCGCGTGGGCTGTCGAGCCACACGCGTCCCGCGCACGCGATCACGCCGTGCGCGCTGCGCTCGATGCCCGCGATGCAGCGCAGAAGCGTGGACTTCCCGCTGCCCGACGGGCCGGTGAGCGCGAGGAGCTCGCCGGGGCCGCAGTCGAATGTCGCGTCGAGCGGAATCGGTGACTGTTGCGAGACGGCGACGGCGAGCCGGCCGTCATCCACGCGCAGGCCCCGCACGCCAGGTCGTCGAATACGCGATCGCGATGGCGGAGAGCGACAGCGCGAGCAGCACCGCCGACATCAACGCCGCGCCGTGCGTGTCGAACGCCTGCACGCGATCGTAGATCGCGATGGCGATCGTCCGTGTCTCGCCCGGGATGTTGCCGCCGACCATGAGCACGACGCCGAATTCGCCGAGCGTGTGCGCGAACGTCAACACGAGCGCGGAGAGCACGCCGGGCCAGGCGAGCGGCAGCTCGATGTCGGTGAAGATGCGCCAGCCGCTCATGCCGCAGCACGCGGCGGCCGCACGGATGTCCGCCCCGATGCTTTCGAACGCCCGCTGCATCGGCTGGATCGCGAACGGCAGGTTGAAGATCAGCGACGCGAGCAAAAGCCCGGCAAAGCTGAACGCGAGCGGATGTCCGGTCAGCGACGCGAACGCCTCGCCGAGGGGTGAGCGACCGGAGAACGCGGTCAGCAGGTAATAGCCGAGGACGGTCGGCGGCAGCACGAGCGGGAGCGCAAGCGCGGCCTCGACGATGCGTCGTCCCGCGAAGCGGCGCCAGGCGAGCGCGCGGGCGATGACGATGCCCAGCGGAAGCAGGATCGCGACCGTGCAGCCGGCAAGCTCCAACGAGAGAGTGAGCGCTTGCCAATCCATGATGGGAAACTCAGTTTGCGACGACGGCCACGCGCTTCGCGGGCAGCGACGTATGCGACACGCCGTGATCGCGTGGCCGTTCGCGTGCGGGCGCCGTGGACGGCGCGGGCGGCGGATCGAATCCATAACGCGCAAAAATCGCGCGCGCGGCGGCGCTCTGCACGAAGTCGTAGAACGCACGCGCGGTTTCGCCGGCGCGCGTCATCAGCACCATCTTCTGCACGAGCGGCGCGTGATCCGCTGCGGGGAGGATGACGACGCGCCCGCGCTCGTTCATCCCCGGCGCACGCAGGAGCGAGTACGCGACGATCGCGGCCTGCGCGCCGCCGGTGACTGCGAACTGCGCCGCCTGGCTCACGTTCTCGCCGAGGACGAGGTGCGACTTCATCGCGTCCCACAGTCCGCGGCGCATCAGCACGTCGCGCGCCGCACGCCCGTACGGCGCGTGCTCGGGATTGGCGATCGCGAGCTTGCGCAGGCGACCGTCGTGCGAGGCGGCCGCGACGCCGCGCAATTCGGCGTCCGCCTGAACGGGCGAGCCGTTCGGCACGAAGAGCGCGAGGTGGCCGACGGCGTAGACGACGCCGTCGCCCTGCGTGCGTTGCTCGGCGACCAGCGCGTCGGCGTACGACGCGTCGGCCGACAGGAAAACGTCGAACGGCGCACCATCGGCGATCTGCCGCCGGAAGTTGCCGGAAGACCCGAACGACAACCGCACCTCGCGCCCGGTTTGCGCGGTGAACGCCGCGACGACGTCCGGCAGCACGAACTGCAGGTCCGACGCCGCCGCGATGTTCGCGACGTCGGCGCCGACCGCGCGCGAGGGGAGCAGCGCGACGCACAGCACGGCGAGCGCGACGTGGGGGATCCTGCGCATGGCGAGCGACTATAGCGCGCTCGACGTCGCCCGCCGCACGCGCGCGCTGACAGCGCGCCGCGTTTCGTGTTCAATGCGCGGCGCCACCTGACCGCGGAGGACGCCATGGCCCCTGATCGAGAAGCCTCGTACTTCCCGCATTGGAAACTGCGCACCGAGGGCGTCATCGCGCCCGACGAGCGCCTGCCGCTGCCGCAGACGCTCGCGCTCGGCCTGCAGCACGTCGTCGCGATGTTCGGCTCGACCGTGCTCGCGCCGCTTCTGATGGGGTTCGATCCGAACGTCGCGATCCTCTTCTCGGGCATCGGCACGCTGATCTTCTTCGTGCTGGTGGGCGGCCGCGTGCCGAGCTATCTCGGCTCGAGCTTCGCGTTCATCGCGGTCGTGATCGCAGCCACCGGCTACTCCGGCAGCGGACCGAACGCCAATCTGGGCGTCGCGCTGACCGGCATCATCGCCGCCGGCGCGGTCTACGCGATCATCGGGTTGATCGTGATGGCGGTCGGCTATCGCTTCATCGATCGCTTGATGCCGCCGGTGGTGACGGGCAGCGTCGTCGCGGTCATCGGGCTCAATCTCGCGCCGATCGCAGTGAAGGGCATTTCGGGCAGCTCGTTCGACGCGTGGATGGGCATCGCGACGATCGTGCTCGTGGGCCTCGTCGCGGTGCGCGCGCCCGGACTCGCGCGGAGGCTGCCGATCCTGCTCGGCGGCATCGCCGGCTATCTGCTCTATGCGCTGTTCACGAACGTGCTCGGCATGGGCAAGCCGATCGACTTCGCCGGCGTCGCCAACGCGGCGTGGATCGGTGTGCCGAACTTCACCACGCCGGTGTGGAACGCGAACGCGATCGCGCTGATCGCGCCCGTCGCCGTGGTGCTCGTCGCGGAGAACCTCGGGCACATCAAGGCCGTGGCGGCGATGACCGGGCGCAATCTCGACCGCTATCTCGGGCGCGCGTTCGTCGGCGACGCACTGGCGACGATGGTCGCCGGAAGCGGGGGCGGGACGGGCGTGACGACGTATGCCGAGAACATCGGCGTCATGGCGGTGACGAAGGTGTATGGGACGCTGCTCTTCGTCGTCGCGGCGCTGTTCGCGATCCTTCTCGGCTTCTCGCCGAAGTTCGGCGCGCTGATCTCCACGATTCCCGGGCCGGTGCTCGGCGGCCTGTCGATCGTCGTGTTCGGGCTCATCACCGCGACGGGCGGACGCATCTTCGTGCAGAACCGCGTCGATTTCTCGCGGCCGCGCAACCTCGTGACGGCCGCGGTGACGTTGACGATCGGCGCCGGCGACCTCGCGTTGAAGCTCGGCGGCTTCACGCTCGGCGGCATCGGCACGGCGACGTTCGGCGCAATCATCCTGTACCAACTGTTCCGCGACGACGAGGCGGACGTGTCATCCGAACCGGTGAGCGCACATTGAAACTGCGATGACCGCGCTGCGATTGCTCGACGGCCAGCGTGCGCTGGTGACCGGCGCGAGTTCCGGCATCGGCCGCGCGGTCGCGGTCGCGCTCGGCGCGGCCGGCGCGCGCGTGGTCGTCAACTATCACTCGAATTCCGCGAAGGCCGATGCCGTCGTCACCGCGATTCGCGACGGCGGCAGCGACGCGATCGCCGTGCAGGGCGACATCGGCAATCCCGAGGACTGCGCCGCGCTCTTCGACGCGGCACGCGCGCGCTTTGGCGGCGTCGACATCCTCGTCGCCAACGCGGGCATCCAGCGCGATGCGCCGTTTGCCGACATGACGCTCGCGCAATGGCGTGAAGTGATCGACGT
>DASTIY010000324.1:0-18629 GCA_035717085.1 Casimicrobiaceae bacterium | reverse complement strand
GCTCGGCGTGCATCCGATGCGCCGTGATGTCGTGGGTCTGAACCGGCTGGAACGTGGCGGCGCCGACGTGCAGCGTGATGAATGCGCGGCGCACGCCGCGCGCATCGAGTGCGGCCAGCAGCGCGTCGTCGAAATGCAATCCGGCAGTCGGCGCTGCCACCGCACCCGGGTGGCGCGCGTACACCGTCTGATAACGGGCTTCGTCGGCCGCGTCGGGCGCGTGGTCGATGTACGGCGGCAGCGGCACTTCGCCGTGCGCGTCGAGCCATGTGACGAGGTCTTCGACACCCTCGAAGCGCAGCGTGAAGAAGCGCCCGTCCCGCGCGACGACAAGCGCGGTCGCGCCGGCGGCGAGCTCGATCGTCTGGCCCGGTTTCGGCGCGTGGCTCGCACGCAGTTGGACGAGCGCCTCGTGAACGCCGAGGACGCGCTCGATCAGCATCTCCACTTCGCCGCCGCTCGTCTTGCGTCCGCGAAGGCGCGCCTTGATGACGCGCGTGTCGTTGAAGACGACGAGATCGCCCTCGCGCAGCAGTTGCGGAAGCTCCGTGAAGCGGCGATCGCGCAGCGCCGTGCCGTCGACCTCGAGCAGACGGCTGCCGGCGCGCTCGGCGCTCGGCGCCTGCGCGATCAGGTCGGGCGGCAGCGGATAGTCGAAGTCGTCGAGCGTGAAGCGATGGGGCATGCGGGGGGTCAAGCTCACCGCGGTGCCTACTTGCACGTACCGCGCTACGGCAACTCCGCTTTGCCCTTGCAATCGACGGTCGATGAGTTCGCTAAGGCGCGACATACGTACACGCTGCGATTGGCCGCATCGTAGAACCATGCGAACGAAGCGTCGCTGGATGACGAACTGGGAATGGGAGTCAACGTAGTCACCGCCGAACGCAGCAGCAGCGATCGATCTTGTCCAAACGCATAAACTCCGTACATCGCGAGCAACGCGACGATAACGAGAGCCGGAATTCGAATCATCGTTTCTCCTCGTTCATGAAACAGCCTCAAGGGAGCAGCGCCGACTGGTGTCGAGCGCACCGTTTGCTGCCGGTGCGTCATTCACGCGCCGGGTTCCGCATTACGAAAGCTAAAAAATCGGTACGGCTTGGAGGGGGCTTGCCTGCAGTTCCTGCAGCAACGTAACCCGATGTCTCGAGTGGTGCCGGGAGAGGGAGTCGAACCCTCACGGTATTGCTACCGGCGGATTTTGAGTCCGCTGCGTCTGCCATTCCGCCACCCCGGCGAGGGAGCGGCCGGAGCGAGCGCCGGCCGATGGGAGACCGGATTATCGCTTAAGCGGCCTCTGCACGACTTGCGTGGAGCGCGTTTGCCGCGAGACGCGGATGACTGCGAGACGAACAGACGAACGGCTACACGTGCATCAGCGCGAGCATGCTCACGATCACCGATACGCCGGCCGCGCCGAACGCGGTGAATTCCAGCCAGCGGCTCCGCGTGAGCAGGCTGATCGCCCCGAGCGCGATCGCGATCTGGATCAGCGTCATGCCCTGCGCCCAGCGGTGGTGCAGGTGCATCGACGCCTCGCTTTTCGCCTCGAGCTCGGTCGAAAGCTTCTCGCGCTCCTGCGCCTTCGCCATGATCTCCTGCTTCTCGCGGTTGTAGCGATCGACCTCGGACTTGAATCGCGGTGCCTCGCCGGCAGGCGCGAGGACGGCGCCGAGCTCGGCCAGGTTCTGCTTGCTGCTCTTCGCCTGATAGAAATTCCACTGGTCCGACGCCTCGGTGCGGCGAATCGCGGAGTCGTTCTTGAAGAGCAGCGCGTCGTTCTGCGTCTCGCCGACCATGTAGCCTTCGAGCGCGCCGATCGTCGCGAAGATCGCGGTCATCACGGCGACCCGCGCCGCGAACGGATCGCGCGCGTGCCCCTCGTGTCCCTGCGCGGCATGCTCGACTTCGTGATCGTGCGGGCCATGCACGTGAAAGCCGTGTGCGGACATCGCCGATTGCTCCCCTCAGTGCTCGCGACGCTGATAGCTCACGAACGCGTATTCGAAACCGTCTTCCCCGCCGTGCACGTGCGTCTCGCGCGACGTCTCGATCCACTCGCGCCGATCGAGCGCCGGAAACGTCGCATCACCCTCGAACTCACGCGCGATCTCGGTCACGTACGCCGTATCGGCCAACGGCAGCGCCGCGCGGAACAGCTCGCCTCCGCCGATGCAAAACGGCGGCGAAGGATACACGACGGCGCGCAGCGCGGCATCGAGCGAGCGGACGACGATCGCGCCGTCGGCGTGGAAGCCCGCCTGGCGCGACACGACGATGTTCTGGCGATCCGGCAATGCGCGCGGCAGCGAGTCCCACGTGCGCCGGCCCATGATGATCGCGTGGCCGGTGGTGAGCTTGCGAAAGTGCCGCAAATCCTCCGGAAGGCGCCAGGGAAGCGTTCCGTTGCATCCGATCACGCCGTTGGCGGCCACGGCGACGATCAGCGCAAGTGTCATAATCGGCCGATTATAGCCAGCGGCCCCGTCGTGCACGGGCCCGCCGTCGCCGCGTGTACTACCCGCGCTCGTTCCTCAAGTTCATCCTGCTCGGCTTCCTGCTCGTCAGCCTGCCGCTCGTCTACGCGCTCGCCGAGATGATCCTCTCGCTCGACCGCCTCGAGTCGCAGGGGCGCCAGGAGGTGCTGCAGGCGGCGCAGGCCGGGCGTACCAGCCGCCTTCTGTACGAGCAGGCGACGACGCTCGAGCGCATCGCGCGCCAGCACCTCATCCTCGAGGACAACTCGCTGCTCGACGAATACGGCAAGCTGCGGCAGGACTTCCGGCAGACGACGGCGCAACTCGCCGCATTGCCGCTCGATCCGAGCGCGCAGGAGTCGCTCGTGAAGCTCGCCGATCTCGAAAGCCGGCTGCACACGCAGCTGACCGCACCGCAGCGCGGACCCGAAATCGCCGACCAGCTCGCCGTCGGCTATTCGCGGCTGGTCGACGGCGCGCAGGTGACGCTCGCGGCGTCGAGCCAGCTCACGCAACGCGCGATCGAGCGGCTTCAGCAGACGGCGACGCAAGGGCGCGAGAAGTGGATCTACGTCGGCTTCGCGACCGTCGGCATCGCCATCGCGCTCGCGATCGTGTTCGCGACGCTGATCGCGCGCCCGATTCGCCAGCTCGACCTCGCGATTCGCCAGATGGGCAGTGCCGACTTCACTCACGCAATCACCGTGACCGGGCCGCAGGACCTGCGCTACGTCGGGCAGCGCCTCGAGTGGTTGCGCTCGCGGCTCTCCGAGCTCGAGGAGCAGCAGACGCGCTTCCTGCGCCACGTCTCGCACGAGCTGAAGACGCCGCTCACCGCGGTGCGGGAAGGCGCGGAGCTCCTTCGCGACGGCGTCGGCGGCAAGCTGTCGGCGGAGCAGCTCGACATCGTGCGGATCGTGCGCGACAACACGCTGCATCTGCAGAAGCTGATCGAGGACCTGCTCGCGTATCAGCAGACGCGCGCGATGGAGCCCGCCGCGCTCGCACCGGTCGCGCTCGCCGACGTCGTCGGTCGCGTGCTGCGCGAGCAGCGTCTGGCGGCGCTCGGGCGCATGATCGCGGTCGACGCGAAGATCGCGCCGGCGACCGTGGTCGGCGACGCCGAACGGCTGCGGACGATCGTCGACAACCTGTTGTCGAACGCGCTCAAGTACTCGCCACGCAATGCCAAGGTCGAGATCAATGTCGGGGTCGAGGACCGCTTCGCGGTCGTCGACGTGATCGACGAGGGACGCGGCGTCGCCGACGCCGATCGCAGCCGCATCTTCGAATCGTTCTATCAGGGCCCGCCGCCCGTGGATGGGCGCATCAAGGGCTCGGGGCTCGGCCTCGCGATCGCGCGCGAGTATGCAGTGGCGCACGGCGGCCGCGTCGAGGTGCGCGCGCGCGCCGACGGCCGCAGCGGCGCCTGGTTTCGCCTGGCGCTGCCGCTCGCCGACGCGCGCCCGGCGCCCGCAAAGGTCGCGCCGCAACTCGCGACGGCCGGTCATCCGCAATGAAGCTGTCCCTCGCCGCGCTGGCGCTCGCCGCGCTTCTCGCCGGCTGCACGTCGATACCGAAGCCGGTGATGCCGGCCGACGAGAACGATCCGTCGTCGTACGAGTTGCCGTACGAGCCGATGGTCGAATCGCCGCCGATCGAGCCGGTCGAGCCGCCGCTGTCGGCGCCGGCCACGCCGTCGCCGCCGCCCGCGCAACCGACCCCCACGACGCAATCGCCTCCGCCGCCGGCGGAGCCGGCGCCGGTCATCGTCGTCGCGCCGCCGCCCGCGCAGGTGCCGCCCGAGGATCAGCAGATGATCGCGCTGCTCGCCGACCTGCAGCGTTTCAGCACGATGCAGGGCGACGAGTTGCGACGCGAGCTGAACACGGCGATGCAAACGTTCGCGAAGCAGCGTACCGACGTGAACCGCGTGCGCCTCGCGGTGCTCTACACGCTGGCGCGCACGTCGCCTCAGGACGATCAGCGTGCGCTGCAGCTTTTCGAAAACGTCGCGCGCAGCGCGCCGGCGAATTCGCCCATCCGCCATCTCGCCACGGTGCTCCAGGCGCAGGTGAGCGAGCGGCAGCGCGCCGTGCACGACGAGCAGCAGAAGGCCGATGCGGCGATCCAGAAACTCGAAGCGCTCCGGGCGATGGAGCGCAGCCTGCTGCGCGACCGGGTGCGCAGTGGCGGAGGCGGCGGCGGTGCCGGCGCCGGCGGGTCAGGGCGCTAAAGCGGTTTTATAAGCGGCTGCGCGCCCCGATTGCTTTGGAGCAAACGCCGCTTCGCTTAACGTTCGCCCCGCTCACGTTAGCGTTTGCCGAGATGAAGCTTCCGTTTCCTCGCTCGCCCCTCGCCGTACCTCGGAGTACTGTCTCGGGGCTCGCTGCGGGCCCTCGCGCGCTCTGGGCGCTCGCTCGCTTCCAAAACGGCTCTCCCATTGTGAAAGGACTGCATGAATCGAGGTGACATCCTTCTCGTCGACGACGATCCCGACCTCCTGAAGCTCATCAGTCTGCGGCTGACCTCCGCCGGTTATCGCGTGCGTACCGCCGACAGCGGCGAGACGGCGCTCGCGACGATCGCCGTGGAAAGACCGGGCGCGGTGATCACCGACTTGCGCATGCCCGGCATCGACGGCCTGCAGCTGTTCGAGGCGATCCATCGGCAACATGCGGCGCTGCCCGTCATCATCCTGACCGCACACGGAACGATTCCCGACGCGGTCAACGCGACGCAGCGCGGCGTCTTCGGCTATCTGACGAAGCCGTTCGACAGCCAGGAGCTGTTGCAGAAGGTGGCGACCGCCCTCGAAGTGTCCGGCAGCGAGACGCCGCAAAGCGGCAGCGCCGCCGGCGCGTGGCGCGCCGGCATCATCACGCGCAGCCCGCGGATGGAGGATCTGCTGCGGCAGGCGAAGCTCGTGGCCGATTCGGACGCGAGCGTGCTCGTCTTCGGCGAATCGGGCACCGGCAAGGAATTGCTCGCGCGCGCCATCCACCAGGCGAGCCGGCGCAGCGAGCGCGCGTTCGTCGCCGTCAACTGCGGCGCCATCCCGGGCGAGCTCCTCGAGTCCGAGCTCTTCGGCCACGCGCGCGGCGCGTTCACCGGCGCGATCCAGGCGCACAAGGGACTGTTCCAGGCGGCCGACGGCGGCACGCTCTTCCTCGACGAAATCGGCGACATGCCGCTGCCCTTGCAGGTGAAGCTGCTGCGCGTGCTGCAGGAGGGCGAGGTGCGGCCCGTCGGCTCGACGCAGGCGATCCCGGTCGACGTCCGCGTGATTTCGGCGACCCACCGGGACCTCGACGCGCAGCGCGAGCAGGGCCTGTTCCGTGAGGACCTGTACTACCGGCTGAACGTGGTGTCGCTCAAGCTGCCGTCGCTCGCCGAGCGGCGCGAGGACATTCCGCTCCTCGCCGCGCACATCCTCGGCAAGCTCGCCGAGCGGTATCGCAAGCCGGCGTCGACGCTCGCGCCCGACGCGATGGCGCTGCTCGTCGCGGCGCCGTGGCCCGGCAACGTGCGCCAGCTCCTCAATCTGCTCGAGCAGTGCGTCGCGCTGGCGACGACGCCGGTGATTCCCGCGACGCTGGTGCAGGCGGCGCTCAAGGAAGACGCCGCCGCGCTCGTGCCCTTCGAAGAGGCGCGCAAGACATTCGAGCGCGACTACCTCGTGCGCCTCCTGAAAATCACCGGCGGCAACGTGACGCAGGCGGCGCAGCTCGCCAAGCGCAACCGCACGGAGTTCTACAAGCTTCTGCAGCGGCATCGACTGGAACCGGGCATGTTCAAGGAAGCGAAGGCCTGATCCGGATAACGCGCGCCGGCACGCGCGGTTTGGTGCTGTCGGGTTTTGGCGACAACCAAAAGCGGCGCTGTGTCAAAGACTTACGGCCGGACCGCCGATGCGTTGTCGGCCGGGCGCGACAACGTGCGGTATGCAACGCCTGCGCTTCATCGGTTTCGCCGGCAACGTCGACGTCGATCACATCACGCAGCACCGCCAGTCGCGCACCCGCGCACGCTCATCGCGCAGAGGTATGCGCACGCGCACGTTCATCGCGCGATGGCACGTGCATTGCTTGATATGTTGCGTAACCCATTGCGCGCACGCGCATCGTCAAGCGGATCGACATCATGCAAGCGCCGGCTCCCGACCTCACGCCCCAATTCGAATCGACGCCATCGCGCGACAACGCGCATCGCGATGACAACGACGAAGCGCATGCCGAGGCCGCCCAGCTCGAGCAGCTCGCCGACCGGGTGAGCGCCGCACGCAGCGTCTTTTGAACGCGGGCGCTGCCGCGTAAACGCGCGCTGCACGCGCGTCCGCGCGCAGCGGCGACTGCGCTATGCTCGGACGATGCACGATTACCTCGCGCTCGTCCGCACGATCCTCGACAGCGGGACTTGGCAGCAAAACCGCACCGGCGTCCGCTCGATCAGCATTCCCGGCGCCGCGCTGCGCTTCGACCTCGCGCGCGGCTTCCCGGCGATCACGACGCGACGCCTGCCGTTCAAGTCGGCGTGCGGTGAGCTGATCGGTTTCCTGCGCGGTGCGCGCAGCGCTGCGGACTTCCGCGCACTCGGCTGCAAGGTGTGGGACCGGAACGCGAACGAGAACGCCGCGTGGCTCGCCAACCCGTACCGCACGGGGCCGGACTGGCTCGGCGAAATCTACGGTTACCAGTGGCGACACTGGCCGGCGTACAAGCTGCTCGACGCGGCGCGGCCCGAACAGATCGACGACGCGCATTCGCGAGGCTACCGGACGCTCGCGACGATCACCGATGGCGGCCGCGAGAAGCTGCTCCTCTACAAGCCGATCGATCAGCTGCGCGCGTGCCTCGACGCGATCGTCGAGCGACCGACCGATCGCCGCATCCTGTTCCACGCATGGAACTGCGCCGAGCTCGAGCAGATGGCATTGCCGCCGTGTCACCTTCTCTACCAGTTGCTGCCGAATGCCGTGACGCGCGAGCTCTCGCTGTGCCTGTACGTGCGCTCGAACGACGTCGGGCTCGGTGCGCCATTCAACATCTGCGAGGCAGCGCTGCTCGTATCGCTGGTCGGGAGGCTGACCGGGTATCGGCCGCGCTGGCTCTCGTATTTCATCGGCGACGCGCACATCTACGAGAACCAGCTCGCGATGCTCGAGGAGCAACTGCGGCGCGAGCCGCTGCCGCCGCCGACGCTGGCAATTTCGGCGCGTATCCCCGCCATGGCGGAAACGGGGCGCTACGAGCCCGAATGGCTGGACCGCGTCGAACCCGACGATTTTTCGCTGGTCGACTATCGCTTCCATCCGCCGCTGACCGCACCGATGGCGGTGTGACGGGGCCGGAAATGCGTCGAAAACATTGAAAAATCGAAATTAGCTGCTATAGTAGTGCCATGCGAGCGATTTCTTCGAATTATCTTCGTCGGGCGCGGCCTTCCGCCACGCCGGCCGTCGCTCGCCCCGACCACCGCCCGCGCCGCCAGGGCGCGGGCCCGATCCGGCCCGTCCGCCAAACCGACCGCGGCACGCTCGCCTGTCTCCCGCGGGCCCGGTAACCCCAAACGAGCGCCTCGCGGCGCGCGCCGGTTACCGGGACCGTAACACCTACGCTCGCAGCCTCGCGGCGCGCTTTCGCCGCCCGGCGCTGCGCTTTGCTGTCTCGTATCCGGAGGGTTCGACGTGATCGACCGCAGTGAAATCATTCTTTCGACGCACGACGCCGCCACGCTGTCGGCTGTGCTCGCCACCATCTCGACCCGCGAAGCGCCGCAGCCCGGCGCCGCGGAGGACCTCGCCGAAATCCTCGACGGCGCAAGGCTCGTCGCCCACAACGCGATCGACGGGGACATCGTCGCGCTCGACACCGAAGTGACGTACGTCGAGTTGCCGAACGGCGTCGCGCGCACGGTACGCGTCGTCCACCCCGCGTCGGCGGACGCCAGCGCTTCGCGCATCTCGGTGTTCGCGCCGGTGGCGCGCGCCCTGCTCGGACGCCGCGCCGGCGCGCGCGTGCCCGTCGCGCTGCCTGATGCCGCCATCGACGAACTGCAGGTGGTCTCGGTGCGCCCCGCCGGGAGCGTGTCATGACGCCGGTCCTGCATCGCTTTCCGGCGCGTGGCGCCGCGCGGCGCGGACCCTCGCTACTGCATCCGGAGTGTCCGATCGAGCAAGCGTTGTGGAGCGCGGACGAAGTCGTACAGGCGGGGCTCATGCAGGAGATCTGGCGACGTGAGGCGTTCGTCGCCGACGGCGTGCTCCTCGTTGCCGATCCGAAGTCGCTACGGGTCCTCGCCCGCTGCGAGGCGGCGTTGCGCCGGCCGGTCGCCGCGCTGCGCGAGCGGCACGGCGACACCGTGGTCGTCGAGGCGCCCGCGGTGCGCTACGCGCACGGCGCGCCCGTGCTCGAGCCGTGGATGACGGTCCTCGCGAGCGGGCCCGCGCGCCTGCTTGAGGTCATTCAGGGCGACCTGGTGCGGCGCAACGCCACGCTGACCCGCGTCGAGTCGGACCGCGATCCGTTCGTGCTGGAGGCCGACGCCCCGCTCGCCGATCTGCTGGGCTTCGGCGACTGGCTCGACGCGCACACGAGCGGTGTCGAGGCGAGCATCTGGCTTTCGCGCTACCGTCCGATCGGCGGCGACGGCCCGCGCGCCGCATGATGCGACCGGCGCATGTCGCCTGCTCTTCTCGTCGGAGCGTCGACTTCGGCGCGGCACGTCGCCCAGGCGAGCCGCGTCGAAACTCGATTCCCTGCGCCACATCAAACCTGCATCGCCCGCACGCCTTTATCCTACGTCGATGCCGAGAAGCGTCCGCTCCGCATGACCGAGCCCATCCCGGCCTGGCAATGCATTGGTTGCGGACGTATCGAGGCGCCGCAGACGTGCATCGGCGTATGCCAGGATCGACGCGTCGAGCTCGTGTACGCCTCCGAGCACGCTGAGACCGAAGCCGAGCTCGCGGCCGTTCGCAGCGCGCTCGAAGCCGCCGAACGCGCGCGCGACGCCACGCTGGCGAAGCTCGCCACGACCGTTCGCGAGCGCGACGCGCTCGACGCGGTGACCCGCAGGCTTGCCTTCAGTCGGCCCCGTTCGGGCGAATGGGAGCGCTCGTACCGCGCATTGCAGGCGCAGGCACGCGACGCCTTGCGCGCGACGAGCGAGTCGCAGACGATGCACGGCGAACGCGCCACCGATGCCGCCGCGTAGCGTTTCCTCGGTCGAGGCACTGCCGCGCGAAGGCCGCGAGCCGTTCGCGCTGTGGAACCTGGGCTTTCGCCCGTTCTATCTGCTCGCGAGCATCTTCGCGTCGATCTCGATCCTGCTGTGGATCGCCGATTACGCGGGCGTTTTGCCCGGCGGCTATCGGCGCGACCCGGTGTGGCATGCGCACGAGATGCTGTTCGGCTACACGATCGCGGTCATCACCGGCTTCCTGTTCACCGCCGGACGCAACTGGACCGGCCAGCCGACGCCCACCGGCGCGCTCCTCGTCGGTTACGCCGCGCTCTGGATTGTCGGGCGCATCACCGTGCTGACGCCCTTTCCGCTTGCCGCGGGTGTCGTGAACGCGGCATTCCCCATCGCGGCAGCCGCGGGCCTCGCGGTGCCGCTCGCGCGAAGCCGCAACCGCCGCAACTATTTCTTCGTCGGGCTGCTGGTCATGCTCGGCCTCGTCACGCTCGCGATTCACGTCGCGCACGCCGGGTACTTCGCGTGGCCGGCGCGCGCGGGCCTGCAGATCGGCCTCGACGTGGTGCTGTTCATCATTGCCGTGATGGCGGGCCGCGTCGTGCCGATGTTCACGAACAACGGGGTGCGCGGCGCGGCGGCGACGCGCAACGCGATCGTCGAGAAGGCGTCGCTCGGTGGCGTGCTGCTGCTGATCGTCGCCGACGTGCTGCAGCTCGATCCGACGTGGATCGGCGTGCTGGCGCTCGTCGTCGCGATCGCGCACGCGGCGCGGCTCTGGCTTTGGCAGCCGTGGCGCACGTTGTCGACGCCGCTCGTCTGGGTGTTGCACGCGGCCTACGCGTGGGTCGTCGTCTATCTCGTGCTGCGCGCGCTCGCCGCGTGGGGCATGATCGCGGCGCCGCTCGCCGTGCATGCGCTGACGATCGGCGTCATCGGCGGCATGACGATCGGGATGATGACGCGCACCGCGCGCGGCCATTCGGGGCGGCCGCTCGTCGCCGACCGCTTCGAAGTCACCGCGTTCGCGCTGGTGCAGGCGGCGGCGCTGATCCGCGTGTTCGGCGGCATCGCGCTGCCGTCGCTCTATCTCGACACGGTCGTCGCATCCGGACTTTGCTGGTCGGCGGCGTTCGCGCTTTACGCCTTCCGTTACTGGCCGATCCTCACGCGGCCGCGCCTCGACGGCAAGCCGGGGTGAATTGGGTGTCGGAGGTGCAATTCTTCGGTGAGCCGGAAGAATTGCACCTCCGACACGGAGTTCTTCGGGATTTGCGCCGCCGCCTGCATCCGGTGAGAATGCGCGCCGATGAGCGCTGCAGAGCCGCCTCGAAGCGCGAATTCCGCCCCCACGGGCAGCGAAGTGGCGAAGCCGCGAGCGTGGGGGGATCCTACGAGCGCCGCCGCTCGCCCGCCCAGTCAGTACGCGCTGTTGCGCGAACGGCGCTTCGGCCCGTTCTTCTGGACGCAGTTCGCGGGCGCGTTCAACGACAACGTGTTCAAGAACGCGTTCGTCGTCTTCGTCACGTTCGTCGTCGCGCAAGGCGTCTTCGACGCGGGCACGATCGTCAACCTGATCGGCGCCGTCTTCATCCTGCCGTTCCTGCTGTTCTCCGCAACGTCCGGCCAGCTTGCGGACAAGTACGAGAAGTCGCGGCTCATCCGGCTCGTAAAACTGTTCGAGATCGCGATCGCCGTGGCCGGCCTCGCCGGGTTCGCGCTTGCCTCGGTGCCGATCCTCTTCGCGTCACTCGCGCTGCTCGGCGTGCATTCGACGCTGTTCGGTCCGATCAAGTACGCGATCCTGCCGCAGCACCTGTCCGAGCGCGAGCTCACCGGTGGCAACGGCCTCGTCGAGGCGGGCACGTTCGTCGCGATCCTGCTCGGCACGATTGCGGGTGGCCTCGTCGTCGCGATCGACTCGACCGGACCGCTGCTCGCCGGCCTGCTGACGATCGTCATCGCGATCGCCGGCTGGCTCGTCAGCCTGCGCATACCGCTGACGCCCGCGGTCGCGCCGGCGCTCGCGATCAATTGGAATCCGCTGTCCGAGACGTGGCGCAATGTCGCGCTCGCGCGCGAGGATCGCTTCGTCTGGCGCTCGATGCTCGCGATTTCCTGGTTCTGGTTCTACGGCGCGATCTATCTCGCGCAGCTGCCGGCGTTCACGCAGCACGTACTGCACGGCGACGCGCACGTCTTCACGCTGCTGCTCGCGCTGTTCTCGATCGGCATCGGCATTGGCTCGCTCCTGTGCGAGCGCCTGTCCGCACGCGAGGTCGAGCCCGGGCTCGTGCTGTTCGGTGCGCTCGGCTTGTCGCTCTTCGCTGCGGATCTGTGGCTTGCGACGCGCACGCCGTTCGGACCGACGGCCATCGGTCCGCGCGATTTTGTCGCGACGCTTCGCTGCTGGCGCATCGCGGCCGACATCGTGCTGCTCGGTGCCTTCGGCGGCTTCTACACGGTGCCGCTGTACGCGCTCATCCAGGCGCGCTCGCCCGCGTCGCATCGCGCCCGCATCATCGCGTCGAACAACATCCTGAACGCGCTCTTCATCGTCGCGTCGGCCGGCGTCGCCATCGGCCTGCTCGCCGCGGGACTGTCGATTCCCGAGCTGTTTCTCGCGGTCGGCGCGCTGAACGCGCTCTTCGCGATCTATCTCGCGACGACGGTGCCCGAGTTTCCGCAACGCTCCCGCGCGTGGCTGCGCCGCCGATTCGCGCCGGCGCGCTCGCATCCGGTTCACGGAGGTGACGGATGATGGCGCTCGTCGGGTTGCTCGTCGGCGCGATCGCCGGCACCCTGCTCGGCCACGGCTTCGTCGCGGCGGTGCAAGGCGGCTTCATCGGCCTGATCGTCGGCTTCGTGATCGGCGAAGTGCGCAAGTCGCACCGCCGTACGGCGTCGGCAGATCCGCTGTCGCTCCTCGATCCGCGCGTTGCGGAGCGTCTGCGCACAATGGAACAGCGCATCGCGACGCTCGAGCGCGCGATCGCGACCGGTCTTGCGCCGCGCGAGGCGACCACACAACCGCCGGCCGTGGCTGCGGTTGCGCCGCCGCGCGCCGGGCCACCGGCGGTCGACGCCGCGCCGGCGCCGTCGATGCAGACGACGACGCGGCTGGACGCGGAATCGGCTTCGTCGGAGGACGAGCGTCTTGCGACCGACAGGTTGCGCGGCGAGCGCGACGTTCCGGCCTACGCGCGTGCGGGCGGCGCGATGCGCCAACCGACGACGCCGTCGCCGTTCGCCGCGCTGCGCGCGTGGATCGTCGGCGGCAACACGCCGGCGCGCGTGGGTATCCTCGTGCTCCTCGTGGGCGTCGGCTTCCTGCTCAAGTACGCAACCGAGCACGTCGTCGTGCCGATCGAGCTGCGCCTCACCGCCGTCGCGATCGCGGCGATGGTACTGCTTGTGCTCGGTTGGCGGCTGCGCGAGCGGCGCGCCGGCTTCGCGGTGATCCTGCAAGGCGGTGGCGTCGCGATCCTCTATCTGACGGTGTTCGCCGCGTTGCGCCTCTACGCGCTGATATCGCCGACGGCGGCGTTCGCGCTGCTCGCCGCAATCGCCGCGCTGTCCGCGGTGCTCGCGATTCGACAGGACGCCGTGGCGCTCGCCGTCGTCGGCGCGATCGGCGGTTTCGCCGCGCCGATCCTCACGTCGAGCCAATCCGGGAACCACGTCATGCTCTTCGCGTGGTACGCGCTGCTGAACGCGGCGATCCTCGGCATCGCGTGGTTCAAGGCGTGGCGCATCCTGAATCTCGTGGGCTTCGCATGCACGTTCGTCATCGGTACGGCGTGGGGCGTCACGCGCTATCGCGCCGACGACTTCGCGACGACCGAGCCGTTCCTCGTGCTGTTCTTCCTGTTCTACGTCGCGATCGCCGTGCTCTACGCGCTGCGCCGCTCGGTATCGGTGCGCGATTACGTCGACGGCACGATCGTCTTCGGCACGCCGCTCGTCGCCGCGGGCCTGCAGGCGGCGCTCGTGCAGCGCTTCGAGTTCGGCATGGCGTTCTCGGCGCTCGCCGCCTCCGCGCTCTACGTCGCGCTCGCGGGCTTCCTGTGGTCGCGGCATCGCGAGGACCTCCGTCTGCTCGCCGAGTCGTTCGTCGCGCTCGGCGTGGTCTTCGCGACGCTCGCCGTGCCGCTCGCATTCGACGCGCGCTGGACATCGGCGACGTGGGCACTCGAAGGCGCGGCGATCGTCTGGGTCGGCCTGCGCCAGCAGCGCGCGCTCGCACGCGCGTTCGGGCTGCTGCTGCAGCTGGCGGCGGGCGCCGCGTACGCGATAGGCGGGCTCGATTTCGCGCCGACGACGCGCGCGAACGCAATGCCGGTGTTGAACAGCGTGTTCCAGGGAGGGCTGCTGATCGCGCTCGGCGGCCTCGTCACGGCGCTCGCGTATTCGCGCCGCGACGAGCATGCGCGCGAGCACGCGGTGGCGCTGCCGCTCGCCTTCGCGTGGGGAAGTCTGTGGTGGCTCGGTACCGGCGTGCACGAGATCGACCGCTTCGCCGCGGTTGCGCAAAAGCCCGCGTTGCTCGTGGCGCTCCTCGCAGCGACCGGCGTCGGCTTTGCCGTCGCCGCGCGCGCGCTCGCGTGGCCGATCGCGCGCGTTCCCGTGCTTATCCTTGCACCGCTCCTTCTCGTCACTGCGCTCTTCGAAGCGCTCGCCGCGGCGCCGCACAGCCACCTCTTCGCGCACGGCGGCAGCGTCGCGTGGCCGGTCGCGATCGTCGTCGTCCTCGTGCTCGCCTACCGGTTGCAACGCGAGGATGCGCTGCGCGCCGACGGAATCGCGTCCGCGACGATGCACGCGCCCATGACGTGGTTGCTCGCGTTCGTCGCGGCGCACGAGCTCGCGTTCGGCCTTGGCAGGCTCGTGCCCGGCGCAGGCTGGCGCGACGCGGCGTACGGCGTCACGCCGGCGCTCGCGCTCGCCGCCATCGCCGCGCACTTCATGCGGGAGCGATGGCCGATCCGCGTGTACCGGCACGCGTTCGTCGTCGTCGCGGCCGTGCCGCTGGTCGCGTGGTTGCTCGCGTGGTTCCTCGTCGTCGGCGTAGCGCGTGACGCGAACACCGCGCCGTTGCCGTACGTTCCGTTCATCAATCCGGTCGATCTCGTCGTGGCGTTCGGCGCGTTCGCGCTCGTCGCGTGGAGTCGTTGCGTGCGCGCCGACTTCCCGGAAGTCGCGGCGAGCGTTCCTCCCGCCGTGCGGGTCGCCGCCGCATGCGCACTCGCGTTCCTCTGGTTGAACGCGGTCGCGCTGCGTACGCTGCATCACGAGGTCGGCATCCCGTGGGCGCTCGACGCGCTATGGGACGCGACGCTCGTGCAGGTCGCGCTGTCGCTTCTTTGGACCACGATCGCGCTCGCGGCGATGGTCGTCGCCAATCGGCTCGCCGCGCGAGGCGGCTGGATCGCGGGCGCGGCGCTGCTCGCGATCGTCGTCGCCAAACTCTTCGTCGTCGACCTCTCGCGCGTCGGCAGCATCGAGCGCATCGTCTCGTTCATCGGCGTCGGCGTGCTGCTCCTCGCCGTCGGCTACTTCGCCCCCGTGCCAGCGCGCCGGGTGCCGGCCGGATGACGCGCGCGTTCTCGCTCGTCGTGCTCGCTTACGCGGTGATCGCGCATGCCGAGACGGCACCGCGCTTCGCGTGGCACGTGCCGCTCGTCACCGATGCCGAGCATGCGTTCCAGCGCGTCGAGTTGCCCGCCGTCGTCTACGAAGGCGTCGTGCGCAGCGATCTCGGCGACGTCCGCATTCGCAACGCCGACGGCGAAGACGTTCCGTTCGCGATCCTGCCGCCGCCGACGCCGACGCGCGAGCGACCGACCGACGTCGACCTCGCCATGTTTCCGCTGCGGGTGGGAGACGGCGTGCGCGATCTCGGCGACCTTTCGCTCACCGTCCGCCGCGATGGCGGGCGCACGCAGATCGAGGCTCGCACGCGCGACGGCGCGCCGACCACCGGTCCGCGGCTCGCCGGCTACCTCGTCGATACGGGCGAGCGTCACGACCCGTTCGCCGCACTTCGCGTGCAGACCGTCGCGCGTTCGGGCGTCGATGTGCGCGTACGCATCGAAGGCAGCGACGATCTCGCGACATGGCGCGCGCTGGTCGCCGGCGCGCCGTTGCTCGCGCTCGACTACGCGGGGCGCCAACTCGTTCGCGATCGCGTCGATCTGCCCGCTGCCGCCCCGCGGTACCTTCGCCTCGCGTTCATCGGGCCGATCGCGCCGGAGCTCGCGAGCGTGCGCGGCGAGATCGCTTCGCGCGTCGTCGAGCCCGCGCGCCAATCGCGCAAGGCCGCAGCGCGCGTCGATCCCGCCCAGCCGACGGAATACGCGTTCGATCTCGGCGGCCCGTTTCCCGTCGATCGCCTGACGCTCGAGCTGCCCGAGGTCAATTCCGTCGCGCCGGCGCAGGTGTTCGCGGCGCCGTCGGCGAAGGCACAGGCGCCCGCGCGCGACGCGTGGCAGGGCGTGGCGACGACGGTGTTCTATCGGTTGCGCCAAGCCGATGCGGATACGGTGAACCCGCCCGTCGCGATTCCGCCGACCGCCGCGCGCCACTGGAAGGTGCGCATCGATCCGTCGGCGGGCACGCAGGCGGGCAAGGCGCCGATCCTTTCGGTCGAGTACCTGCCGCGTACGCTGGTGTTCGCCGCGCGCGGCAAGCCGCCGTTCGCGCTCGTGTATGCCAGCGGCCAGGCGTCGCCGGCCGCGCTGCCGATCGCCACGCTCGTTCCCGGCTTCGATGCGCGGACGTCACCCGCATCGTTCGGCGTCGCGAGCGTCGGCAAGGCGACCGCGCCGCCGGCGCTCGACGCGCTGCGAACACCGCCCGACGTCAAGCGTTGGCTGTTGTGGGCGACGCTTGCCGGCGCCGCAGTCGTTCTCGCGTGGATGGCGTTCCGGCTGATGCGGCAGATGCGGGCTGCGCCGACGTCCGAGGACGCGCCCCGCCCTCCGGTATAGTCGGGCGCGCGTCCTCGCGAAATCGTTCATGTCCGGGAACACGTTCGGCCGGCTCTATTGCGTGACGTCGTTCGGCGAGTCGCACGGGCCCGCGATCGGCTGCGTCGTCGACGGCTGCCCGCCGGGGCTGGCGCTCGCCGACGACGACATCCAGCGCGACCTCGACCGGCGCAAGCCCGGAACGTCGCGCCACGTCACGCAACGCCGCGAAGCGGATCGCGTCGAGATTCTCTCCGGCGTGTTCGAGGGGCGCACGACCGGCACGCCGATCGCGCTCCTGATCCGCAACGAGGATGCGCGAAGCAAAGATTACGCGAACATCGCCGCGACGTTTCGGCCCGGCCACGCCGATTACACGTACTGGCAGAAGTACGGCACCCGCGACTATCGCGGCGGCGGCCGGCAATCGGCACGCGAGACCGCGGTGCGCGTGGCCGCGGGCGCCATCGCGCGCAAATGGCTGCGCGAGCGCTTCGGCGTCGCGATCCGCGGGCACATGACGCATCTCGGCGAGTACGCGATCCCGTTCGAAGGCCTCGAGCACGTCGACCACAACGCCTTCTTCGCCGCCAATGCGTCGAACGTCGCCGACATGGAGGCGTTCATGGATCGGTTGCGTAAATCGGGCGACTCCTGCGGCGCGCGCATCGAGGTCGTCGCGACCGGCGTTCCGGTCGGATGGGGCGAGCCCGTCTACGACAAGCTCGATGCCGACATCGCGCACGCGATGATGGGCATCAACGCCGTGAAGGGCGTCGAGATCGGTGCGGGCTTTCGCGCCGTCGCGCAGCGCGGCACGCAGCATTCCGACGAAATGGCACCCGAAGGCTTCGTCGGCAACGAGGCGGGCGGCATCCTGGGCGGTATCTCGACGGGGCAGGACGTCGTCGTCGCGATCGCCGTCAAGCCGACGTCGTCGATCCGCCTCGACCGGCATTCGATCGACAAGGCCGGCGAGCCGGTGATCGTCAACACGCATGGACGCCACGACCCGTGCGTGGGCATTCGCGCGACGCCGATCGCCGAGGCGATGCTCGCGTGCGTGCTCATGGACCACGCGCTGCGCCATCGCGCGCAGAACGCCGACGTCGTCGTCGCGACGCCGCGCATCGCCGCGCAAGCGCCTGCGCACGTGCACCAGCGGATCCGGCCGTCGACGGTCGTCGACGATCCGGATCCGAGCGAGGCCTGAGCCTGGCTAGACATCATGGCCGCGTACGCGACCATGATGTCTAGCGCGCGTCGCCGTCGCTCGTCGCACTCTGCGTGGCGGTGACGCTGGCGTTGGCACCACCTCGCGCGAGCGTCAACGCCACGACCTGGCCGACGTGCAGCCGGGCAGCATTGGTCACGATTTCGCCGTCGGCCGCGGTCACGATCGCGTAGCCGCGATCGAGCACGGCCGACGGATTGAGCAGCGACAGCGCGGAGGCCAGGCGCTCGACGGTGCGCGCGGCACGCGTCGCCCTGTCCCGGCCGGCGCGCACCAGCGCGTGCGACGCGTGCGCGACGCGCGCCGACTGCGGACGCGGCGCGCGCAATTCGCGCACGAGCCGCGAGCGCACGCCCCGCACACGATGGTCGAGCACGGTGCGCGCGTGCGCGAATGCGCGTGCGAGCCTTGCCGCGAGTCGTCGCGCACGTTCGGCCTGTGCGGCGAGGCGCGCCGCCGGGTGGACGAGGCGCCGCGCGACGCCATCCAGTCGCTGCGCTGCCGTGCCGACGCGGTGCGCATGCGCGCGCGCGATGCGCCGCGAAAGCGCGGTCACCTCGGTGCGCAACGCGTCGCATTCGGGGACCGCCAGCGTCGCCGCGGCGGTGGGCGTGGGCGCGCGCACGTCGGCGACGAAATCGCAGATCGTGAAGTCCGTCTCGTGGCCGACGCCCGACACGATCGGCAGGCGCGACGCGAAGATCGCGCGGGCGACGACCTCCTCGTTGAACGCCCACAGGTCCTCGAGCG
>DASTIY010000323.1:0-2269 GCA_035717085.1 Casimicrobiaceae bacterium | reverse complement strand
TCGCGCTGATCCGCCTGCTGCAGGACGAGATGCACATGGCGGTGATGTTCATCACGCACGCGATGGGCGTCGTCGCGGAGATCGCCGATCGCGTCGTGGTGATGAATCGCGGCGAGAAGGTCGAGGAAGGCGACGTGCAGGCGATCTTCGCGGTGCCGCGCGAGGCCTATACGCGCACATTGCTCGCCGCGGTGCCGACACTTGGCGCGCTCGCGAACGAGGATGCACCGCGCAAATTCCGAAGCGCCCCTCACCCCAACCCTCGCCTCGCAAGCGGGGAGAGGGAGTCGAAGCGTCGAGGGTTGTCTCCCTCTCCCCCGCGCGGGGGAGAGGGTCGCCTTGAGGGGGCGGATTCCGCGGAGCCGCTGCTCGCCGTGCGCAATCTCACGACGCGCTTCGACGTGAAGTCGGGCCTGCTCGGGCGCGTGCGCCGCCGCGTGCACGCGGTCGAGCACGTGAGCTTCGATCTTCGTGCAGGCGAAACGCTCGCACTCGTCGGCGAATCGGGTTGCGGCAAGTCGACGACCGGGCGCTCGCTGCTGCGCCTCGTCGACATCGCGGGCGGTGCGATCGAGTTCGAAGGCCGGGACATCGCGGCACTTCGCGACGCCGCACTGAAGGACGTCCGGCGCGACATCCAGATGATCTTCCAGGATCCGTTCGCGTCGCTCGACCCGCGCCTCACCGTCGGCTTCTCGGTCGCCGAGCCCCTGTACATCCACGGCGTCGCAAAAGGCCGCGAGGCGGAGGAGCGCGTCGCGTGGCTGCTCGAGCACGTCGGGCTCGCGCCGGCGCACGCGCAGCGCTATCCGCATGAATTCTCCGGCGGGCCGCGACAGCGCATCGCGATCGCGCGCGCGATCGCGCTCAATCCGCGCATCGTCGTCGCCGACGAGGCGGTGTCGGCGCTCGACGTGTCGATCCAGGCGCAGATCGTGGACCTGCTGCTCGACCTGCAGCAGGAGTTCCGCCTCTCGTATCTCTTCATCTCGCACGACATGGCGGTCGTCGAGCGCGTGAGTCACCGCGTCGCCGTCATGTATCTCGGGCAGATCGTCGAGATCGGGCCGCGGCGCCTCGTGTTCGGCGACCCGCGCCACGCTTACACCCGCAAGCTCCTCGCCGCCGTGCCCGTGGCCGATCCCGGGCGCCGACGCCGCGACACAGCGCTATCGTCCGACGAGATTCCGAGTCCGATCCGCGACGTCGGCGACGAGCCGAACGTCGCGCCGCTCGTCGAGGTCGCGCCCGGTCATTTCGTCGCGCAGCATCGCGTCGGCGGCCCCTACTGATCGCAGTGCCGGCGCGCGCCGCGCGCATCTCTCAGGCGAGCTGCCCGAGGAACGCGCGCGTGCGCTCGTGCTTGGGATTGTCGAAGAACTCCTTCGGCGGCGCCGCTTCGACGATCTCGCCGCGGTCCATGAAGATGACGCGATCGGCGACGCTGCGCGCGAAATTCATCTCGTGCGTCACGACGAGCATCGTCATGCCCTCGTTCGCGAGATCGATCATCGTGTCGAGCACCTCCTTGACCATCTCGGGATCGAGCGCGGAGGTGGGCTCGTCGAACAGCATGACCTTCGGATTCATGCAAAGCGCACGCGCGATCGCAACCCGCTGCTGCTGGCCACCGGAAAGTTGCGCCGGGTACTTCTCGGCCTGCTCGGGAATGCGCACGCGCTCGAGATAGCGCCGCGCGGTGGCTTCCGCCTCCTTCCGGCTGACGCGCCGGACCTTCATCGGCGCCAGGATGCAATTCTCCAGCACCGTCATGTGCGGGAACAGGTTGAACTGCTGGAACACCATGCCGACCTCGTGCCGGATCGCGTCGATGTTCCGGCGCCCGGACAGGTCGATGCCGTCGACGACGATGCGCCCCTTCTGGATCACTTCGAGCTGATTGATGCAACGGATCAGCGTCGACTTGCCGGAGCCCGAAGGTCCGCAGATGACGATCCGCTCACCGCTCGCCACCGTGAGGTCGATGTTCTTCAGCGCCTGGAAGGCGCCGAACCACTTGTCGACACCTTCCATCCGCACGGCGACACCCCCGTCCGCCCCCGGTGAATCTGCCTCCAATTCCCCGGCGCTGGCGTTCATCGCCCGCAATCGTTGCACTGTTCGACTACTTCTTCTTGAGAATCGCCGGCATCGGCTCGCCGAGCCATTTCTGGTTGATCTTGTCGAGCTCCCCGTCGCCTTTGATCTTCTCGATGAACTGGTTGACGCGGGCGAGCAGCTTCTGCTCGCCCGGCTTCACGGCGATGCC
>DASTIY010000322.1:0-3728 GCA_035717085.1 Casimicrobiaceae bacterium | reverse complement strand
CTTCACGCACGTCGCGAGCCACCGCTCGAAGGACGTCGTGCTGTACCGGCAGGGCGAGATCAATTTCATCGTCAACCGCGAGCCGTACAGCGCGGCGTATTACTTCGCCGCCGAGCACGGACCCTCCGCGTGCGGCATGGCTTTCCGCGTGCGCGACTCGCACCGTGCCTATGCGCGCGCGCTCGAGCTCGGCGCCCAGCCGATGGACATGCCGACGGGCCCGATGGAGCTGCGGCTGCCCGCGATCAAAGGCATCGGCGGCGCGCCGCTCTACCTGATCGACCGCTACGAGGACGGCAAGTCGATCTACGACATCGACTTCGAATTCATCGACGGCGCCGATCGGCGGCCCGCGGGCTTCGGCCTGCGCGTCATCGATCACCTCACGCACAACGTCTACCGCGGCCGCATGACGTACTGGGCGGACTTCTACGCGCGGATCTTCAATTTCCGCGAGATCCGCTACTTCGACATCAAGGGCGAATACACGGGACTCACGTCACGCGCGATGACCGCCCCCGACGGCCGGATCCGCATTCCGTTGAACGAGGAAGCGTCGCGGACGACCGGGCAGATCGAGGAGTTCCTGATGAAGTTCAACGGCGAGGGCATCCAGCACATCGCGCTTCTGACCGACGACCTGCTGCAAACGCTCGACCGCCTGCGTGAAAGCGGCGTCCCGCTGATGACGTCGCCGCCCGAAACGTACTATGAAATGCTCGACGAGCGCCTGCCCGGTCACGGCGAGGACGTCGACGGACTGCGCGCGCGTGGCGTGCTCGTCGACGGCACGACCGAAGGTGGCGGCCGCCGGTTGCTGCTGCAGATTTTCTCCGAGGCGTTGTTCGGACCCGTGTTCTTCGAGTTCATCGAGCGCAAGGGCGACGAAGGCTTCGGCGAAGGCAACTTCAAGGCGCTGTTCGAATCGATGGAGCGCGATCAGCTGCGCCGCGGCGTGATCGGCGCGCCCACCCGCTAGGACGACCGGAACCGCCGCGCGTCGAATGGCGCGATCGGAATTTCGGGTGTCGCTGTCGACAGCAGCTGTGCGACGACGCGCCCGGTGCGCGCCGAGCCGGACAACCCGACGTGCCCGTGCCCGAACGCGTAGATGACGTCGCGCGTCGCGCTCGCGTAGCCGATGCACGGCAGCCCGTCGGGCATGCTTGGCCGCCGACCGAGCCAGAAGCGCACCCGATCCGGATCGACATCGCGCGGCAACGCCGGAAACAGGTCGAATGCGATGTCGCGCACGACTTCGGCGCGCCGCCAGTTCGGCGCGGCGTCGTTCGGCGCGATCTCGACCTGGCCGCCGATGCGCAGCGCACCCCGCATCGCGGTCGCGATCACCTTCCGGTCCATCACCATCATCGGCGTCTTCGGCCCGACGTCGGCGCCGACGAACGCCGCGTGATAACCCCGCTCGGTCAGAAGCGGCACGCGATCGCCGGCGGCGCGCGCGAGCGGCGCCGAGCGACTGCCCGCCGCGACTACGGCCGCGTCCGCGTCGATGTCCCCGGCGTCGGTCGTCGCAGCATGCAGACGCCCGCCTTCGATGCGCCATCCGGTCGCCCTTCCCTTCACGTGCCGGGCGCCGCGCGCGAGCGCATGCGCGAAGAGCGCCTTCGTGTACTCGCCGGGATCGCGGCAATGCCCGGCTTCGGCGACGTGCACGGCGAACGCGTAATGCGGATCGAGCGCAGGCTCGCGTCGATGCAGTTCGTCGGCGTCGATCTCGCGCCACGAAACGCCGACGTCGCGACGAACGCCCCACGCCATCGCGTCGCGGGTGAATGCATCGCGCGACCGATAGACGTGCAATACGCCCGTCCGGTCGATCAAGTCGCCGACGCCCGCCGCCGTGGCGACTTCCGCATGCAGTCGCGGTGAATCGGCGAGCAGGCTGCGCAACGCGCGGGCGGTGACGGCGACGCGCGGCCACGTCGCCGACGACGCCACGAAGCCGACGAGCCACGGCATCGCCCTCGGCAGATAGCTCCAGCGCACCGAAACCGGACCGAGCGGATCGGCGAGGTAGCGCGGAATCTTCTTCCACGTTCCGGGTTCGGCGGGCGGAATCACCGAGTGCGTCGACAACCACCCGAGGTTGCCGAAGCTCGTCGCGTGATCGGACCCCGGCGTGCCGGGCTCGACGATCGTCACGTCGTGACCCGCGCGCAGCGCCTGCACGGCGCACATCGCGCCGACGACGCCCGCACCGACGACGACCACGCGCCGGCTCACTTCAACTTCTCCGCGATCCGCGCGCAATGCGCCCGCGCCGCGCCGATCAGGTTGCGATTCGCCTCCGGCGTGCGAAACGCCGAGTGCGCGGACAGCGTGACGTTCGGAAGCTGCGTCAGCGGATGTCCCGCCGGCAACGGTTCCACCGCGTACACGTCGAGGCCCGCGTGCCGCAACCGGCCTTCGCGCAGCGCATCGATCATCGCCGCCTCGTCGACGAGCGCGCCGCGCGCGGTGTTGACGAGGATCGCACCCTCGCGCATTTGCGCGATGCGCTGGCGCGACAGGATGGCGCGCGTCTCGTCGGTCAGCAACAGATGCAGCGAGACGACGTCGCATTGCGCGAGCAACCGGTCGAGCGCAACGAATTCGACGTTCGGGTGCGTGCGCGCTGTCCGGTTCCATGCGATCACGCGCATGCCGATGCCGTGTGCGATCCGCGCCACTTCCGCCGCGATCGAGCCGAACCCGACGAGGCCGAGCGTGCGGCCACCGAGCTGAACGCCTTCGCGGCGCACCCACATCCCGGCGCGAATCTCGCGGTCCATGCGCGCGAGGTCGCGTGCGCCGGCCCACGCGAGCGCCATCGCGCATTCGGCGACCGCCGTATCGCCATAGCCCTTGATCGTGTGCACCGCGATGCCGAGCTCGGCAAGCGCTTCGGGGCTCATGTAGCTGCGCACGCCGGTGCCGAGGAAGACGACGTGGCGCAAAGACGGGCACGCGCGCGCGATGCCGGTCGGCAATGCCGTGTGGTCGATGATCGCGATGTCGGCGCCCCCGAGTAACGCCGGCAGCGCCTCGGGGCGCACGTCGGGATCGGGATGAATCGCGAACGCGACGCCCTCGACCTGCAGCATTTCGCGCCCGAGCGTGGCGAGGGCGGGATTGGCGTCGACGAAGACGGCTTGCACCCGCCTAGCATAATGGGTGCCGCGATCACCGATCGCTCCGCCCTTCGCAGACCCGATGCACGACCCCGCCGGCGCCGTCGCCGTCCCATTGATGCTGCTCGTCGCAGCGCTCAGCGTGATCGCGCGCCGCTTCGGCGTGCCGTCGCCGATGCTGATGCTGGTTGCCGGGACCGCGATCGCGTTCGTGCCCGGCATGCCGGCGCTGTCGCTTACGCCGACCGTGGTGCTGCTGTGGCTGCTGCCGCCGCTGCTCTATTCGTCGGGCGTCGGCATGAGCTGGCGCGGCTTCCGCTCGAGCCTGCGGCCGATCATGCTGCTCGCGATCGGGCTCGTGCTCGTCACGGCGTCCGCGGTCGCGGCGGTCGCGCACTACGCGCTCGGCATGCCGTGGGCCGTCGGCTTCGTGCTCGGCGCGATCGTCTCACCGCCGGATGCCGTCGCGCCGGTCGCGGTCCTGCGCGCGCTGCACCTGCCGCGCCGCCTCGTGACGATCCTCGAGGGCGAAAGCCTCGTCAACGACGCGACCGCGCTCGTGACGCTGAGCTTCGCGACCGCGGCCGTCGTGACGGG
>DASTIY010000321.1:0-9138 GCA_035717085.1 Casimicrobiaceae bacterium | reverse complement strand
TACGCCGCATATACGGAGCCTCTGAAGACCAGCAAGGGCACGCTGTGGCGCGTGCGCGTGGGCCCTTATCCGTCGCGCGAAGCCGCACTGGCGGCGCGCGACAAGCTCAAGACCGAAGGCCAGAACGGCATCGTTGCCGCGATCAGGTAGGCGTGGGCCTCGCGCCCGCGCGATTCGGATGATGCTCCTCGATGACGACGTTCGACTGGATGGTGGTGGCCGTGGTGACGCTGTCCACGCTGTTCGCGTTCGTGCGAGGCGTGATCCGCGAGCTGATCGCGCTGATCGCCTGGGTGCTCGGCGTCATCGCGGCGCTCCTCTATGCGCCGGCGCTCGCGGCGATGCTCCCCGGTTTGGATGGTCACGTCGTGCTGCGCTACGTGATCGCGTTCGCACTCGTCCTGATCGCGGCGCTGCTCGCCGGCGCGCTCGTCGCGTGGCCGTTGTCGAAGGCGGTGCGCGCTGCGGGCCTCGGCTTCGTCGATCGCTTCCTCGGCTCGATCTTCGGACTCGCGCGCGGCGTGGTGTTGATGCTCGCGTTCGTGCTCGTCGCCGGCTTCACGACATTGCCCCGCAGCGGGTGGTGGCAGCAATCGGCGCTCGTGCCGCCGCTCGTCGCCGGTGTCTATGCGCTGCGCCCGCATCTGCCCGCCGAGATCGCCGGGCGGCTCGACTATTCGCCCCACGGCGGCGGCAGGCACTCGCCGAAAGCGCAAGAGGTCTGACTCCATAATGTGCGGGATCGTCGGGGCCGTCACGCACGCGCCCGTCAACCAGCTTCTCTACGACGGCCTGCTGCTCCTGCAGCATCGCGGCCAGGATGCGGCGGGCATCGTCACGAGCGAAGGGCCGGTGTTCCACACCTACAAGGGCCCGGGCTACGTGCGCGACGTGTTCCGCACACGCAACATGCGCGAGCTCTCCGGCAGCACCGGCATCGCGCATTGTCGCTACCCCACGGCCGGCTCCGCGTATTCGGATCTCGAGTCGCAGCCGTTCTACGTGAATTCGCCGTTCGGCGTCACGCTCGGGCACAACGGCAACCTGACCAACAGCGAGGCGCTGAAGCGCGAATTGCGCGAGCTCGATTTCCGTCACGTCAACACGAATTCCGACAGCGAGGTGCTGTTGAACGTCCTCGCGCTCGAGCTCGAGCGCGCTGCGCAGCACGATCGCCTCGATCCCGATGCGATCTTCAAGGCGGTCGCCGGCGTGCATCGACGCTGTCGCGGCGCGTACGCGGTCGTGGCGATGATCGCGGGTTACGGCATGCTCGCGTTTCGCGATCCGTTCGGGATCCGGCCGCTGATCATCGGCGTCCACGATGCGGTGGACGGCCCCGAATACCTCGTCGCGTCCGAGTCGGTCGCGCTCGAGCCGCTCGGCTTTCGCGTGCTGCGCGACGTCGAGCCCGGCGAGGCGATCTTCGTCGATCACGCCGGCCGCTTTCATGCGCGGCAATGCGCCGAGCATCCGTCGCTCAATCCGTGCATCTTCGAGTACGTCTACCTCGCGCGTCCCGATTCGGTGATCGACGGCACGTCGGTGTACGAAGCGCGGCTGCGCATGGGCGCGGCGCTCGCGCAGAAGATTCGCGAGATCCCCGAGGCGCACGACATCGACGTCGTGATCCCGATTCCGGATTCGAGCCGTCCCTACGCGCTCGAGCTCGCCAACACGCTCGGCAAGACGTATCGCGAGGGCTTCGTCAAGAATCGCTACGTGGGCCGCACCTTCATCATGCCGGGTCAGGCGCTTCGCAAGAGGAGCGTGCGGCAGAAGCTCAACCCGATCGGAATGGAGTTCAAGGACAAGGTCGTGCTGCTCGTCGACGACTCGATCGTGCGCGGCACGACGTCGCGCGAGATCGTGCAGATGGCGCGCGACGCCGGCGCGCGCAAGGTTTACTTCGCGTCGGCGAGCCCGCCGGTGCGCTTCCCCAACGTGTACGGCATCGACATGCCGAACCAGGAAGAGCTCGTCGCGACCGGACGCACGGAAGCGGAGATTGCGCGCGAGATCGGCGCCGATCTGCTGGTGTACCAGGACCTCGACGCGCTGAAGGAGGCGGTGCGTCACGGCAATCCACGCCTTTCCGACTTCGAGGCATCGTGTTTCGACGGCCGCTACATCACCGGCGACATCACGTCCGCCTACCTGACGCAACTCGCCAGGGATCGCGACCGCGCGCGCGGCGAGGCGGAGCCCGAAGTCGCGGAGGACGCCAACGCGTAGGGTGGTATACTCCCCTTACGCGCCGATTTGAGCTTCAGCTTGCGGGCGCGCAACAAATTCCGCTAAAGCGAGGTCCGCTCCAGCCCGAAGATATCGGGCGGGGCACACGAAACCCGTCTGGCGGAGTGTCAGACGGGTTTTTTGTTTTCCGCGCGCGGCGAACGCAGCGTTCGAAGCCGCGTGCGGTGAAGGAAAGGCGATGAGCGAAGGCACTTCCGAGCGCGGCTTCACGACCGCGATCCTGCACGGCGACCGCGCGTCGCCGATCGAGCATGGCGCGCTGCATAAACCCCTTCACCTCGCGGTCGCGTACGGATACGACCGCGCGGAGGATCTGGTGGCGGTGTTCCAGGGTCGGCAATCGGGCTACGCGTATGGCCGGCAGGGCAACCCGACGTCCGCCGCGCTCGAAGCGAAGGTGACGGCGATGGAAGGCGGCATCGCGACCGTCTGCTTCACGACGGGCATGGCGGCGATCGAAGCGATTTTGGTCGCGCTGCTGCGCGACGGCGACCACGTCGTTTCCAGCTCGTTCGTGTTCGGCAACACGAACAGCCTGTTCAACACGTTCGCGAGCCATGGCATGCCGATGACGTTCGTCGACGCGACCGATGCGGCGAACGTCGAGCGTGCGCTCACGCCGGCGACGAAGCTCGTGTTCGTGGAGACGATCGCGAACCCCCGCACGCAGGTGGCCGATCTTGCGCGCATCGGCGCGTTGTGCCGCGATCGCGGCATTCTCTACGTCGTCGACAACACGATGACCTCGCCGTGGCTCTTCCGTCCGGCGAGCGTCGACGCGGGGCTCGTCGTCAACGCGCTCACGAAGTACATCGGCGGGCACGGCAACGCGCTCGGCGGCGCCGTGACCGATACGGGGCGCTTCGACTGGACGCGCTTTCCGAACATCGCGGACAACTATCGCAAGCAACCGGCGCCGATGCAGGGCATCACGCAACTGCGCAAGAAGGGCCTGCGCGACGGCGGGGCCGCGCTGGCGGCGGAGCAGGCGCACCATCTCGCGGTCGGCGCGGAGACGCTCGCGCTGCGGCTCGATTGCCAGTGCGCGAATGCGACGGCACTTGCGCAGTTCCTGGCGTCGCATCCGGCCGTGGCCGCGGTCCACTACCCGGGCCTGCCGGCACACGCGCAGCACGAGCGCGCGCGGGCGCTCTTTCGCGCACCGGGCGCGCTGCTGTCGTTCGAGCTCGCGGACGGGCGCGACGTGCTCGCGGTGCTCGATCGCCTTCGCATCGTCGTACTGTCGTCGAACCTCGGCGACAACCGCACGCTGGCGATTCCCGTCGCCCAGACGATCTATTGGGAAATGGGCGCGGCACGGCGCGCCGAGATGGGCATCGCCGATTCGCTCGTGCGCGTGTCCGTGGGCATCGAAGACCGCGACGACCTGATCGGCGATTTCCGACAGGCGCTCGGCTGAGCGCGAGGGGCTGCAACGCGGACGCGCGCGGTGCATACTTCGCACCTTCGTTGAAGGAGGCCGCCATGGCGAACCGCGACAAGCAGCGCAAGGAACCGAAGAAACCGAAGCAGCCGAAGAAGCCGAAGATCTGAGATCGCCGGCCGCGCGCCGTCACGCGGCGCGTGTCACGCAGCGATCTCGTATTCGCGTATGCCGTCGCGATCGATCGCGACGTAGTGCCCGCGGTCGTCCCAGTCGGCGAGCACGATGCGCTCGCAGGCGCGGCCGTCGACGACGCTCGGGTGGCGCGCGGGCCGATGCGTGTGCCCGTGCACGATGCGCGTCACGCCGTTCGCGCGAAACGCCTGCTCGACGGTGCGCAGATTGACGTCGAGGATCGATTCCGGCTTGCGCGCCGTGTCGCTGCGGCTCTTGCGACGCAGACCGCCACCGATCCAGCTGCGTACCACGTACGGCAGCGCCAGCAGCTGCGCCTGATGACGCGGGTTGCGCGACCACGCGCGAAAGCGCTGGTACGCGACGTCGTCGGTGCAGAACTCGTCGCCGTGCGTAAGAAGCGTACGCGTACCGGCGATCTCGACGATCGTCTGCTCGCCGAGCAGCGTCGCGCCGGCGTCACGCGCGAACGCTTCGCCGAGGAGGAAATCGCGATTGCCGCGCGCCAGGTAGAGCGCGGTGCCGGCGTCGGAAAGCGCGCGCATCGACGCCAGCACGTCGCGCGCGAATGGCTCGCGCGAGCGCTGGTCGTCGCCGAGCCACGCGTCGAAGATGTCGCCCATGACGTAGACCGCCGAGGCGGCGCGGGCGGGGCCGCGCGCGAAGGCGTGGAAGGCAGCGGTGACGTGCGGCCGCCCCGGCGCGAGGTGCAGGTCCGACAGCAGCAGCGTCGGCTTGGCTATTCGACGACCTCGGCGCGCTCGATGATCACGTCCTGCGTCGGCACGTTCTCGTGGAAGCCCGAACGGCCCGTCGGCACGCCGGCGATGCGATCGACGATGTCGCCACCGCGGACCACCTTGCCGAACACGGCGTAGCCATAGCCCTGCGGGCTCGGCCCCTTGTAGTCGAGGAACGCGTTGTCGGCGAGGTTGATGAAGAATTGCGACGTCGCCGAATGCGGCTCGGACGTGCGCGCCATCGCGACGGTGTGCCGCGCGTTCTTGAGGCCGTTCGCCGCCTCGTTGGCGACCGGCTTGCGGGTCGGCTTCTGCTTCATGCCCGGCGTGAATCCGCCGCCCTGGATCATGAAGCCGGGAATCACGCGATGGAAGAGCGTGTTGTCGTAATGCCCGTCGCGCACGTAGGCGAGGAAGTTCTCGACGCTCGCCGGTGCGTTCTTCGTGTCGAGCGCAAGCGCGATGTCGCCCTGGTTGGTGTGCAGGATCACTTCGCTCATCGTCTCGCTCCTTTCGCGGAAGGCAGGGTCGGACCCTACTTCCTTGGGAAGCAGGGGCCGACCCGACTTCGTCCCTGATTTCGAACCTACTTCTCGACGACCGTCGCCTTGGTGATCAGCACCGGCTCCGTCGTCAGCGAGCGCGGATCGATCGGTGCGCCCGCCGGCGCCTTGCGGCCGCCCTTCGGCATCTTCGCGATCTTGTTCACGACGTCCATGCCCGAGACCACCTTGCCGAAGACGGTGTAGCCGATGCCGGCCGGATCGGGCGAGCGGAAATCGAGCGACTTGTTGGTCGCGACGTTGATGAAGAACTGGTCCGCGGCCGAGTCCGGGTTGGACGTGCGCGCCATCGCGATCGTTCCGGGGACATTGAGGTGACCCGCCTTGCTGCTCGATTCCGCCTCGTTGACGATCGGCGGGCGGGTGGGACGAGGCGAAAAGTCCGCGGTGTAGGCGCCACCCTGGATCATGAAGCCGTCGATCACGCGATGAAACTGCGTGCCGTTGTAATGCCCGTCCTTCACATAGCGCAGGAAGTTCTCGACCGTCTTCGGCGCGGCGTCCGGGTACAGCTCGAGCTTGATCACGCCGGCGGTCGTGTCGAGCTCGACCTCCGGATTTGCAGCGAGGGCGGATGCACCGAGCAGCGCAAAGCCGACGGCGGCGAAGAACGACAACAAGCGGGGCATGAACGGGCTCCTGTCATTTGGCGGGCGGGGTGGGCTTCGAGGTCTCGCGGATGAGCTTGAGCTTCGCCGCGGCCGTCGCATTGCGCTTGTCGAGCGAAAGCGTCTTCTCGTATTGGACTTCGGCGAGCCGCGCGTAGACGTCGCCGAGGTTCTCGTGCGCGACCGCGTAGTCGGGCGCCGCCTGCACGGCGCGCTCCAGCTCGTCGCGCGCCAGCGCGTATTCGCCTTTCTTGGCGTAGAGCACGGCGAGATTGTTCCGCGGCTCGGGCAGTTCGGGGTAGTCGGCGAGGAGCGCGCGAAACAGCGCGATCGCGTCGTCGGTCTTGCCTTCGTCGGTCAGCACGAGGCCTTTCACGAAGCGCGCCTGCGGCTCGCGCGGGCGCTCGTGGATCAGCTTGTCGAGCTTCTCGGTCGCCTCCGCGTAGTGCTTCTGGTCGAGCGCGGACTTGGCCTCGCGCAACGTCGTCGCATACGCACGCCGCGCCGCCTCGTCCATTTGCCGAGGATCCTCGGTTGCGGCCGGCGATTGCGCGAGCGCGGCCGCTGCGGCGACGCCGGCGACGACGAACACGACGAGGTTGACGAAGCGAACCGGTGACATGGCGACGGGGACGCGCGGGGGCGCGTTCGAATCGCGCAGATTCTAGCAGTCCGATCCTTGCCTTCGGCTCACCCCACCGGGGTGATCCCGGCTTCGCTTCGCAGCTTCGCGGCGGTCGTCTCGATCAGCAGGCGCGCGATCGAAAGCGGCGTCGGCAGGTCGGGCAGCGCATCCACCGCGAACCATTTCACGTCGGCGATCTCGCCGGGATCGGGCCGCAGCTCGCCGCCGGCGTAGCGCGCGGTGTACGCGATCATCAGCGAGTGCGGAAACGACCACGATTGGCTCGCGAAGTAGCGCAGGTCGTCGACGTCGATGCCGACTTCCTCGTGCACCTCGCGATGGACGCAGTCCTCGATCGTCTCCCCCGGCTCGACGAAGCCGGCGAGCGCGCTGTACATCGCGCCGGGAAAGCGATTGGCGCGCGCGAGCAGCAACTCGTGCCCGCGCGTCACCAGCACCATCATCGCGGGCGAGATGCGCGGATAGGCGACGTACCCGCAGCGTTCGCACTCCTTCGCGCGCTCGCCGGGCTTGTCGCGGGTCGGATGCCCGCAGCGACCGCAGAAGCGATGCGTGCGATCCCACTCGACGACCTGGAAAGCGCGGGCGGCGACGGCGAGCAGCCGCTCGGGCACGCGAAGAAACAGCGCGCGCAGGCCGGCAAGCGCGAAGCCCGCGGGCGCGTTCGTCTCGTCGTCCAGCGCAACGGCGACGCAGTCGACGCCGTCGAGGCGGCCGAGCGCATGCGTACGCCCACCGATGTTCGCGCCCGCGAGATCGCCGGCCAGCGGAATCATCGGCGCCCCTTCCGCACCGGCGACGAGCAGCTTCGTTCCCGCGAACGCGAATGCGAGCGCCGACGGCGCGACCGTCGCCAGCGTCGCGTGCGACGGAACGAAGCCCGGCGGGGTCAGCATCATGTGCGCATCCTCGAAAGCTATAATCGCATGTTCACATAGCCCGAAAGAAGCGCGCCATGGAAGCCGAACAGGTCAACGCGATCGGCTACGCGATCGAGGGTCTGCGCGAGCGGACCGCCCAGTTGCGGAGGTATCTTTGACTTCGACGTCAAGACCGCACGCCTCGCCGCCGTCGATCGCGAGCTCGAGGACCCGAAGGTCTGGGACAATCCGGCGCGCGCGCAGGAGCTCGGCAAGGAGAAGAAGCAGCTCGACGGCGTCGTCCTGACGCTGACCGAGCTCGGCCGCGAGCTCGACGACAGCGAGGAGCTCTACCAGCTCGCTCGCACGGAATCCGACGACGCCACGTTGCGTGCCGTCGAAGGCGACGTCGGCCGCATCGAGCGGCGCGTCGCCGATCTCGAGTTCCGGCGCATGTTCCACAACCCGCTCGATCCGGGCAACGCGTTCGTCGACATCCAGGCGGGCAGCGGCGGCACCGAGGCGCAGGATTGGGCGGCGATGCTCCTGCGCATGTATCTGCATTACGCCGAGCGCAAGGGCTACAAGGTCGAGATCCTCGAGGAATCGCCCGGCGAAGTCGCGGGCATCAAGAGCGCGTCGATCAAGGTCGACGGCGACTACGCCTATGGCTTCCTGCGCACCGAGACCGGCGTGCATCGTCTGGTGCGCAAGAGCCCGTTCGACTCGAACGCGCGGCGGCACACGTCGTTCGCGAGCGTCTTCGTCTATCCCGAAGTCGACGAGTCGATCGAAGTCGAGATCAATCCGGCGGACCTACGTATCGATACCTATCGTGCGTCCGGCGCGGGCGGCCAGCACGTCAACAAGACCGACTCCGCCGTGCGGATCACGCACCTGCCGACGAACATCGTCGTGCAGTGCCAGACCGACCGCTCGCAGCATCGCAACCGCGCGGAGGCGTTCGCGATGCTGAAATCGAAGCTCTACGAGCTCGAGCTGCGCAAGCGGCAGGAGGAGCAGGCGAAGCTCGAGGATTCGAAGACCGACATCGGCTGGGGACACCAGATCCGCTCGTACGTGCTCGACCAGTCGCGGATCAAGGATCTGCGCACCCACTACGAGGTGGGCAACACGCAGGCGGTGCTGGACGGCGACCTCGACGATTTCATCTCGGCGAGCCTGAAGCAGGGGGTGTAGGCGTGAACGAATCGGAACGACGCGACGCGAGCGCCGACGAGAACCGCATCATCGCCGAGCGGCGCGCGAAGCTCGTCGCGCTGCGCGCGCAGGGCAACGCGTACCCCAACGACTTCCGGCGCAGCGCACTCGCCGGCGACCTGCACGCGCGCTACGACACGCTCGACAACGCGGCGCTCGAATCGAATCCGATCGCCGTCGCGGTCGCGGGGCGCCTGTTGCTGAAGCGCGTGATGGGCAAGGCTTGCTTCGGCACGCTGCAGGACATGTCGGGGCGCATCCAGCTCTACGTCACGCTCGACGGCGTCGGCGGCGAGGTGCTCGACGCGTTCAAGCACTGGGATCTCGGCGACATCGTCGGCGCGACCGGAACGTTGTTCAAGACGAAGACCGGCGAGCTCTCGGTGAAGTGCGACGGCGTTCGCCTCCTGGCGAAGGCGCTGCGCCCGCTGCCCGAGAAATTCCACGGGATGACCGATACCGAGCAGCGGTATCGGCAGCGCCACGTCGACCTGATCGTCAATCCGGCAGCGCGCGACGTGTTCGTCAAGCGCTCGCAGATCGTGCAGGCGATCCGCGAGTTCTTCGTGGCGCGCGGCTACCTCGAGGTCGAGACGCCGATGATGCACCCGATCCCGGGCGGCGCCGCCGCGCGGCCGTTCGTGACGCACCACAACGCGCTCGAC
>DASTIY010000320.1:0-3829 GCA_035717085.1 Casimicrobiaceae bacterium | reverse complement strand
CGCTCACGCTCGACCTCGGCAAGCGCTGGCAGACCGACGCCCCGCTTCGCAAGCACATGACCGATCTGCGTGCCTCTTTCGCGAAGGATCTCGGTCGCATCCACGACGGCACGCTGCCGCCCGCCGACTACGCGAAGCTCGGCGCGACGGTCGAAGCAAAGGTCGCGAGCATCATCAACGATTGCAAGCTGCCGCCGGCAGCGGACGCGCAATTGCACCTGATCGTCGCCGACCTGATCGCCGGTGCCGACGTCATGCAGGGCAAGGCGGCCGGCGCACCCGCCGCCGGCGCGCACACGGTCGTGACCGCGCTCAACCACTACGCGCAGTACTTCGACCACCCCGGGTTCAAGCCCCTCGGCTGACGCTCGATCCGAGAGGGCGGCGCGCAACCGCCCTCTCGCCACGCGTCGAACGCCGCTGCGACGCCGGCGCGCCGGTCAGAGCGGCTTGATCGCGAACTTGCGGACCTTCACGACGCCCGCCGCCCATTGCACGCCGATGTTGCCGCGCAGCGCGTGCGACTTGTCGGTCTCGCCGGTCTTCGCCCCGTTCAGCAGCACGACGATCTGCGGGCCGCGCGCGGTGATCTCGAACGTGTTCCACTTGCCGCCCGCCTTCGGCCCGTTCCTGATCGGCGAAAGGTGCGTGATCGCACCGGTCGCGTACGTCTGGTCCGGCCGCTGGTCGAAGACGTTGGCTTCGGTGCAATTCATGTCCGTGATGTTCGCGAGGTCGGGACAGCGCATGTAGATCCCCGAATTGGCGTCGTCGCTCACCCAGAATTCGACGCGCAACATGAAATCGCCGTACGGCGACTTCGTCATCAGGTAGCTCGACTTGCCCTTCGTTCCGCTGTCGGCCTGCACGACGCCGTCGACGACGCGCCAGTTCGCGTCGCCGATCCGCTCGAAGTTCTCGGTGAAACCGCGACTGCCGTCGAGAAGCGTCTGCCAGCCCGCCTCCATCGGGTCTTCCGGCGTCTGCGCGCATCCGGCGACTGCTACGACGGCCAGCACGCCTGCCAAGCGAACGAATGCGTTCATCGCGGCTCCTTCCGGTTGGGCGCGCCAGCATGAGCCGACCGGGAACCGCCTGTCAATAGCGACTCGGCTTACCGCGGCGCGGACGGCCGGGAGGCGCCGTACGCGCGCGCAGCACCGCGCTCGCATAGGCCACGATGAATGCGGCGAGCGCGAGCGCGTTCAGCAGGCCGCCGGCGCGAATCCAATCGAAGCGCGTCAGCGCGTCGCCGGCGATGCGCACGACGAGCGACCCGTGCAGCAGCACGAGCGGGGCGTAGAACCACGGCGTATAAGGCAGCGCCACGCGAAGCACCGCCGGCAGGATGATCGGCGCGTGGCCGAACACCATCGAGAACACGAAGCCGAGCGCGAGCGCGTGCACGATCGCGTCGTAGCTGCGCGAACCGGGAACGAGCCCGGCGCCGACGAGCGTCGCGCCGCCGAGCGCGAGCCACGCGTAGCCCGCGAGCAGGCAGATCGCGATGAATCGCGTCAGGCCCGTCTTGCGCACCGTGCGCCGCGCGATGTCGTTGTGGAAGAGCCACAGCGCGAGCGCGAGGAGCGTCGCGCCGAAGGCACGCGTGGCGAGCGGATGCGGAATGGCGACGAGTGCCGCGACCATCAGCACGACGATCGCGACGAAGGCGTGCCGCGCGGCCCGCGACGGCTGCACGAAGCGCGAAAGCTCGAGGCGCTCGCCGGCGATCGTCAACAGGAGAAACGCGAGCCACCACGCGACGACGTCGTGCACCGGCGCGCCCAGCGCGATGCCGACGTTGCCGATCATCCAGCACGCGGCGCCGATGGCGATGGTGATCGTGAAAGATCCGCGGTGCCGGCGTACGACGTCGAGCGACGCGATCACCAGCACGAAGCTGCCGGCGAGGAGCAGCCAGGCGCCGGGAACGAAATAGCCGGCGATGATCACGGCGCCCCCGGCGCCGCCGAAAAGCGGGGCGAGATACGCCCACGGCCGGCCGATCGCGACGGCGCGCTCGAGCGCGATCACCACGCCGAAGAACGCGCCGATCATGAGCGCGCCGTGCGCGGCCGATGCCTGCGCGGCGACATCCGGCATGCGGTAGCCGAGCCGCGCGAGCCCGGCGCCGACGCCGGCGACGAGACCGAGAAAGCCCAGCATCATGAGCGGCGCGCGCTGCGCGGGACGGAGGTCGCGCGACATGCGGGTCGGCACGGGCGCCGAGGAATGCGGCTCGCGACGCGTCAGAACGTCCAGCCGAAGTGTTCCTTCGCGATGCCCGTCATCTTGTCGGGCGTCCACGGAGGATCCCATACGAGCTCGACGACGACGCTCGCGCCGACGGGCACGATGCTCTCGAGCACGTCGCGCACCTGCGCGACGATCATGTCGGTCATCGGGCAGGCCGCCGTGGTCATCGTCATCTCGACGCGCACAGCGTCCTCGGTGACGTCGACGCCGTAGACGAGCCCGAGATCGACGATGTTCATCCCGGCCTCGGGGTCGTCGACGGCGCGCAGCGCTTCGCGCACGGCATCGTCGTCGGGCATGCGCGACATCGCCTTCGCTCAGTCCGCGGCGTACGCGAACGCGAGCTCGCGGTCGTCGTCGTCGTCGAGGAGATCGTCGAGCATCGGCAGCAGCGCCATCGTCTCCTTCTGAATGTGCGCGACCTGCCGCTCGATCATGTCGAGTGCGCGCTGCTTCATCGCGGCGAGCCCCGCTGCGTCGAGGTTGCCTTCCGCCGCGCGCTGCGCGAGCGGAAGCAACGCCGTCGCCGTCTCGCGGATCGCGGCGTGCTCGGCCGCGAGGAGTGCCGCCATCTCGCCGTCCCCGGCGTCGGTCATCCTCGGAAAGAGCTCGCGCTCCTCGAAATCGAAGTGGCGCCCGACGTCCTGCTCGATCTGCCGGCACAACGCGCCGGCGAGTTGCGCGAGCTCCGCGGTATCCGGCGACGACTTCGCGAGCGCGCGTTCGACGCGCTCGAAGAGCGCGATGTTCGCGCGGTGCTCGTCGTCGAGCGCGCGGCTCACCTGCCGGTCGTAGCTCATGGCGGCCTCGTTGCCTTTGCCAACCGACGTTAGCAGCCGCGCGTGAAGGCGCCTTTGATCGGAGTCAAGCCCTGGCGGAGCCGGCGAGCGCAACCGCCCTCGCCGCGGTCATCCTGCGCATGACGTTCGCGAAAAACAGCGCGAACGCCAGCGCGCCGACGAAACCCGCGATGGCCGCCGCGCGCACGAGGACGGGTTCATCGACGACGACGGCGACTGCGAGCAGCGAGAGCGCGACGAAGTGCGCAACGTAATGAACGCGCAACGCCGCACCGCGCGCGAGCGACGACGGCGTCGGCGGCAGGTGGCGGCCGCGCGCGGCGTGCATCGACGCGAGGAATGGGACGATCCGCTGCAGCACGCCGAGAACGAACGTCAGCAGCCAGCCCGCGATCAGCACGACGCCGAAGAGCGTCGGCAGGCCCGCGAGCGGTGCGCGCAGCACGATCGCGAGGGCGGTGGCGAGGCTGATCGCGAGCATCGCCCACCCTGCGTACACGAAGTGGAACGACGGCCCGAGGTCGCGCCGCATGCCGCTGCGCAGCGCGGCGCGCATGACGCGAAGATGCAGCGAGAGCGCCGCGGCGCCGGCGACGACCGCCGCGACGCGCCAGCCGACGGCCGGCAGCATGGAGGCGGCGATGCCGGCCGCGCAGAGGCCTGCGACCGCGAACGCACACGACGCGAGCCCGAGCCGCTCGTCGATAGGCTCGGACAGCGTGAACAACGGCACGACGATGTACGACAGTCCGAGCGCGAGCATGCCGAGGAAG
>DASTIY010000319.1:0-16180 GCA_035717085.1 Casimicrobiaceae bacterium | reverse complement strand
GCTGCGGATCGTCCCAGCGCTCGCGCCACGTCGGTGCGACGCTCAATGCCGCATCGGCGTCGCGGCCGTAGTACGCGAGCTTCAGCGACGCGATGCCGTCGGCGAGCACCGAGCGCTCGGCATCGGTGAATTCGGGCGGCGCCTCCGCCGCGAGATCGGGCACGACGCGCTCGAGGACGAGCGGCGATTTCGGCTCGTCGGTATGCACGGCCAGCCGATAGAACCAGACGCCGCCACCAGCGACGCGCGCCGGCAGTTCTGCAGCGTAGCGGATCTCGTCGCCGGTGCCCGTGAAGAGCAGCGGCCAGTCGACGATCTTGCGCATGCGAAGCGGATGCTGCGCCTCGAGATTGGCGCGCAGGAATTGCTGCGCGAGCCGCATGCTCGCGGCACGCTGCGCGGCCGCGTCGCCGCGGTCGGTGCTCTGCCCGGCGAGCCGCAGCGAGCCGAAGAGCACGGCCGAGAGCAGCCCGAGCAGCACGAGCGCGACGATCAGCTCGAGCAGCGTGAAGCCGGCGTGGCGCCCTGCCGGCGACATGCTTCGCACGTTGCGCGCAGCGCGACTCATTGAGGGTTTCGCTCGCCGATCTTCAGCGTCGACAACGACACCGTGCGCTCGCGCCCGTCGCCACCGGCGAAGCTCACGTCGACGTTGATGCGATAAAGGCGCGTCGTCATCGTCTCGGACGCGCGCTCGAGATCCGGATTGGCATCGGGCGGCACGTACGGGAGCACGCTCGTGCGCCAGCGCAGCCCGTCGGTGTCGCTGCCGGCATCGTTCGTTTCGCGCAGCGGCGTCGTCGACGCGGCGAGCGTCAGACGCGACTGCGCAACGAGCATCGCGCGCGTCCATTCGTCGGCAGCGGCGGCGTTGCCGAGCGCGCCGCCGAACAGGCGGAAGAGCGCGGTGACGACGAGCGCGACGATGACGAACGCGACGAGCACTTCGAGGACCGAAAATCCCTCGATGCGACGCCGCGCGCGCGAGCGTTCGCGCGATCTCGCAGGATGTCGAAAGCTCGACGCGATCACGACCTAATCGAGGATCGCGACGCGGCCGGTGAGCCAGTCGACGTCGACGTCGAACTTGCGCGCGCCGGAGGCGATCGTGATGCGGCCGCCGTTGCTGCCGCCGTCCGGATAGAAACGGATGGCGCCGACGCTGTCGCTCACCAGATCGTTCTGCGCGGTGAAGAGCTTGACCTCCGCCTTGTCGGGCAGCTTGTGCTCGCGCGGATCGTTGTCGACCTTGAAGCGGCGGCCCGCGACGTCGACGACGAGGAACGTCTCGCGCCGCTGCGACACCGCCTCGCTTTGCGCGAGACGAAGGCCCGCCGCGATCTCGCGCGCCGCCTGCCGCAACTGGCTCGTCGACACCGGCCCGCCGAACATCGGAATCGTCACGGCGGCGACGATCGCCATGATGGCGAGGACGATCAGGAGTTCGAGAAGCGTGACGCCGCGCTGCACCGATCACTACTCCCAGTTCACGATGTCCTTGTTGGCCCCCTCCCCTCCCTCGACGCCGTCGGCGCCGAGCGACACGATGTCGTAGGGGCCGTGCGTGCCGGGCGACTGGTACTTGTACTCGTGGCCCCAGGGATCCTTCGGCGTGGTCGATTTTTTCCAGTACGGGCCCGCCCAGTTCGACAAGCCCGACGGCGCGGCGACCAGCGCCTGCAGGCCTTCCGACGTCGTCGGATAGCGGCCGAGCTCGAGCTTGAAGAGATCGAGCGCCTGGCCGATCTGCTCGATCTCGATCTTCGCGGCCTTCGCCTTCGCCTGCTCGCTCTTGCCGAGGTAGTTCGTGCCGACGATGCCGAGCACGACGCCGATCAGCGTGAGCACGACGAGAATCTCGATCAGCGTCATGCCCGCGTGACGCGCGCGCGACGGAAGTGGCTTCCACATGGTTACGTTCCTTCGAAGCGCGGAGCGACTCCGCCGCCTCGCAAAATTGGCTTGTTTAGACAGGGTTCAGACGACGAGTTCGCTCATGCCCATGACGCCGAGCAGGATCGAGAACACGATGCCGCCGACGAGCACCGCGAGCGACAGGATCAGCACCGGCTCGAGCACGGCGAGGAAGCGCTTGATCGACGTCGCGACCTCGCGGTCGTAGACGTCGGCGACGCGCGTCAACATCTCCTCGAGACGCCCGCTCTCCTCGCCGACGAGGATCATCTGCGTCGCGAGGCGCGGATAGAGGCCGGTTTCGGCCATCGGGCGGCCGAAGCCCTTCCCTTCGCGCAGCTTCGCGATGACGCCGTCGAAGCCGCTCGCGAGCACGACGTTGCCCATCGTCTCCTTCACGATCGCGAGTCCCGCGAGCAGCGTGACGCCGTTGCCGAGCAGCGTCGACAGCGTGCGCGCGAAGCGTGCGATCTCGACTTTCGCGATCAGGTCGCCGAGCAGCGGCGTGCGCAGGAGCCGCGTGTCGCGCACGCGGCGTACCGCCGGGTTGCGCCCGCGCCGGCGAAACCATGCGACGAAGAGCACGATCGCCGGAATCATCGCCCACCACCAGTTGCGCAGGAACGTGCCGACGACGATGACGATCTGCGTCGGAATCGGCAGCGCCTTGCCCGCCTGCGCGAACGTCGTCTGGAACTGCGGCACGACGAACACCAGCAGGATCATGATCGACGCGACGGCGACGAACACCAGGATCGTCGGGTAGATGAGCGCCGAGCGCACCGAGTCGCGCAGCTCCTTGTTACGCTCCATCGTCTCGGCGAGCCGCGTGAGCACGGTGCCGAGCGCGCCGCCTGCTTCGCCGGCGCGCACGATGTTGACGTAGAAGCGCGAGAACACGTCGCGCCGCGCGTCGAGCGCCTGCGAGAGCGACCTGCCGCCGCGCACCTCGTCGCGAATCCCCTGCAGCATCGTCGCCACCGGCAGCGACGTCGCGAGGCTGATCTCGAGCTCGAGCGCGCGGTCGAGCGTGAGCCCTGCGCGCAGCAGCGTCGCGAGGTCGCGCGTCAGTGCGAGCAGGTGGTCGCGCGTGACGCGGCGCGGCGCGAAGAGGCTTTGCCGCGGCGCGCGCGCGACGGCGGCGCCGCTCGCGACGCCGAGCGACTGCGCGATCTGCATCGGCAGCAGGCCCTGGTCGCGCAGACGATCGACGATCTCCGATTCGTTCGCCGCCTCGATCTCGCCGGTCGCGACGTCGCCTGCGGCGCTGACCGCACGGTAGCTGTAGAGCGGCATCGGCGATACCCCCCGGCCGTTCAGTCTTCGCGCGTCGCGCGAAGCACTTCCTCGAACGTCGTGACCCCTTTCACCGCCTTGCGCAAGCCATCCTCGTACATTGTGATCATGCCGACCGAGATCGCCTCCGCGCGAAGCTCGGCCGCCGTCGCGTGCTTCATCACGAGCCGGCGCAATCCGTCGGTCATCGGCATCATCTCGGTAATGCACACGCGGCCGACGTAGCCGGTGTTCGCGCACTGGCTGCATCCTTTCGCGTGCCACAGCGTGATGTCGCCGTCGCCTTCGACGTAGCGGCGCAGCCGCATCTGCTCGACCAGCTCCGGCAGCGCGACGTACGGGTCGCGGCAATGCGGGCAGAGCCTGCGCACGAGGCGCTGCGCGAGGATGCCGATCACCGTCGACGTGAGCAGGTAGTCCTCGACGCCCATGTCGAGCAGCCGGTTGACCGTCGACGGTGCGTCGTTGGTATGCACGGTCGACAGCACGAGGTGTCCGGTCAACGCCGACTGCACGGCGATCTGCGCCGTCTCGAGGTCGCGGATTTCGCCGATCATGATGACATCGGGGTCCTGCCGCACGATCGAGCGCAATGCATTCGCGAACGTGAGGTCGATCTGCGGCTTCACCTGGATCTGGTTGATCCCGGCCATCTCGTACTCGACCGGATCCTCGACGGTGAGGATCTTCACGTCGGGCTGGTTCAGTCGATCGAGCGCGGTGTAGAGCGTGGTCGTCTTGCCCGAGCCGGTGGGCCCGGTGACGAGCAGGATGCCGTGCGGTTGCAGCAGCACGTCGAGGAACACCTTGAGCGCATCGTCCTCGAAGCCGAGCTTGGCGAAGTCGAGCGCGACGCCGCCCTTGTCGAGGATCCGCATGACGACCGATTCGCCGTGCATCGTCGGCACCGTCGACACGCGAAGGTCGATCTCCTTGCCTTGCACGCGCAGCCGGATGCGGCCGTCCTGCGGCAGCCGCCGCTCGGCGATGTCGAGGCTCGCCATGATCTTGATGCGCGAGATGACCGCGGCCGACAGCCGCCGCGGCGGCGATTCGACTTCGTGCAGCACGCCGTCGATCCGGTAACGGACGATCAGCCGATTCTCGAACGGCTCGATATGGATGTCCGAGGCCCGCATCTCGAGCGCGTTGGTGATGAGCAGCGACACGAGCCGGATCACCGGCGCTTCGGACGCGAGGTCCTTCAACTGCTGCACGTCGGCGTCGAACGTCAGCTCGTCGCTGCGCGTCTCGACGTCGCCGATCAGCTGGCCCACGGCGGAACGACCCGCGCCGTAGAGCCGCTCGAGGGCCGCCTCGAGATCGGTCGGGATCGCGACCATCGGCCGTACCGTGCGTCCGGTGACCATCTCGAACGCGCCGATCGTGTAGTGGTCGGTCGGATCGGCCATCGCGAGGCCGAGCTCCGACTCGTCCTCGCGCACCGGCAGCGCGCGCGCCTCGCGCAGAAAGCGCGCCGAGACGCGCTCCTCGAGGATCGGAAATTCGGGATAGCCGCTCGCATCGACGAGCGGAAGCGCGAGCTGCGATGCGAGCGCTTCGGCGACGTCGCGCTGCGCGCAAAGACCGAGCGTCACGAGGAGCGAGCCGAGCCGCTCGCCCGATTCCGATTGCAGCCGCAGCGCGCGGTCGAGGTTCGCCTGATCGAGCTTGCCGCGCTCGACCAGGATCTCGCCTAGGCGCTTGCGGGCGGGGGCGTCCAACGTTGGCGGTAGAGGGAAAGCAAGCCGGCGATCATACCATTGTCATAGCGTCGCGAACGCGTCTGCCGCCGCTGTGATCGTCGCCGCGATCTCGGCGTCGCCGTGCGCGGCGGAGACGAATCCCGCCTCGTACGCCGACGGCGCGAGGTAGATGCCGCGGTCGAGCATCGCGTGGAAGAAGCGATTGAACGCCTGCACGTCGCACGCCATGACCTCGGCGTACGTGTTCGGCGCGCGCTGCGCGAAATAGAGGCCGAACATCCCGCCCACCGCCTGCGCCGAGAACGCGACCCCGTGCTTGTGCGCGGCGGCGGCGAGGCCCTCGGTAAGGGCGCGCGTCGTACGCGCGAGCGCCTCGTAGAAGCCGGGCGCGCGCGTGAGGGCGAGCGTCGCGAGGCCTGCGGCGACCGCCACCGGATTCCCCGAAAGCGTGCCCGCCTGGTAGACGGGCCCTAGCGGCGCGATCTTCTCCATGATGCCGCGACGTCCGCCGAACGCGCCGACGGGCATGCCGCCGCCGATCACCTTGCCGAGTGTCGTGAGATCGGGGCGGATGCCGAACAGTCCCTGCGCCGCTTGCGCATGCACGCGAAAACCGGTCATCACCTCGTCGAAGATCAGCACCGCGCCGTAGCGATCGCAAAGCGCGCGCAGGCCTTCGAGAAAGCCGCGTGCAGGCAGGACCAGATTCATGTTCCCCGCGATCGGCTCGACGATGACGCCCGCGATCTTGTCGGGCTCGGCTGCGAAGACCGCCTCGACCGCGGTGAGATCGTTGTACGAAACCACGATCGTCTCGTTGGCGATCGCGGGCGGCACGCCGGCGGACGAAGGCTGGCCGAACGTGAGCGCGCCGGACCCGGCCTTGACGAGCAGGCTGTCGCCGTGCCCGTGATAGCAGCCTTCGAACTTCACGATCTTCGAGCGGCCCGTGTAGCCGCGCGCAAGACGCAGCGCCGACATCGTCGCTTCGGTGCCCGACGACACCAGGCGCACGAGGTCGACGCCCGGCAATGCCGCGACGATCGTCTCGGCGAGCTCGATTTCGAGCTCGGTCGGCGCGCCGAACGACAGCCCGTGCACCGCCGTCTGCTGCACGGCGCGCACGACGGAAGGATGCGCGTGCCCGGCGATCGCCGGTCCCCACGATCCGACGTAGTCGATGTACCGCCGGCCGTCCGCGTCGACCAGCCACGCCCCTTCGCCCTCGACGAAGAAGCGTGGCGTGCCGCCCACCGACCGGAACGCGCGCACCGGCGAGTTGACGCCGGCGGGGATTGTGCGTTGCGCGCGCGCGAAGAGCGCTTCGTTGCGATTGGCCATGCGTGATTCCCGTGGATTACGCGGCGAACAGCTCGGCGATCGCCCGCGCGTGGCGCGCAATGTCGGCATCGGAATCGTGTGCGAAGAGCGCGCTGATCACCGCGACCGCGCTCGCGCCCGCATCGCGCAGCGATCCCGCGTTCGACGCGTCGATGCCGCCGATCGCGACGACCGGCACCGCAAGCTCGCGTGCGCGGGTGAGCAGATCGAGCGACGCGCGCCGCGCATCGGGCTTCACCGACGACGCGAAGAAGCTTCCGAACGCGACGTAATCGGCGCCGCTTCGCACGCCTTCACGGGCGCGTCCGAAATCGTCGTAGCACGACAGGCCGATCACGCGGTCGTCGCCCACGATGTCGCGCACGCGCGAGAGATCGCCGTCGTCCTCGCCGACGTGGACGCCATCGGCGTCGACGTCGCGCGCGAGCGCCGCATCGTCGTTGACGATGAAGAGAACGTCGTGGCGCTTGCAGAGATCGGCGAGGCGCTGCGCCTGCGTGCGACGCGCGGAAGGCGCGCGCGACTTGTCGCGGTACTGCACGACGCGCGCGCCACCGTCGATCGCCGCATGGACTTTCGCCGTGAGCGCGTCGGCGTCGGCGAGTTCGGGCGTCACTGCGTAGAGCCCGCGCACGCGATTCGCGCGATCAGTGCGTGCCCGGCGCATCGTGCGCGCGTATCGCGGTCGGCGACGGCGCGTCCGGCGCCTCGCCGTCATCGGCATACCCGTCGCGAGCCCAGAACAGCCGGTCGGGCAGCCACTGCCCCATCCCCGGGCGGTACGCGCGCTCGAGCGCGTGCCACGTGTAGTCCTGCGCCTCGCGCACGGCCTCCGGCAGCTCGAGGCCGTTCGCGAGCATCGCCGCGATCGCCGACGCGAGCGTGCAGCCGGAACCGTGATAGGTCCCCGGCAGCCGCGTCCACGTGTCGGCACGCACGACGCCCTGCTCGCCGTAGAGCGTGTTCACCACGTCGCGCGTCGGCTCGTGCGTGCCGGTGACGAGTACGTATTGCGCGCCGGCGTCGACGAGCTTCGCGGCGCAATCGGCGAGCGGCGCGTTCTCGTCGTCGAGATCGGCGAGCCGCCGCGCCTCGATGCTGTTCGGCGTGACGATCGTCGCGTGCGGCAGCAGCAGATCGCGCATCGCGCGCGTCATGTCGTCGTTCGCGAGCTCGTCGCCGCGGCCGGATGCGAGCACCGGGTCGAGCACGAGCGGGATGTCCGGATAGTCGGCGAGGATCTCCGCGATGGCGCCGATGTTCGCGACGCTGCCGAGCACGCCGATCTTGAAGGCGTCGACGGGAACGTCCTCGAGCAGTGCGCGTGCCTGATCGGAAACCCAGTCCGCGTCGATCGCGAGCACGCCTTCGACGCCGATGGTGTCCTGGACGGTGAGCGCGGTAATCACCGACAGCGGATGACACCCCATGCTCGACAGCGTGAGCAGATCCGCCTGGATGCCTGCGCCGCCCGACGGATCGGACGCGGCGAAGGTCAGCACGAGCGGCGGATAGGCGGGATCGGCGTCGGCGGGCATCGGATCCGCGCGGCGCATCGCGCGCGGAGCGGGAAGGGATTGCTACACTTCCCGATTCTATCCCACGAGTGCGAGGGTCACGCGCGCTCGCCGTTTCGCCCGCATTGATGAAAAAGTACATGTGCCTGATCTGCGGCTGGATCTACGACGAGGAGACCGGGTCGCCCGAGGACGGCATCCCGCCCGGTACGCGTTGGGACGACGTGCCGCCGAACTGGACCTGTCCCGAGTGCGGCGCGCGCAAGGACGATTTCGAGATGGTGGAGTTCTAATCAGGAAAACGCGATGCGAATCCTGCACACGATGCTGCGCGTCGGCGACCTCGACCGGTCGATCGACTTCTACACGAACGTGCTCGGCATGAAGCTGCTGCGCAAGACCGACCGTCCCGACCAGCGCTACACGCTGGCGTTCGTCGGTTACGGCGACGAGCGCGAGCACGCGGTGCTCGAGCTCACGTACAACTACGGCGTCGAGCGCTACGATCTCGGCGACGCGTACGGTCACGTCGCGATCGCCGTCCCCGATGCGAAGGCTGCGTGCGACGCGGTGCGCGCGAAAGGCGGCAACGTCACGCGCGACGCGGGTCCGGTGAAGGGCGGAACGACCGTGATCGCGTTCGTGCAGGATCCCGACGGCTACAAGATCGAACTGATCGAAAGCAAGATGTAGTCGGCACCTCTTTTGGGTTCCCCCGGCTCCCTCGCCCCGCGGAGCGGGGGAGGGTTGAGGTGACGGGTGCAACGAACGACCTACGCCCCCCTCAGCAGCTCGCGCAAATCGTGCGCGAAGACGTCGGCGCCCTGGCCGTTCGAGACGAACAGGCGCAACCGTCCCTTCGGGTCGAACACGTAGCTGCCGGCCGAGTGATCCATCGTGTAGCTGCCCGGCGTGGCGCCCGGCACCTTCTGATAAATCACCTTGAATTCCTTCGCGGTGCGCGCGGTCGCGTCCGCGTCGCCCCACAGGCCGAGAAAGCGCGGATCGAACGACGGCACGTACTTCGACAGCAGATCGGGCGTGTCGCGCTCGGGATCGACGGTCACGAAAAGCACCTGAACGCGATCGGCGTCGGGACCGAGCTCCTTCATCGCCTGCGCCAGCGTCGCGAGCGTCGTCGGACAGACGTCGGGACACTGCGTGTAACCGAAGAAGACGACGACCGCCTTGCCGCGGAAGTCCTCGAGCGTGCGCGTCTTGCCGCTCGGGTCCTTGAGCGAGAAGTCGTGGCCGAACGACGACCCCGTCACGTCGGACGCCTTGAATGCAGGTCCGCCGCCACTGCATGCGACGAGGACGGTGAGGGCGCACAGGACGAACAGGCGGCGAAGCATCGACATGCGGCGGTGCGCGGCGCGAAGCCGCGTGCGGGGATCAGTACAGCGAGGCGGCGTAGTGATCGACGAGCAGCGCCCCGAAGAGCGCGGCGAGATAGACGATCGAGTAGCGGAACGTCGCGCGCGCGAGCGCGTCGCTGTAGTGGCGATACAGGCGCACCGCGTAGCCGATGAACGTGCCGCCGAGCGCGAGCGCCGCGACGAGATAGGGCCAGCCGCTCATGCGCAGCGCGAACGGCATGAGGGTAACGGCAGTGAGCGCGATCGTGTAGAGAACGATCATCACCTGCGTGTAGCGGATGCCGTGCGTGACCGGCAGCATCGGCAGCCGCGCGTTCTTGTAGTCGTCGCGACGATAGAGCGCGAGCGACCAGAAATGCGGCGGCGTCCAGATGAAGATCACGAGGAAGAGGATGAGCGCCTCGGGCGGGACGTTACCCGTGATCGCCGCCCAGCCGAGCACCGGCGGCATCGCGCCCGACGCGCCGCCGATCACGATGTTCTGCGGCGTCGCCGGCTTGAGCAGCACCGTGTAGACGATCGCGTAGCCGACGAACGTCACGAGCGTCAGGAATGCGGTCAGCGGATTCACCAAGCGGTAGAGGACCCACAGTCCGAGCGAGCCGACCGCGAGCGCGAAGACGAGCGTCTGCTTCGACGTGAGCTCGCCGCGGGGCAGCGGACGCCAGCTGGTGCGTCGCATCAGCCGATCGATGTTCTGCTCGACGAGGCAATTGATCGCAGCCGCTGCGCCGGCGACGAGCGCAATGCCGAGCGTGCCGAACAGCACCGGGCCTGCCGGCGGCACGCCTGGCACGGCCAGGAACATGCCGATCACCGCCGTGAAGACGATGAGCGACACGACGCGCGGCTTCGTGAGCGCGAAGAACTGGCGCGCCCGGGATTCGGCGAGGGCGAGGGCGGTCAAGGGACGTGCACCGGAAAGATCGTGATTTTACCGCGCGACGATTTCGCGCCTTTCGCTAACCGATGCTCGACGCGCGCAGAAGCCGCGTCAGGTCCTTCGCGAGCGCCTTGATGTCGGGCTGCAACGGCCACGCGAGGACGAAGTTGCGAAGCGGATCCACGAGGTAGAGACGATCCGCGCCTCGCGGCAGCGTGGGCGGCGGATCGGCGCGCACGACGACGAGATCCGGGTGCTCGGCGCGCAGGTCGGGGAGCGGCGCAGCCGCCGGGAGCACGAGCACGCGCACGACGCGCTCGCGCTCGGCGTTCTGGATCGTGCGCGCCTGGCGTGTCGCGTAGAGCGCGTCGCGACACGCGCGTTCGCACGCGCCGGTCGCCTCCTGGATCACCAGCCAGCGATTGCTCAATGCCTCGGCATCGAGCGGCGTGCCGTCAGCGGTCGTCCCGTGCAGCGCGCCCAGTTGCGTGTGCGGCAGCAACTCGCCGTAGTTGACGCGCGCGTCGCGCGGCCACAGATAGTAGGCGAGGTACGAGAGGACGACGGGCGCGATCGCGATCGCGACGATCAGTGCGATCAGGCGCTTCGTGCGCGCGGTCGTGCCGCCGCCCGCGGCGCTCACCGGATCACCGGCCACGGCGTCCACCACGCAAGCCAAGACGCGGCAATACCGTGAACCACACCCAGAGTCCCGCGGCCAGCGCCGCGAACGCGTACCACTGCAGCATGTAGCTCAGGTTGCGCTCGCTATCGAGTTGAGGAAACGTGCGATCGCGCAGGAGTCCGTCGTCGCCGGGTCCGGTCGCGTCGATGACGATCGGCAGCACGTCGACGCCGGTGACGGCGGCGAAGCGCGCGGGATCGACGTGCTGCCAGAGGCTGCCCGGGTGAGCATTGGCGTTTCCGAGCTCGAAGTAGTTCGTCGGTGGAACGTCGATGCGGCCGTCGACGGTCACGTTGCCTGCCGGCGGCGGTCGCGTCGGCAACTCGCGGCGCGACGGACCCGCCGGCACGAAGCCGCGGTCGACGAGCACCACGCGACCGTCGGCGAGGTCGAGCGGCGTGACGACCCCGAAGCCGACGCGTCCTTCGTGCACGCGGTTGTCGATCAGGATCTGCCGCTTCGCGTCGTAGACGCCCGACACGCGCACCCGACGAAAGCGCCAGTCGCGCCAATCATCGACGCCGGCGGGCAGCGCGACGGGCGCGATCGCCGCCGCGCGCTCGATGCGCGCCTGTTGCGCGTCCTTCTCCAGCATTCTGCGGTGCTGCCAATTACCCGCGATGACACACAGCGCGATCGCGACGAACGCGGCGAGCGTAGGCAGCCATGCGGGCCGGCGGCGCTCGCCGCTCGCGTCGTGGCCGATCGCCGTCATCGCGCGATGCCGGGTGCTACACTGGCCCGGGACTCGCGAGCGTCATGAGAATCGTCGTCATCGTCGTGCTGGTCGCGATCGTCACCGCGCTTTTCACCGCGCTCGTGTTCCTCTATCGCGACCGCGGCCGCGGCAACCGCGTCGTCGTCGCGCTCGCGGTCCGCGTCGGGCTGTCGATGGCGCTCATCGCGTTCCTCGTCTTCTCCTGGTGGATGGGCTGGATCGTTCCGGGACAGCTATAGCCTCACAGCCAGTACACGAGGATGAACAGCAGCAGCCACACGACGTCGACGAAGTGCCAGTACCACGCCGCGGCCTCGAATGCGAAATGGTGCTCCGCGTCGAAGTGGCCCTTGAACGCGCGGACGAGCATCACGCTCAGCATGATCGCGCCGATCGTCACGTGGAAGCCGTGGAAGCCCGTCAGCATGAAGAACGTCGAGCCATACACACCGGTCGACAGCTTCAGGTTGAGCTCGCTGTACGCGTGCGTGTACTCGTAGGCCTGCAGGCCGAGGAACGTGAAGCCGAGCAGAATCGTCACGGCGAGCCAGAACTTGAGCGCGCCGCGATGCCCCGCCTTCAGCGCGTGGTGCGCGATCGTCAGCGTGCCCCCCGAGCTCACGAGGATGATCGTGTTGATGAGCGGAATGCCGACCGCACCCATCGGCGAGAACGCCTGTTGCAGGTAGGGTCCGTTGGTCGGCCACTGTGCCGCGAAGTCGGGCCACAGCACGCGGCCGGTCAGCGGTCCGGCGAGATCGGGCACCGAGATGTTGCGCACATAGAAGAGCGCGCCGAAGAACGCCGCGAAGAACATCACCTCGCTGAAGATGAAGAAGCTCATGCTCCTGCGGAAGGAGACGTCGACCTTGCGGTTGTAGAGGTGGCGCTCCGATTCGCTGATCACCGTGCCGAACCAGCCGAACATCATGATCAGCAGCACGCAGAAGCCGGTGAGCACGATCCACGGGCCGGCCGGGTAACTGTTGAACCAGAAGGCCGCGCCCGTCCCCATCAGCAGCAGTGCGCACGAGCCGAAGATCGGCCAGTGCGACGGCTGCGGCACGAAGTAATACGGCTTGCCGGCAGGTGCCGCGGCGGCGCTCATCGCTTATCCCCTGTCATTTGACGATCTCCCATTGCCCTCGACTTCGAAGAACGTGTACGAAAGCGTGATCGTGCCCACGTCCTTCGGCAGGCTCGGATCGACGACGAAGACCACCGGCATCGCGCGCTTCTCGCCGGGCTGCAGTGTCTGCTTCGCAAAGCAGAAGCAGTCGAGCTTCTTGAAATAGAGCGCGGCCTGCTGCGGTCCGTAGCTCGGAATCGCCTGGCCCGTGATCGGCCGGTCGGTCAGGTTGACGACCTGGAACATCGCCTGCGTCACCTCGCCCGGATGCACGTTCTCCGCGAGCTGCAGCGCGCGAAAGTCCCACGGCAGGTTGCGCAGGTTGGTGTCGAACTCGATCTTGATCGTGCGCGACTTGTCGACCTGCGTGTTGACGACCGCGTCGGCGCGATCGATGTCGCGCAGGCCCGTCACCTGGCAGATCTTCTCGTAGAACGGCACGAGCAGGTACCCGAAGCCGAACATCGCGACGACGACGACGCCGAGCTTCGTCATCAGCACCCTGTTGCTGCGCCGTACGCTTGCGTCGCGCGTCATTTGCGCAAGTGCCGCCCGATCGCGATGACCAGGAACAGCACGGCGGCGCCGCCGATGATGGCAGGCGACAGCATCGGATCGTCGAACAGCCGCGTGAGGAAAATGCCCACGAAGAACAGCAGCGCGATGCCGGCGAGCAGCAATCCGGTGCGACGATTCGCCGCTTTCAGCCGCTCTTCAGGCGTGCGTTCGTCGCTCATCGCCGGCGCATTCGCTGCCATTCCGGCCCTACTTCACCACCGGCGGTGTTTCGAACGAGTGGTACGGCGCGGGGGACGGCAGCGTCCATTCGAGCGTCGTCCCGCCTTCCCACGGCTTCGCCGGCGCGGGCTCGCCACCGCGGATGCACTTGACGACCGCGGTGAGGAAGATCAGCTGCGACAGCCCGAAGCCGAAGGCGCCGATCGTCGACACCATGTTCCAGTCGGTGAACTGCTGCGCGTAGTCGGGAACGCGCCGCGGCATGCCGGCGAGGCCGAGGAAGTGCATCGGGAAGAACGCGACGTTGAAGAAGATGAACGAGCCCCAGAAGTGCCACTTCGCCAGCGTCTCGTCGTACATGTGCCCGGTCCACTTCGGCAGCCAGTAATACGTGGCGCCGAAGAACGCGAAGAGCGTTCCCGCGACCATGACGTAGTGGAAATGCGCGACGACGTAGTAGGTGTCCTGGAACTGGATGTCGACCGGCTGGATCGCCACGATCAGCCCGGTGAATCCGCCGATCACGAACAGGAACAGGAAGCCCAGCGCGAATAGCATCGGCGCTTCGAGGCTGATCGAGCCCTTCCACATCGTCGCGGTCCAGTTGAACACCTTCACGCCGGTGGGCACCGCGATCAGCATCGTCGCGTACATGTAGAAGAGCAGGCTCGCGACCGGCAGTCCCGTCGTGAACATGTGGTGCGCCCAGACGAGGAAGGACAGCACGGCGATCGCCGCCAGCGCGTAGACCATCGACGCATAGCCGAAGAGGGGCTTGCGCGAAAACGTCGGAACGATTTCGGAGATGAGCCCGAACGCCGGCAGGATGATGATGTAGACCTCGGGATGGCCGAAGAACCAGAACACATGCTGGAAGAGCACCGGGTCGCCGCCGCCGGCGGCATTGAAGAACGACGTGCCGAAGTGACGGTCGGTGAGGAGCATCGTCACCGCGCCCGCGAGCACCGGCATCACCGCGATCAGCAGGTAGGCGGTGATGAGCCACGACCAGCAGAAGAGCGGCATCTTCATCAGCGTCATGCCCGGCGCGCGCAGGTTCAGGATCGTCGTGATGATGTTGATCGACCCCATGATCGACGACGCGCCCATGATGTGGATCGCGAAGATCGTGAGGTCCATGCCGACGCCCATCTCGACCGTGAGGGGCGGATACATCGTCCAGCCCCCCGACGCGGCGCCGCCCGGCACGAACAGCGACATCAGCAGCATGATCGCCGCCGGCGGAAGCAGCCAGAAGCTCCAGTTGTTCATCCGCGCGAACGCCATGTCGGGCGCGCCGATCTGCATCGGGATCAGCCAGTTCGCGAAGCCGACGGCGCCCGGCATCAGCGCCCCGAAGATCATGATCAGCCCGTGCAGCGTCGTCATCGAGTTGAAGAACTCGGGATTGACGATCTGCAGGCCCGGCTGGAAGAGCTCGCTTCGGATCGTGAGCGCCATCACGCCGCCGACCAGGAACATCGTGAACGAGAACCACAGGTACATCGTGCCGATGTCCTTGTGATTCGTCGTCGTGATCCAGCGCATGATCCCCTTCGGGTGATGCGCGTGCTCGCCGTGCGGAACGCCACCGACGACCAGATCATGCGGGATACTGCTCATCTCGACTCCTCCAGACTATTTGCGTTCGGCCTTGACGGCCGTGGGCTGGACCACGTTCTGCTCGGCCTTGTTGCCCCAGGTGTTGCGCGTGTAGGTGATCACCGACGCGATGTCGACGTCGGAGAGCTGCGCCCACGCCGGCATCTTGCCGCCCGCCGGCGGCTTCTGGATGACGCCGTCGGTCTGGCCGTTCAGCACGACGTCGATCTGATGCTTCTCCGGCCCGAGCACGACCTTGTCACCGACGAGCGCCGGTGCGCCGATCGCGGTGTTGCCGGTGCCGTTCGCGCCGTGGCACGCCGCACAATTCGAGTCGAACACCTTTTGCCCGTGCGCGACGAGCGCAGCGAGGTCCCAGGTCTTGTTCGCGTCGGCACCGCCCGCGAGCTTCTGCTTCTGGTCCGCGAGCCACTTCGCGTAGTCGTCCTTCGATTTCACCTCGACGACGACGGGCATGAAGCCGTGCTCCTTGCCGCAGAGCTCGGCGCACTGCCCGCGATAGACGCCCTCCTTCTCGGCGCGGAACCACGTGTCGCGCACGAAGCCCGGGATCGCGTCCTGCTTCACGCCGAACGCCGGCACCCACCACGAATGAATGACGTCGTTGGCGGTCACCAGCATGCGGACCTTGGCGCCGACGGGAACGACGAGCGGATTGTCGACCTCGAGCAGGTAGTGCTCGTCCTTCGGCGCACGCCCCTCGATCTGATCGAGCGAGGTCTTGAGCGTCGAGTAGTAGCCGAAGCCCTCCTGCACGTAGTCGTAGTTCCACTTCCATTGGTAGCCGGTGACCTTGACCGTCAAATCGGCTGCCGCGGTGTCGTGCGCGGCGATCATCGTCTTCGTCGCGGGCCACGCCATGAAGATGAGGATCAGGAACGGGATGACCGTCCAGATGACTTCGACGGTGGTGTTCTCGTGGAACTGCTCGGCCTTGTGCCCGACCGACTTGCGGTGCTTGAAGAGCGCATAGAACATCGTCCCGAACACGCCGATGAAGATCGCGACGCAGATCCAGAAGATCAGGTCGTGCAGCGTGACGATCTCGCGGGCGATCGGCGTAACGGGCGGCTGGAAGTACCAGGGCGGGAACTCCGCGCGGGCGCTGCCCGTCGCGCCGAGCGTCAGCGCGGCAGCCGCCGCAAAGCGCACGATGTCCGTTCGTTTTCCGATCATGCTGTTCCTCGTTGCGGACGTGGCGCGGCCACGTCATGCCGCCTGTGGTGGATACGCGGAAAAAACGCGCGTCGA